>JAQTQU010000043.1 GCA_028712095.1 Candidatus Peribacteraceae bacterium
GCTCACGATGAAGGACGGCAGTATCGTGGTCGTGGCGCCTCTCAAGGGTTCTCCTGCACAGGAGGCCGGTTTACTGCCGGAAGACACAATCATCATGGTGGATGGAACGGATGTGACCAGCGAAACGCTCACGAATGTCGTGCAGCGCATTCGCGGACCGAAAGGAACGAGCGTGAAACTGACTATTGTGCGCAAGGATCAAACAGAACCCGTGGAACTGACGATCAAGCGCGACGACATCCAAATCCCCAGCGTGGAATTTTCCGTCAAGGAGACGGGGAGCGGCTCGATCGGAGTCATCAGCATCAACCAATTCGGCGACAATACCGTGCAGGAGGTGGAAGAGTCCGTACGCGACTTCATTCGGAGCGAGAAACCGATTGCCGGCATCGTCATTGACCTGCGCTATAACGGCGGCGGGTACTTGGACGGCGCCGTGGAGCTCGCATCGATCTTCCTCAAACAGGGCAAGGTGGTCACGGTGCAGCGCCGCGAAGGAGAACCCGTCTCGCACTATGTGAACGGCCGCCCCCTCGAACCTGATCTGCCGTTAGCCGTGATCATCAACGAAGGTTCCGCATCCGCTTCCGAGATCTTTGCCGGAGCGATTCAGAATCACAAGCGGGGCATCATCATCGGCAAGACGAGCTTCGGCAAAGGAACGGTGCAGGAGGTCTTCGACCTGCCGGGGGGAAGCAGCCTGCGCGTGACCGTCGCCCGCTGGCTGACACCGGGAGGGAAAGATTTGAGCAAAGAAGGCATCCATCCGGATATCGAAGTGGACCGCACACCGCAGGACACTGCTGCAAAATCAGATCCCCAGCTGGATGCGGCCATGGAGTGGCTCTTTGCCCACGAAGAGCCGGGTGTGCCCGTGGTCAAGCCTACAACACAGCCGCCACTCAAGCAGAAGGTCGGGAAGGAAATCGACGAGTGAGCTTGTTAGCTTCTTAGTATTCAAACACCTCATCTTCCGTAAAAAATCTTTTGACTTCTCTTTCCGCCGTCTCCGGGCTGTCCGAAGCGTGGGCCACATTGACCATCTGATCCTTGCCAAACTGCGCGCGGATGGTGCCTGGGGCGGCCTTGCGGCTGTCGGTGACACCCAGCATCTCACGCACCTTCGCGACGGCCTCTTTTCCTTCCAGCACCATGGCGATCACGGGGACGGATGCCATGAATTGCTCGACCTCGGGGTAGAAAGGCTTGTCCGCGATGTGCGCGTAGTGCTCGCGCAGGAGCGACGGCTGCAAGCGAATCATCTTCATGCCGCAGACTTTTAAGCCCGCTTCTTCGAAGCGCGAAAGCACTTTGCCACAGATCTTTTTTGAAACGGCATCGGGCTTGAGGAGGATGAGAGTGCGTTCCATAAGTAGTACGCAGTATGCAGTACGCAGTATGCGGGGAACAAGAAATATTCTGCCCAATCTCAAAGCCCATCTTGTTGTTCATGCAATCAATCCCTCCAGCTTCGCCTTGTTTTCCTCCTGCCCGATCACGACGAGCCGGAGCGCCCTATGCGTCAGAAGCCGCTTGGCGAGCGCATTCACCTGTTCCTTCGTCACAGACTGGATTTCTTTGAAATACTGTGGAAGATCGCGCACCTCGGGGTACAACAGCTGCTGCCTGCCGTAGAAGTGCGCCCGCTCCTCGGTATCTTCGAGAGAAAGCGTGACGCGGCCCGTGAAATAATCTTTGGCACGGGTGAGCTCCTCATCGGTGATCCCCTTCTTCGCACACTCGTCATACTCGTGGATGATGAGTGAGATGGCCTCGTGCAGGCGCGACTGGTCCACGCCGGCACGCGTGGAGAGGGATCCGGCATCCAGATAGCTGTCCACCTCCGTCGAGATGTAGTAGCAGAGTCCCTTCGCCTCTCGAATATTCAGGAACATCCGCGAACTCATGTTGCCGCCGAGGATGATGGCCAACAGCTTATGGGCGAAGTGATCGTTATCGAGCGCGCCAACACCGGGAACACCCAAAACGAGATGGGCCTGCTCCGTTTTCTTGGTGCGCAGGTACACACGATCGGAACCGAAGGTATCGAACGCAGCGAACCTGTTCTTCTTCTTTCCTGCAATACCTTTGAAAAACTTCCCGGCAAGACCGCGCGCCTGTGCCTGATCCACCCTGCCGGCAAAAGCGAGGACGAGATTATCGGGCGTGTAGAGCGCCTCTTTGTGTTGCAGGAAATCGTTCGTCATCACCGACCGGATCACTTTCTCCGTGCCAATGGTATCCCATCCCAGCGGATGGTCGCCGTACAGAAGCTGCTCGAAATCCCAGCCCGCGCGGTACATGGGCGTGTCCTGGTACATGCGCTCCTCCTCCATGATCACGCCGCGCTCCTTCTCAATCTCCTCCTGCGGGAACTTGGCATTGAGGAGCATGTCACTCAGGACGTCACACGAAAGATCGAGGTGCTTCGCCGCTGCCTTCACGTAGTACCCCGCATACTCCTTGCCCGTGAACGCGTTGAAGTCGCCACCCACTCCTTCGATCGCCGCGCTCACGTCCTTCGTCGTCAGGTATTTGTCGCCGCCCTTGAAGAACATGTGCTCCAGAAAGTGGCTGATGCCGCGGTCCTTCTGCTGTTCGTAGCGCGACCCCGCACCGGCGAACACCATGACCGTGGCGGATTCCACTCCCTCGCTTGGAGCGGTCAGGACGGGCAAACCGGAGGAAAGACGCTCGAGGGTGTACATCGCAGAGGAGTCTAGGGAGGAACCCTTCTGAAGGGAAGTAATGAAGAAACACACACAGAAACACAAACAAAACAGAAACACATACGTCCGTTTAGAAAATAAGAGTTCCTATCAGGAAATACGCCCATATTTTGATGCGGTTTACTGTTAGGAGGGTAAAGGGGTGTGGGGGCTTAGGGAACCGAACAAGGTGCCCTAGCCCCCACGAAAGAAAAGTTTCCATACCACGTGTAATGAGGCAATGATATTTCTTGACCGCCCTTTATTGGCTCTGTAGGCTTGCTCCGCTACAAATCTCCCATGCAAGGAAAACTCAAGTGGCGTCGGCGTATGCGCAAGCACGGCTTCCTCAAGCGGATGCAGAAACGTGATGGCCAGAAAGTAATCGCCCGCCGCAGGCGCAAGGGGCGCGCGCGTCTGGTGGTGCAGCGAAAAGGAAAGAAATGAGGTTTGAGAAGTTGTAGAAGTGAGGGAAGTTGGAGAGGTTTTCTCCGAGAATCCCTGTTTGAGGAAAACCTCTGAAACCTTTCAGGCCTCTCTAACCTCTTGTAACCTCTCCAACCTGCCCTGTTCATCCGACTTGAGCTAGGATGACAGCATGAGCCAGTCTCTCCATCGTCTCTCGGCAATGCTCTTCTACCTGCTCGCGGGCAGTTTCTTCGTGAGTTACCTGCTCCTCAGAAATCAAATCGGGCTCCCATGGTCGGAATGGTGGCTGAAGATCGCCGACCTGCCACTGGCCCTCGTGGCGGCACTCTACGGCGGAACAAGTTTGTATCGCAGTGTGAAACGGACCGAGGGAGTTTCAGCACCGCTCCTGATGGTGATCGGCGTACCGCTCCTCGCGTTCTTCACCTTTCTGGTGATCCTCAATTTCTGGAACGTGCTGGGGCTGCCGCAGGTTCCGGTGACCTGATTTCGACTTCCGGATGCTCTTTCGCGCGATTCGCCATGCGCGCCGCCAGGAAGAGGCAATCACTCAGCCGGTTTAAATATACCAGCACATTCGTATTGACCCCTGAACTCTGTGAAGTCGCATCAGAAACGCAGGATTTGGAAGAGCCAGCGAATGAACGCGCGAAGCGTTGGGTCTCGCGGGCCCCAACGCTGGAGCGCAACCGTCGAGGGAAAGGGGTGCCCATGAGGGGAAAACCGCAGGTTTTCCCCTCATGATTCAGCCCCACCACCCACCGCTCGGCGCGGCGGCAGACGGCGCGCGCCTGATGGAGCAGTGCGGCGATTTTGGACCCGCCGGGAAGGATGAAATTCCCGAGCGACGGCAACGCCTGCTCCATAGCCGCACCCCACTGTTCCAGCTCGCCGATGGACATGGCCGGGAGCCTCGGGCTGCCAGAAGCCGACGCAAGATCCGCCCCCACGTTAAAAAGGGCGCGTTGGACGCGTTCGATCTCTTTGCGAAGATCATCGGGAAGGCCAACTTCAGAAAGCACAACGCCCAAAATGGAATTGAGTTCATCGACCGTACCGATGGCATGAATACGAAGTGCGGACTTGGGCACACGTTCGCCTTTGAGGAGGCCGGTCGTCCCATCGTCGCCCGTGCCGGTGGAAATATGCGGCCGCATTGGAAGAGAATTATACCCCCTTATCGCGACGGATCCGCAATGAGCGTTGTGCGCTCCGTTTCCTCATCATCCGGGCTGGAAACCACGATCGGAATATGCGACTCCGCCAGCATGCGCAGTGCCTGCGGATGGATAACGCCGGCGGCAATTCCTCCTTTCTGCACCATGGGCAACGCCTGAGCATAGTCGAGCCGGGGAATGACTTCGCTCTCTCCTGCAGCAGGATCGGATGTACAAACAGGATGCATTTTGCGGATCAGGCATACGACAGATCCATGGACCCGCTGTTGCGCCTGCGCGACGAGAGCCGCACCCGTATCGCTGTACCCCCGCTCCGTGGCCAAGATCGGGAACCAACCAGGCGCCACTGTGTACCGGTATCCCGCTTCCTGGTGCTTTCCCAGATGTTGCCGCAGGTGCTCCCGCAGAACATCGACACACTGAACAGACAGCGAAGGATCTTCGATGAGCCGCTCGGGTTGCGTGCCGAAAAGTACGGAAGCCATTCCCTCAACATGAAGCGCCGCCGTCGCCTGCCCGCGCCATTCGCCCGTGCGCCAATGCAGAGCCTGGGCCAGATGTTCACCCCATCCGGTGATGGAGAAATGATCGCCATTGCGCAGCACCCAATCCTCGCCAACGGCATGGAGGACGCCATGTGTATGGCTCAGGATGTGCAGCCGAAGCTGCTGTACGTGCTGGTCAACGGCTTGCGTCAGATAGGGGAAAAGCCCTGCACGCTCAGATGGCACAAGTGAGGAATCGGCAGAGAGATCCTGCCGAATCGCATCACGCGTCCACTCCGCGATCTCCGCGACGAGACTGAGTGCTTCCGGAACATCATGCCGATGCAATGCGCGCGCGACATCAATCAGATGCGATGTGGTATTGAAACCTCCGTTGCGCGCGCCCCGAAGGGCCGAAATGACATGCGTGACGTGCTGCCCGCGTGCGATCCTGTCGTGTGCGCCGAGAAAGTTGCGACCGAACTGCGCGGAATTTTCGCCGCCGATCTTCACGACCAGATTGTCTGCATCGCGCAGGACCTGGCTGCCGGTGGCGGAAGGAGGAATGCGTTCCATGGACGATAGGGGGAATGAAAAAATGCCACTCTCCTTGCGGGAGAGAGGCGGAATCGACCGGTATCAGGCGCCTATGCGCGTGTCGAGCCGCTCTCCCGTACGGGGGACTTCTTGGTACCCTTGGTGCCCGTCATGGAAGCGCGGAGCGGCATTGCCACGGCAAACGTACGACAGTTCCCTTCCCCCGTCAATAACACACAGTCAGCAAAATTCCCTTCAGGCCACTTTGCTCCCGACAAGTTCCAGGATCTTCTGATGTTCCCGCTTCACCTCCTCCTCCGTGAGCGTCCGATCCGGTGAGCGATATGTGCAACGCACCGTCAGGTTGTACGCCCCCTTGGGAAGCTGCACCCCTTCGTGGGTGCGGCCGCCCTCGTACAGATCCACAACGGATACATCGGCAAGCAGCGGAGAGCTCTTGCGCACCTTCGTGATGAAATCCGCGCTCTTCTGTGACGCATCCAGCGTGACCGTCAGATCGTACGTGATGGAGGGGAACTGCGAAATCGGCGTGAAGACCGCCGTCTCGGACGGGAGAGCGAGGAGCTTTGTAAGATCAAGAAGGACGACAGCCGCACGGCCCGGCAGATCGAAAGCCGAAGAGACCGACGGCTTGAGCTCGCAGACCACACCAATAGTCTTTCCCTCAATCAGAAGCTCCGCACTGCGACCGGGATGCGCGAACGGGGGCGTTTTCGTCGCTTCCCGCACCTCAAGCGCGATGCCGCTGCCGGTGAGCTCATCGCTGACGAGCTGCTTTAAGACGAGAAACGGCGTTGCAGAGAGCGGAAGCGATCTTCGTTCCGCCATGAGAATACCACACTCAAGCCACTCCTCCCCGCACTCACGGAACGCATGCGCACAGGTAAACGTGCGAACGGCATCCTCCACCTGAAGAAAGTTCTGCGAGGCGTGTTCAAGCAGACGCGGCAGTACCGATGTCTGAAGCACGCTCAGCTCCTCCCCGAGCGCGTTGAGCACGGGAATCGCTTCAGAAGGTTCCAGGCCGCACTTCGTCAGGAGATCGGGGCCGAGGAGCGAGAGCGGCACGACCTCGGTGAAGCCCTGCTCTTTCAGACTGTCACGCAGAACGTGGACACGACGCTCCCGCGGAGGAAGGCAAACGGACGCAGCGGGGAGCGTGGGGGTGATCCGGTTGTACCCCATCACCCGACCCACCTCTTCGACAAGATCATGGGAACCCGCGATGTCTTTGATACGCCAGAGGGGGGGCGTCACGGTGCCGCGACCAACCTTGAAGCCCAGGTCCGTGAGGATCTTTTTCGCCGTCTTCTCCGATACTGGCGTTCCAAGGACTCGCTCCGCGTCCTTCGCGGAGAAACGGATCGGTTTGGGGGCCCCGTCCGTGCCCCACGTCACGAGCCGGGAAGTGACAGTCGTACCCGGGACGAGCGTGAGAAAAAGCTCGAGAGCACGGAAGAACCCCCGTCTTGCCATGATCGGGGGAACGCCTTTTTCAAAAATTGTCGCGGCATCAGTGCGATGCCCCGTGCCGATGATCGCCGTGCGAATAGCCACGGGATCCGGAACGGGACTCTGCAGGTACAGATGGCGTGTTTCGGGCTTCATGGAGCTGCGTAATCCTCCCATTACGCCCAAAAGATCGAAAATCCCTTCGCTATCGGCGATGATCGGGGCGCCGGCTGGCAATGTTCGCTCAATGTGATCGAGTGTGAGAATTCTCTCCCCCTCCCGAGCGGCGCGGATATGCACTATTCCCTTGAGATCATCGGCATCAAAACTGTGTAGCGGCGTCCCGCACTCCAACATGACGTAGTTTGTGATGTCGACGGGAAGATTGATCGAACGGCTCCCCACGGCTTCCAGACGCTGACGCATCCATTCGGGCGTTTCGCCGAGCGCGCCGATATGGATCATGCACCCGAAGTACCGCGGCACGAGCTTCTTCTGCTCAATGACGATCGCGAACGGAGGCGCGGCCTTCGGAAACACGGGCTCTTTGACTTTCTTCTCTTTCTTCCATACGGCCAGCCCCAAAGTAACGCACTCCCGCGCAAACCCGACGTGCGAAAAGAGGTCAGGCCGGTTCGTGATGGCATGGTTGTCGACATGTAAAACGGTATCCGTAAGGCCGAGATGCTCCCGAAGAGGGGTTCCGACGCCCGCATCGCCATCTCCCAGATCCAGGACGGGACGCTCCCCTTGTTCCGGGAACGCGGGAAAGCGATCCATAAGATGCAATTCCGAAGAGGCACAGATCATCCCGTCGCTCTCCTCTCCGCGGATTTTCGCCTTCTGAAGGAGGAACGGCTCGCCTTCGGGACCCGTGACCATCGTTCCCACGTGGGCGAACGCCACGCGCATCCCCACACGCAAATTCGTCCCGCCGCAGACCACCTGTTTTACGCCTTGGTCGGTCTGAACATCGCAGAGAGAAAGGCGGTCGGCATTGGGGTGCTTGGCGAGCGTGAGCACTTTCCCGACACAGCAACCAGCCAGATGAAGCCCCTGTTCTTCGATTTCCTCCACTTCACCCGTTGATGCGGTGAGACGCTCCGCGATCACGCGCGGATCCTTCTCTTTCCATATGATGAAATCCGAAAGCCAATCGAGGGAGATCTTCATGGCAGCAGCATACCGCAAAGAGGAAACAGTTCGATACGGAAATACTATGTGAACAGAAAGGAGGGGAGCCTGTCATTGTGAACGGAACTGAACAACCCTACTCTGGCCCTATCCTTAACCCTATCCCCTATGAAAAGCTGTTCCTGCTCCGGCGCATGCACTGCAGTGAACTGGATCATCTGCCTGCTGCTCTTCCTGACCACCATCACTGCCTTCGTGGGGGTATATCGCTCCCACTTCGGCCTCAATGGCATGACCTTCGGCAGCACGAATGGCTCTCTCGCACTGCTGGCATTCATCGTATCACTCACGATGTGGTCCAAGTGGATGTGTAAATGTCTGTGCAGCAAAGAATGAGCCGCAGGTTGCTGTTGTTTCTCGAATCCTGAGAAGTATGCAGGGATAAGTATGCAGTATGCTGCATACTGCATACCTCATACGGCATACCGCATACTTCTCCGTCGATCCTTCTTCTTTCACGCACGCTCCCTTGCTAGAGTAGCCTGCATGGAGAGGTCGCATAGTGGCCTAGTGCGCGCGCTTGGAAAGCGCGTAGACCTGCAAGGGTCTCGAGGGTTCGAATCCCTCCCTCTCCGCCATTCGACTCGCCCGCATACGCGGAGCTCGCTCATGGTCCTCACTCCTCACTTCCGTTCGGGATTCGGGCCACCATTTCTAAGGGACGCGAATGACAGTGAGCGACAAGCGAAGCGAGGAATAGAACTGCCCATCACTTTGCACGCCCATCTATCCCACGCTATACAGGTGGAGTAACCTGCGTGAGAAATGTGAATCGAAGGATATTGTTTCTACGCCTTCTTTTCCCCCCATCTCCATGAAACGCCTCACTCTCCTCGCGCTCGCACTCCTGCTCAGCGCCTGTTCCCTGACGTCATCCTCGACGAAGGAGCCGACTCCCCCTCTGGTTGGAGGGGACCGCGATACGCACGGCTGCATCCCTTCGGCCGGGTACACGTGGTGCGAACCGAAACAAAAATGCATGCGCGCGTGGGAGGAAGCGTGCTATTCGTCCGCATTTGAGGCGATTGCATGGGAACTCGCCCAACGGCATGGGGATTCGCAGGAGAAAATTTCTCTGACTATGGAACAGCAGACGGAAACCCACGCAAGGGCGTCTGTGCGCTTCGGTCCGGCTGGTTCGCCGGGAGGCATCGTCCTTGCATCCCAAAAGAACGGCATCTGGCGCATCGTGTTCGAAGGGAACGGTTCGGTGGACTGCCCCGCGCTCAGGGCCGATGCCTTCCCGCAGGAAATGCTCGTTGGGATTTGCGATTAGTTGGACTATGCTTCGCGTTATGAAGAATCTCATCAATCTTCGCATTATTGTTCTTGCCCTCATTGTTGCCGGAGTAATGAGTGCCGCTCTCTGGCTCAGAGCCGCCTCGGGTGAAGACTCGTGGCTCTGCGTCAACGGCGAGTGGATCAAGCACGGCAATCCCTCCGCAGCCATGCCAACGGTCCCCTGCACGCAAGCCGTCATTCCATCAACAAAACCTGCCAACACGCTCCAGCCGGTCCCTGTCGACCAGCCCATGACGTCATATACGGACGAGGATTTTTCCTTCTCATATCCGGACTGGCCCGTGATGAGCAGACAGATGATCCTGGAACCAGAGAGAAACAGAGTCGCCGTGAGCAATGCAGGGTGCGCACTGGTGGTGACCGCCCGCATGCTTCCCGCCGGGGAGGATTTTCAGACGGCCCTCGAGCGGCTCTTAAGTGAGCAGATCGCGCAGGCTAATATCCGCATCTTACAGAAGAACATCACGAAAACATCGAGTCATGTCGAAGGGGAATTCGGCATCGAAAACCGCACGATCCGTTCGGACCAGTACGGTTACGTCACGAGCGGGAACCAGTTTTACTCGCTGGTCTTTGCTGCAGAAAAAACCGCGTTCGCCGCGGCATGCTCTCCGGTGATTGCCAACACAGTCAAGACAGTGCAGGTGAAGTGAGCATGGCTGCGCTACGGCAGTACGTCCGTACGTCGCGACGGATCGACGTACGCCATGTCCAGCGCCTTGTAGATGTCTGCCTCCTCGCGTGAAGCGATGACGTTGTCTCCCGAGAAGAGTCCGTATTCATTGAGTTTCCACCCGCGCCGCATCGCTTTTTTACGGAGCGCGATGTTGTGCTCTTTGGAGCCGGTGAAGTAGAGGAGCGCCGCACCCCACTGATCGCGCTTCACGAAGCGGATATCCACGCGGATACCGGACTTCAAATCAAACGAGAGTTTCTTTTTGCCATGCGCGACGACATCCCGGACGATCGGGAGTTCCGCAATGGCATCGCTCACAGCCGCGGCTGATCGGGTGACAACGAGGACATCGATATCGCCCACTGTTTCCTGCCCGCGACGGAACGAACCGGCGACTTCGCAGCGTTCAATGCCACGGACACCGCGAATTTTCTTGAGGAGCGCGACCACATCATCCTTCACTTCTTCACGGGGAAAACGGCGCATACGCTCCCCGACACGCTTGGCATTCTCGAGCAGCTTCGCCTGCATCGTTTCAGAAAAACCGGGGAGTCCGTTGAGTTTTCCCTTCTCTGCCGCGTTGATGAGATCGGCGACCGTCTGAATACCGAGTGCCATCTGCAATTGGCAGGCACGCTTGAGCCCCATGCCTTCCACCTCCATGAGCGCGGGAGGAATACCCCCCTGCATGCCAAGGAACTTGTCGAGCGCC
>JAQTQU010000044.1:0-9900 GCA_028712095.1 Candidatus Peribacteraceae bacterium
TTCACTGATTGCAGGAAGAGATTCCGTCATCTGAACGGAACATGCTCCTTGGAGAAAACGAGGATGAAGAAATTCAAACTTCCCACACTCTTCTAAATGCAGGCACCCGAAACCGAACGGCACCAGGGGTGAGGACCATGAGCGAAGTTCGCCGTAGGCGACGAGTCGAATGGTGGGCGAGGGTGGAATTGAACCACCGACCGCGGGCTTATAAGTCCCGTGCTCTAACCAACTGAGCTACTCGCCCATGGTGTGAAGTTGGGAGCTACTCGCCACATCAGTCGCGACTGACGTGGCTCGCCCTTGAAGAAAGTATACAGGGAAAAGTATGCAGTTTTCAGGGAATTGCATCATCCCCGTTCCATACCCCTTGCGATCTTCTTGATAAACGCCTTTGCCTCACTCTTCCTTGAAATCTCGCCGCGAATCTGCGCTTCGTGGAGCGCCTGAATCACCTCCCCCACCTTCTCGCCGGGAGCAAGGCTGAGAATCTCCATAATCTCATCGCCCGTGAGCAGCTGCTTGGGCGGGCGCGGATGCTCGTCTAAGAAGTGATGGTAATCCTGCAGAATCTCGCCATACAGGGTGTAATCCTGCGGGTCCGTTCCGGCAATATCGAGCCAGAAAAGCTGCAGCAGCTCGTGAAACCACGGGTGGAAGTACCAGTGCGATTTTCGCTCCACGGTCATCTCGGCAAAGAACCCCATCATCATGTGGTGAGCCACGAGCCAGTGGATCTTATGCATCCGGTGTCCGGTCGCCTGCAGACGGTGCAACGCCGTATCTGCGAGATCCGCTGAAACAGGCGCATGCTCATCGAAGCGAATACGCTCCTTCGTCTCGAACGTCACGGCTTTGCCGCAGTCATGAAAGAGCGTCGCCCACCGCACATCCGGCCCGTGCTCGGGCAGGAATGCTTTGAGCGCTTTCATCGTGTGATCCCACACATCACCCTCATGATGGTAATCCTTCGGCTGCGCGATGCCCTTGCAGGCATAGAGCTCGGGGATCAGGAAGCTTAAGATCCGCGTCTCCCACAGATCCTCAAACGCACGGTCAGGGTGAGGTCCCGTGAGCATCTTTTCAAGCTCCCGCAGGCAGCGGCTGCCCGAGAGCGATTCCACAAGCTCCGCCTGCTCGGTGAGGGCGCGGTAGGTTTCCGGATGATACTGGCCGTTCAGTAATGCGCGGAAACGAATAACGCGCAGTAACCGGAGCGCATCATGCCTGATGCGCGTTCCGGGATCACCGATGAAGCGGATGAGTCGTTCTTTCAGGTCCGCCTCGCCGTTGAAAGGATCGTAGAGCTCACGAGAAATCGGATTCCAGTAGAGCGCATTGATCGTGATGTCGCGCCGCTTGGCATCCTGCTCCCGCTTGCCGAACACGACGGACTCCGGATGTCTGCCATCGGACACCTCATCATCCTCGCGGAACGTCGTCACCTCCATGTTGAGTCCCTTGATGCGCACGATCACGCTCCCGAACTGCTCGCCGGTGGAACCGACGGTGTTGGAAAAGAGGGCACGCACCTGATCCGGAGTCGCAGCGGTTGCGATGTCGATATCCAGCGGAAACCCGCCCAGCGCCATGTCGCGCACGCCGCCGCCCACCCACCACGTGTCAAAGCCGAAATCGGTGAGCTTTTCGACAATCTGATACGCGACTTCACCCTGTTTCGTTTCTAGCGTTCTGTCGATGATATCTTTGGAGAGAGCCACAGTCAGAGTATGTAGTATTCAGTATGCAGTATACAGCGAGTTGCGATGAGGCTCCATAAAAGACGGTACTGCATACTGCATACTCACCCCTGTATACTTCCCTCGTGCTCCGCTTTGCCGTTGCCGGCACTCCCCTCTCCACTCCCAAGCCCGGTGGAACAGTGGAGGGATTACTGCGCGCCAAAAAACTGGGAATCAGGGCCATGGAAATTGAGTGGGTGCAGAATGTGCCCAAGAACGAAGAGCGGATGGCTGAAATCCGCGAAACGGCGGAGACACTTGGCATCACGCTCACCGTTCACGCACCCTACTTCGTCAATTTGAACACGCCGGACCGCGCCAAGCTCGCCGCGAGTAAAAGGCGTGTACTGGACGCCCTCGCCATGGCCGAGCTCTGCGGAGCCTCGTCCGTGTGCGTGCATGCCGCATTCAATCTGGGACTGCCGCCGGAAAAAGTACTGGAGAACGTGCGCAGAGCGACGGAAGACATTATGCGAAACAAACACGCACTCTTTCCGCATGTGAATCTGGCGTATGAAACCATGGGCAAACAAACACAATTCGGCACGCTGGAAGATGTATTGAAAGTCAGCAAAGAGTTCGGCAATTACCCCTGTGTCGATCCGGCGCACATGCACGCACGGGAAAACGGCAAGGTGAATTCCGCAGAGGAGTGGAACGACATGTTCGACCTCTATGCCACGCACCTGGGAACAGGTGCTCTGAGGCATGTACACATGCACTTCTCAGGGATAGCCTACACGGCGAAAGGCGAACGCCATCACCTGCCGCTGCAGAGGAGCGATGCCAAGTGGAGGGATTTTTTGAAGGTGCTCAAGAAGCGGAAAATTGAGGGGATTCTAGTGTGCGAGTCTCCGCTCCTGGAGAAGGACACTCTCCTGATGCAAGACATGTATCGCAAGCTCTAGGAAGATCTGTGGCAACTTTGCGAAAGAGATTCCCCTCTCTTCGCAGAACCTCTAACACTTGTGGCTCATAGTGAGTGAGAAGGTCTCGCAAAACATTTGGAAATCGTTGTACAAGCACTTCAACTTCAGTGGAAACATCATGTTCCACATCAACTTCGCCAAGCCCCGCATTGAGTGCGCGTAATTCCTCCAGTTTGTCCTCAAAACTTCTCGCATCAGTACTCACAAAACAAGTATAGACAGAAGAAACATAAAGACAAGGCTCCCATCCAGAATACTGCATACTGCATACTCCATACTGTATACTCGGCCCCGACTTCCCTCTTCTTCCATGAACATTGCCATCAACGGTTTCGGACGCATCGGACGCCAGGCACTCCACTTGATTCTGGAAAACCATCCGGATCTGAATGTCGTGCTCATCAATGATCCGGGCGACGGAGCAACGCTCGCGCACCTTTTGGAATTCGACAGTAACTATGGGCACTACGACTGCGGCGCTTCGTTCAAAGACGGAATGCTGACAGTGAAGGGCAAAAAGATCACCGTGATGCAGACCAAAGATCCCTCCACCCTTCCGCACAAGGAGCTCAAGGTCGACATCGTCCTCGAGTGCACGGGCAAATTCTGCAAAAAGGAAGATGCCTCGCTCCACCTCAAGGCCGGTGCGAAGAAGGTGATCCTCTCCGCTCCCGGCAAGGATGAGATTGATGGAACCTTCGTGCTGGGCGTGAATGAAGAGACCTATGACCCGAAGAAAATGCACATTATCTCCAATGCTTCCTGCACGACGAATTCCCTCGCCCCCGTTGCCAAAGTGCTGGATGAATCTTTCGGTATCGCGTTCGGCCTCATGACGACCATCCACAGCTATACGAACGATCAGGTGATTCTGGATATCGCGCACAAGGATCTCAGGCGCGCACGGGCCGCCGCGCTCAACATGATTCCCACGACGACCGGCGCCGCCAAAGCCGTAGGCCTCGTCCTGCCGCAACTTAAAGGGAAATTGAGCGGTATCTCCGTCCGCGTGCCCACGCCCACCGTCAGCATCACGGACCTGACCGTGACCCTCAAGAAGAAGGCAACCGCCGAAGAGATCAACGCCGCCTTCGAGAGCGCCGCCAGCGGCAAACTCAAGGGCATTCTGGGGATCGAGAAGCGCCCCCTCGTCAGCATGGATTTCAAGCAGGATGACCGCTCCAGCATCGTGGATGCTCCGTCCACACAGGTGATCGGCGGCAATCTGGCCAAGGTCCTCGCGTGGTACGACAACGAGTGGGGATACAGCTGCCGACTCGTGGAACTGGCGGAGTTTGTCGGGAAGAGGCTGTAGTGCCGTCATTGCTTTTCCTCGAAACAGGCCAGCTCGGAGACGCGAGGCCTCCCTCTCCCATTGGGAGAGGGGCAGGGAGAGGGGGTACTTCAGATTGAAAGGGCACTTTATTCTCCGGACCCCCTCCCCTGTCTCCCCTCCCGCCGGGAGGGGGCCACAGATAATTTTCTGGCCCTCACAA
Source organism: Candidatus Peribacteraceae bacterium (assembly GCA_028712095.1). Lineage (GTDB taxonomy): Bacteria > Patescibacteriota > Gracilibacteria > Peribacterales > Peribacteraceae > Peribacter. The sequence continues at coordinate 4,168 of JAQTQU010000044.1, forward strand.
GAGATCTGAGATGAGAGGAAATATCGAGGTACTGCTATCCTTCCGTCATGCAATTCTCCATTTCGCCCTCCGTCCTCGACCTTCTGCCGACTCTGCGTGTCGGCGCTCTCGCCGTGCAGTTCTTCGAGGCGCACCGCGCCTTCGGCAATAATCCCAGCGGTACTACCCCTCGCACTTCGCGCTGGCGAAGCGGGTGCTCAAAGGCGGCACGCTCCCCTCGATCAACACCTTCGTGGACCTCTACAACGTCCTGTCACTCAAACACCTGCTGCCCGTCGGCGGTGAGGATCTGGACCGGTGCACCGGGGACATCATTCTGGATCGCGCAACGGGCACAGAACCGTTCATTGCGCTCGGCGAAACGGAGAATGAGCCTCCCGAAGCGGGCGAGATCGTGTACAAGGATAATGAAATCACGCACCCTCTACGGGCATTTCTCGTGACGAATCCTGCTGTGCCTCCCGCTGCTCAGGCGGAAAGCTCAGGACGAACCGCAATGCCTTCCCCGTGCGCTGATCGTGTCCGGTGATTTCAAGGCGGGTCGGATCCACTGCCAATTCTACCGGAAGCTGTCCGGCGGCCTGTGCCTCCTCGCAGAGAGATGCAAACAGCGCACGTGCTTCCTGAATCCTCTGTCGCTTCACCGCCTCACCCTGTCGTGCCAGCATCTCACCGACGAGACGTTCGCCTTCCTCAGGATGATCGAGGAGCCACTGTGCGCGAGCAAATACGTCTTCGGCTTGAACGCCCGTGGTTTCACTTCCATCATTCGACATTGGGGATCAATTTCCCCTCGCTCCAGAGGTCTGTCAAGCAGCTGCCTTCACTTCTTCTCCTCATCCACCACTTCCGCATCCACTACTTTCCCCTTCTTTCCTTCCTTACTTTCCTTACCTTCCTGCCCTTCCTTACCTTTTTTCTGCGCCGCTTCGTACACAATCTTCCCAATCTCCATGGCCTCGGTTGAGAGCGCATCGGATGCCTTTTTGATCTCGTCTACAGTCGCGCCCTCCTTCTTCAGGACCTCCTTCACTTCAGCGATGCGGGTATTTACCTTCTTCTTCAGGTCATCGGGGATCTTTTGGTCATGCTCGCGCATCTGCTTCTCCAAGTTGAAGACGAGCGCGTCGGCCTGATTGCGCTGGTCAATGAGTTCGCGCTTCTTCTTGTCCTCCTCGGCATGCACTTCGGCGTCCTTCTTCATCTGTTCCACTTCGTCTTTGCTGAGTCCCGTTGAACCCTTGATCTGGATGTGCTGCTCTTTGCTCGTTCCCAGATCCTTGGCCGTCACGTGCATGATGCCGTTCGTGTCGATATCGAAGGTCACCTCGATCTGCGGGACTCCCCGCGGAGCCGGCGGAATGCCGTCTAAGATGAAGCGGCCGAGAGATTTGTTGTCCACGGCCATTTCGCGCTCACCCTGCACGACGTGCACCTCCACGGAAGGCTGATGATCCGCGGCGGTGGAGAAAATCTGGCTCTTCTTCGTCGGGATCTTGGTATTGCGCTCAATCAGTTTGGTGGCGACTCCGCCCAGCGTCTCCAACCCAAGCGAGAGTGGCGTCACGTCCACAAGCACGATGTCCTTGTGAATGTCTCCGCCGAGCACCCCTCCCTGCACCGCGGCGCCGATGGCCACGACTTCGTCCGGATTCACGCCCATGTGCGGCTCGCGGCCGAAGAGCTCCTTCACCTTTGCCTGCACGGCAGGCATGCGCGTCATACCGCCGACCAGCACCACCTCATTGATTTCTGATTTCTTGAGCTTGGCATCAGAGAGCGCGGCCTCGCAGGGAGCCACGGTCCTCTCAATCAAATCCGCCACAAGCGATTCCAGTTTTGCGCGCGAGAGCTTGAGCGACAGATGTTTGGGGCCGGAGCTGTCGGCCGTGACGAAGGGCAGGCTGATCTCGGTCTGGGTCGCGGATGAGAGCTCAATCTTCGCCTTCTCGGCCGCCTCGCGCACGCGCTGGATCGCGATGGGATCTTTGCTCAGATCGATCCCCTGCTCCTTCTTGAATTCGGCCAGCATCCATTCGACGATCACCTGATCGAAATCATCCCCGCCGAGGTGCGTATCGCCGTTGGTGGAGACCACTTCGAAGACACCGTCCCCGAGCGAGAGCACCGAGACGTCGAAGGTTCCGCCGCCGAGGTCGTAGACGATGATCGTGTGCTCATGTCCCTTATCGAGACCGTACGCGAGCGCCGCGGCCGTGGGTTCGTTGATGATGCGCACGACTTCGAGACCGGCGATCTCGCCCGCCTCTTTGGTGGCCTGACGCTGCGAGTCGTCGAAGTACGCCGGCACGGTGATCACCGCTTTCTCGACTTTGGTGCCAAGGTAGGCTTCTGCATCGCGCTTGAGCTTGCCCAGGACCTGCGCGCTCACCTCCTGCGGCAGGAGCTTCTTGCCGTTGATCTCGATCATCGCGCGTCCCTCCTTGCCCGAGACCACCGAAAAGGACATGCGCTTCGCCTCCGTTTGTACTTCCTCATACCGGCGTCCCACGAACCGCTTGGCGGAGTAGACCGTGGATTTCGGATTCGTCACGGACTGGCGCTTGGCGGTGACGCCCACGAGGATTTCGCCGTCATCCTTGTACGTGACGACGGAGGGCGTGGTGCGGTTGCCTTCGGCATTCGCAATGACCACGGGCTCACCGCCTTCCACCACTGCGACGCAGGAGTTGGTGGTACCGAGGTCGATTCCGATGATCTTGGACATAGGATAAGGGGAAAATGACGAAATTAGCACTCGTAAGTTTAGAGTGCCAACTCACGGAGGTCAAGTTCGATCGGCAGTCGCTTTTACATTGGAATCGGCGGTTTGCTCGAAAATGGCATCCATCATGGAGGCAAAAGAACCCCCTTGAGCTTCTGTGGCTTCCCGGAACCCCTCAGGATTGCGCTGGTGGAGGAACTGAACGGCGCTCCTCACGTTCCCGCTCACTCGATTGATGTCCTTGCTCGACGGCATTTGATCCGGCCCGAAGCGCGTCGCCAACGCAAAATCCGGGGCAGTACTGTGATCGGCCACGTTCACGGCCTCAACGAGGATATTGAAGAGCTTCTGTTGGCAAGATGTGAGCGGCGCCATGCTTATGGCTTACACTCCGCATTATTTTCTGTCAATATCCTGGCATGTTCTTGGACCAAGCTACCATATCCGTCACGGGCGGAAACGGCGGAAACGGCTGCGTTTCGTGGAGGCACGAAAAGTACATCCCCATGGGCGGACCGTTCGGCGGCGACGGCGGCTACGGAGGCGACGTGATCATCGAGGCGAATGCGAACACCGATACCCTGAGCGACTTCGCCGCGAAGAAACGCTTCAGCGCGGAACCGGGAGGGCCGGGACGCGGCAGAAAGTGCCATGGCAAAGACGGAGCCGATTTGGTCCTCTTCGTGCCCACCGGAACGATCGTCACCGATACCGCTGCGAAAGACGTGCTCGCGGATCTGCAGGCTCCCGGTGATCGCGTGACGGTCGCTCAGGGCGGACGTGGCGGTTTCGGTAACGCACACTTCAAGAGCTCCGTGCGCCGCAAACCCGACTTCGCCGAAAAGGGCGAGCCGGGCAAGAAGCGGGAGGTGAAGCTCGATCTGAAGCTCGTGGCGGACGCGGGAATCATCGGGTACCCCAGCGTGGGCAAATCGACACTTATTTCCGTCGTGAGCTCCGCCCGACCCAAGATCGCCCCCTACCCCTTCACCACACTCGTCCCCAACCTCGGCGTCGTCACCGTGAAGGGACGTCAGTTCGTGCTCTGCGACGTGCCCGGTCTCATCGAAGGGGCCAGTGAAGGCAAGGGGCTGGGTGACCGGTTTCTGCGCCACATCGAACGCTGCGGTATTCTGATCCACCTGCTCGATCTCTCCCGAGCGCTCCGTCCCGACGGGATGATCGATCCCAAGGCGCTCATCGCCGACTACCGCGCCATCCGCCGGGAGCTCACGGCCTTTTCGCCGAAGCTCGCGAAGAAGGAGGAGATCATCGTCCTCAATAAAACGGACCTGACCGTAGAACCACTCACTCCCCTGCTGTCAGCCCTCAAGCGGGCCCGGATCGTCGTGAGCGCGAGTATTTCCGCCGCAACGAAACAGGGTACCGATGCGCTCATGGCAATCCTCCTGCCGCTCATCCTCTCTGAACGTAACGCGCGGCCCCAAGCGAAACCCGCGATGCGAAAAGCGATCCCCACCCTGCACCCGCAAACCTCCGAGGAAGGCATGCGCAACTTCTCCGTGGAGGAGGAGAAGGGAAGACTTGTTATTTCCGGCAAGAGACTGGAACAGTTTACGGAGATGACGAATTTTGAAAGCCCCGGTGGAGTACGGCGTTTCCGCGACGTACTGCGGAAGATCGGGCTGCTTGCCGTCGTGGAACGGAACAGAAAAAATGGCAGGCATGTCTGCATCGGACAGACGCGGATCGACCAGCATCTGTAGAAATTGCAATCCTCTGTGATTTTTTCAAGCCGTTCTCAAATTGAAGGATGTGACTGTGTTGTACGATACACAGGATTCCACCTCCTATGATCCGACAACACTCCCTCGTAGATCTCGCACTTGGGTCGGCCGTCCTCCTCGTGCTCTGTGCACTTGCGTGGTTACTGCATGCACACGGTACCTCGATCCCCAAGGTGCTCGCACAATCCTCCGTGTGCCCCGCGGGATCCGAATGTACCACAGGAACAAAATCTGAGAATGGCACCTACTACCGGTGTACCAATTGCCGCTGGGAACAGCAGACTAATGATCCCTATGTCTCGATGAACAACAGCTACTGCTGTCTTTCGACCGGACAGAGGGCACGTTGCCTGCTGCTTCAGAACGGAATTCCGTGCGAAGGCAATGACCTGGAACCGGATGTGCGGCTGTTTTCCTCCACCACAGAAAACAACCGGCAGGCATGTGAAATACAGCGGGTAACCGGCACGTGTACCGGCACCCCCACGTCGTCGAGTTCCTCAGCTCAGAGCTCCGCCGGATGCGGCAATAACTTCCTCGAGGCTTCCGCCGGCGAGGAGTGTGACTGGGGCGGTAACAACAGTGACACCCTCCCCAACCGCTGCCGTACGAACTGTACCTTTCCCGTCTGCGGGGACGGCAAAGTGGATGACAGCTTCTCCGATCCCGTTTCCGGAACCATGATTGCAGAAGAATGCGATCCGGGTGCAGACGCCGACTGCAATAGCGATTGCACGGTGAATCAGATCGTGAATCCGCTCTTCTTCATGTTCCCCAAGTCGATTGAGAGTCCCCTCTACATCGTCCGGAACATTTTTGACTGGAATTCCATTTTCTTCCCGCTCTCGACAATTTCCTTCTAGAAAAAGAGACCATTGGTCGAGATGAGGGGACCAAGCACATACGCTCAAGACAAGCTCGCATCTCAGGCTTGCCAACCGTAGCGAAGCGCCCCAAGAGTACTGTCCACCTTCGCTCCTGTCGGGGCTACGGTGGACAACCTTCGCTTCGCGAAGGTTGGTGGAGCTGAGGGGATTTCGCCCCTGACCTCCGCAATGCGAATGGACGCCCCGCGTCCCGCGGCGGTTCTTTTTTTGGATAGAGCGCACGCATTCGCTCCCATGTGATGTTGGTGGTGGAGCTGAGGGGATTTCGCCCCTGACCTCCGCAATGCGAATGGACGCCCCGCGTCCCGCGGCGGTTCTTTTTTTGGATAGAGCGCACGCATTCGCTCCCATGTGATGTTGGTGGTGGAGCTGA
>JAQTQU010000044.1:10000-10380 GCA_028712095.1 Candidatus Peribacteraceae bacterium
GGGGATTCAAACCCCTGACCTCCGCAATGCGAATGCGGCGCTCTATCAGCTGAGCTACAGCCCCACGGAAGAATGAGGATTGAGGGTAGGATTAGGGAAATGCGACAAAAAGGCAAGCGCAGTACCGCAGGACTCCCCCCTTTTCACCTTCAGAAAGCCCTGATACAGTACGGCCGCTTCCGAGTGGCCCGGTAGCTCAGTTGGTAGAGCACTCGCCTGAAGAGCGAGGTGTCACCAGTTCGATCCTGGTCTGGGCCACCATTCGACTCGTCGCCTACGGCGAACTTCGCTCATGGTAAACCATTCTGCCTGCTCTTTTTTATTTGGCATCTTTTCAATGAATAGTGAAGCCGAGTCGAATGACGGTGAGCGACGAACGA
>JAQTQU010000045.1 GCA_028712095.1 Candidatus Peribacteraceae bacterium
CGAACTCACTTCGGATGGCACCAAGACGTAGTATGTGGCGATGGCGTAGGGCGAGTGCGGCAGGCTGACATCCACGATTTTGGCTCCCAGACCGGCATAGACCTTGGCCGCTTCGCGCACAGCGGCCTCCACCTGCGGGTCCATCCCTTTGATGAAGTACTCTTTGGGCAGGCCGATTTTCATGCCCTTCATGTCGCTCTTGAGTGCTTGTGTGTAGTCGGGAACCGGTACGTCGCCGTTGGTGGCATCAAGGGGATCCTTGCCCGCGATTGCACCGAGAACGATCGCCGCATCCTCCACCGTTTTCGTGAGCACTCCGATGGAATCGAGCGAACTGGCCATACTCAGAACCCCGTAGCGGCTGGTACGTCCATAAGTGACTTTCAGCCCTGTACAACCGCAAAAACCCGCAGGCTGGCGGATGCTTCCTCCAGTGTCCGTTCCCAGCGCGAACAGGCACTCATCAGCCGCGACAGCGGCAGCCGATCCGCCGGAAGATCCACCGGCAACACGAGTCTGATCCCAGGGATTTTTCGTGACCCCGTAGCAACTCGTTTCGGTGCTCGCGCCCATGGTGAATTCATCGGTGTTCGTCTTGCCCAAACTGACGGCATTTCTCTCCTTCAATCGTTTGGTCGTGGTGGAATCGAATGGGGGAACAAAATCCTTATTCCGAAGCATGTTCGAGCAGGCTGTGGTGGGCACGCCCTCTTCACAGAAGACATCTTTTGCCAGATAGGGGATGCCGGCCAGCGGATGATCGAACACTCCTTTCTTATCCGTCTTTTTGGCTTCCTCCAGGGCTCGATCGAAATTGCGATGCACCACTGCGTTCAGAGATTTATCCACGGATTCGATCCGTTCGATGCATGCGCGGGCGAGCTCCGTCGCCGAGAGTGACTTACTCTTCAGCCGCTCGTGTGCCTGTGCAATGGTGAGGGCGAAGCTCATCCGATGGAAGAAGGGGTTTCGATCTGCTGGTCCACGATGGGCAACGGACTGGCCGCAAGCAGTGCCTCTGTCGAGGCGGGACGCCCGATGACGGTATCGTGGCGGGTGATGTTGCCGAGTCCCGTGATCTGAGTCATGGGTTCGACACCTTTCGTATCCACTTCTTTCAGCTTCCCGATGTAGTCGAGGATTTGCGTGAGCTCGCGGCTGAATTTCGAAACCTCTTTGTCCGAGAGGGTGAGCCGTGCGAGCTTGGCGATGTGCCGGACTTGGGCAGGGGAGAGGGACACGGGAACAGAGTATACAGGGATCAGTATTCCGTATTCAGGAATATTGGAAAAGGTTGCACGATGCATACCTATCCCTGTTCCCTGCATACTGCATACTGCATACTGCATACTGCCATGAAACTCCTTCATCTCAGCGGGCGGAAAACCTGTGATTATGTCCTGCGCAAGGGCACGCTCTGGCGCGGCAGGACCATGAATGTTCGCTACCTGCCGGGTGTGCCGCCCGGCACATGGCAGCGACTGAAGGGGCGTTCGCCGCAGGGGCTGTACATCGGCACGTTCGCCTCACTCTCCTTAAGCAAGCGTGCCGTTGACCGCAACCGTATGCGCCGCCGCTGCCGTGAAGCCCTGCGCATCACTCTGCAGAAAGAAATCGCATTCCCGGCCTTTCAATTGTTAGTGTCGCCGCGTTCCTCTAGTCTTTCTTGTGATTTCCGAGCGATCGTTACCGATGTCCGCTCCTTCCTCACTCTCCTCCGCTCATGTCCGAAACCCCCCGCAAGCGCAGCGCCGTCATCGAATTCGCGCTGATCTTCGCCATTGTGTACCTCGGAACGCAGCTCGTGTTCCGGCTGTTCTTTCCGTCACAGCCGGCAGGATCCAGCGGGCTTGCCGACATTGTACTGAAGGCGACGGCATCGACGGTGAAAGACGGGCACAGCATCATGCTCACGCTCAAAAATAATACCGAAGGCACTCTGCTCCTTCCTGATCGTTGTCCTCTGCCGCCGGTGGATGTCTTTACCGTTTCGGGTGAAGGATCGGGCGCCCAGATTGTCCCGCTTACAGCCACAGAGACGGCCCTTCCCTGCGTGCCGCTCACCGAAGTCGCTCCAAGATCCGAGGTGCGCATCGATCTGGGGGCCTGGAAGTATTCGCTCTTCACGCAATTCGGCACCTACGAAATGCACCTGCCCTCTGCGGCAGTTTTCCGCACGGCAAGCGGCGCGGTCGTCCCTGCGCAGTACGGCACGCTGAGCACGCAGGTGACCCTGAGCGAAGCCGGCTCCTTCACCAAGCTCTTCCGTGCCTTCATCACCAAGCCGTTCCTCAATTTTCTCATCTTCATCGCTTCCATCACGCCCGGTCACAGTCTGGGTATCGCGATCATCGTGCTCACGCTCGTCGTGAAGTTTCTGCTGTTCATTCCCACGCAGCACTCGCTGGAGGGGCAGAAGAAGATGCAGAAGGCCCAGCCGCTCCTCGATGAGATCCGCCGCAAGTACAAGGCAGATCCCAAGCGCATGCAGGAGGAGACGATGAAGGTCTGGAAGGAGCACGGCATCAATCCGTTCCAGTCGTGCCTGCCGCTCCTGATCCAGATGCCGGTACTGATCGGCGTGTTCTACACGGTACGCGACGGTTCGATTCTCGAGCTCTCGAAGCACCTCATCTACCCCTTCTACCAGCACCTCGACTGGACGTTCGGCACGACGTTTCTTGGTCTGGATCTGCTCAAGCCCAATGTCTACATTTTCCCGCCCCTGCTCGTCATTCTCCAGTTCATCCAGATGAAACTCACGTTTGCCGCAGCGAAGAAGAAGCGCCAGCAGAGCGGCGAAAAAGCGAAGAACGAAGGGGATAAGAGCCAGCAGTTGCAGCAGCAGATGATGCTCTACGGGCTGCCGCTCATGATCGGCGTCTTCGCCTTCCAGTTCCCGGCGGCCGTGTCGCTGTACTGGGGCGTTTCGACTCTCTTCGCCATCGGGCAGCAGATGGTCGTGAACCGCGAAAAAATTACGTTGTGAGCATTGGTCTCATCCCCCGACCTCCCCCCTCTAGCCCTCCCCCGTCGGGGGAGGGAAGTATCGGCGTACTGTCTTGCTCATCTTGAAATACCGGCCATCGGAGAATCACAGAGTCTCCCCTCTCCCAAAGGGAGAGGGGCAGGGAGAGGGGTTTCGTTCAAATGTCATCTCGTTATGCGATCGTGATGTCCTTGCACAGATACACGTCCTGAATCACATGGAAGGATCAGATATCATGGTCGGCATTGCTCATAGGGAGATCGAGACATGACGCCCTGCAGGCCGAATGGTGGATCCTCCGGATTATTCACAGAAGCTTGCTCAATACCCTCGCAAGCTTGGACAAGAGGAAGGATTGTCTGATCGGGTGCATCACTTGTGATGTTGAGTGCGCCGCCGGAATCGGAGAGCAATAACCGCACTCGTGCGGAAATACCAGCAGATGCGAGTCGGTTCGCCACTGTTTTTTGCACCTGGCTGCGGCCGGCCTCCGTGCTTCCGGCATGCTGTTCGATATATGCCTTGATTTCTGTCATGGGATAAGGGGGAAAAGAAGTGCAGTTCAGGCGATCGTCACGTCTTTGCACAGATACACGTCCTGAATCGCATGAAGCAGCTCCACACCCTCATCCATGGGTTTCTGGAAGGCCTTGCGGCCCGAGATCAGGCCCGTGCCGCCCGCGCGCTTGTTGATGACCGCGGTCTTCACGGCCTGAGCCAGATCGTCTTTGCCGCTGGCTCCTCCTGAGTTGATGAGACCGATGCGGCCCATGTAGCAATTGGCCACCTGCCAGCGAGCCAGATCAATGGGATGGTCGGTACAGAGGGTCGTGTACATCCGCTCGTCGGACTTTCCATATTTCCCTTCCGGGCTCATGGCTTTAAAGCCGCCGTTACACTCCGGCAACTTCTGCTTGATGATGTCGGCCTCAAGCGTCACGCCCAGATGATTGGCCTGTCCTGTCAGATCTGCAGCCGTGTGGTAGTCCTTTCCGTCCTTTTTGAAGTCCTTATTGCGCAGGTAGCACCACAGCACCGTGAACATGCCGAGGTCGTGCGCGCGCGAAAAGGCCTGTCCCACCTCCACGATCTGCCGGCGCGACTCGGGCGAGCCGAAGTAGATCGTCGCGCCCACACCCATGGCTCCCATGTTGTGCGCCTCCTCGATCGTGCCGAACATCACCTGATCGAAGGCGTTTGGGTAAGTGAGCAGTTCGTTGTGGTTGATCTTCACGATGAAGGGGATCTTGTCGGCGTACTTCCTGGCGACGATCCCGAGAACGCCGAAGGTGGAGGCCACGGCGTTGCAGCCGCCATCCATCGCCAGTTTCACGATATTCTCGGGGTCGAAGTAGTCCGGATTCGGCGCGAAGCTGGCGCCCGCCGAGTGTTCGATGCCCTGATCCACCGGCAGGATGCTCAGGTAGCCCGTTCCCCCCAACCTGCCATGCTCATAGAGTTCCTGCAGGTGCTTCACGGTCTCCTTCGGCCGGTCCGAGAGACCGAAAATATCCTTCACGTGCGAGGGGCCGGGAATGTGCAGGCGATCTTTGGAGATGCCTTTGCAGGTGTAATTGAGCAGCGTGTCGGCTTCGGAACCGAGGAGCTTTTGAAGATCTGCAATACTAAGCATCGTGATTGTGGGGAAAGGGGAAGCAGTAGCCGAATCCTACCATTGACAAGTACTTGATTTATTATAAATATTATTACATAATACCAGTTACGTTCCGTTCCTTCCCTTTAGGCGCAATGGATGCGCCGACGCAGCCCGCGCTGCGCGACTCAAAAAGAGAAGCGATTCTACGGAGCGATGCTCTTTCCATGGAAGGAGGTGGAACCATGTTGGTTCTCACCCGTCGTTCCCACCAAGTGATCCTGATCGGGGACAACATTGAAATCGCCCCCGACAGGATCGGCACGAGTGTCGTGAAATTCTCTGTCCGGGCATCGGGTTACCCGATTGCCCGAGGCGAACGCCCCGCTGCGGGCGACGCCTCGAAGGACGGGGTCCTGATCCTCGCACGCAAGTGCGGGGAGCAGATCCTCATTGGCGACCACATTGTGGTCACCCTGCTCAGGATCTGCGGTTCGTGCGTGAAGGTGGGTGTCACCGCTCCTCCCGAGGTCAGGATTCTCCGGGACGAGTTGGCGGCGTAAAGAGCAGGCCACCACTTTGGTGGTCATCCCCGTAGCGGCAACTGTCGCTGCGGGGTTTTTCATCATTTTTCGGTGCGCATTGCGATTCTTCGTTATGCTTTTTCCGGGACCGGATTCGTCCGGTCTCACTGGCCCATCGTTCAGCCGGCTCGTCGCCGGTTGGACACCCGGCAGGTAGAGGTCTTACCCCCTCTCCTGCCGGGTTTTTTTCGTGGAAGGACAACCTACGGTTTTCCTCCCACCCCTCGACAGGCTCGGGGTGCCCTGAGCGATAGTCGAATGGGCACGAACCCACTTTTCCCTCAGTGGTGTCGCTCCAGCGTTGGGGCCCGCGAGACCCAACGCTTCGCGACGGTTTTTTAATGCATTTTCTTCACTTCTCCGGCCTGTGCGCGTACCGTTTCGGCCCTCTTAGAGGTTTCCTTTAAGAGATTGCTCTGTGACAGTTTCGGTTCTCCTACGGTGCGGCCGGTTTTCTCTGTACAAAGATGTGTGTGCAGGAAGAGCCGGCTGCACTTGTTTCTGTTTTTTCAGAAGGAGGATTGTTCCCATGTTGGTGCTCTCGCGAAAGAAGAACGAGAGCATCGTCATCAACGACGACATTACGATCGTCGTGGTCGAGATCCGCGGGGACAAGGTTCGTCTCGGGGTGGAAGCCCCCAAAGAGGTGCCTGTCCACCGTCGGGAGGTTTTCGACGCCATTCGCCGCAACGAAGCGGCGGGTGGTGGTCGGCCCCCCGACAAAGCCACGCAGGGTCCAACTGATGGCGATACCACTCGTTGACCGACCAGTAACCCAATGGGTTACGTACTGTCACTGAGCAAGGCCCAATGCATTCGTGCACTGGGCCTTCTCTTCATATGCGTGCGTCACTGCTATGCTGGTGTCACATGGCCGATAAGACTGCATCTTCGCTCCGGCTCTACAACACCCTCACCAAGAAGGAGGAAGTCTTTGAACCGATCAACAAAGGGAAAGTTACCATGTACACCTGCGGGCCCACAGTGTACGGCCGCCCGCACATCGGTAACTACGCCTCTTTTCTCATGGCCGATCTGTTGCGTCGGTGGCTGGAGGTACTGGGGTACACAGTGCGCTATGTCAAGAACATCACCGACGTGGGGCACCTGCTTCATGACAGCGATCAGGGCGATGACAAAGTGCAGAAGCAGGCGGAGCGCGAGAAATTGCACCCGCTCGAAATCGCACGCCGCTATGAGCAGGAGTTCCTCGATGATGAGCAGGCACTCAACATGCTGCCGCTCGCAACAGAGTTCCGGCCGCGCGCCAGTGAGTACGTAAAACCGATGCTAGCTCTTGTGAAGAAGCTCCTCGCAAACGGCCACGCGTATGAGACCAATGACGGCATCTACTTCTCTGTCGAGTCATTCCCCGCATACGGGGCGCTCTCGGGCAACACACTCGAGAACCTCTCGGCCGGTGCGCGCATCGAAGTGAAAGAAGAGAAGCGCCACCCTGCCGACTTCGCCCTCTGGAAGAAGTGCGTGGGCGGCAATGGCGCACACATTCTGCGCTGGTCGTACGAGACGGGCGAGGTGTCGAAGACGGAGGGCGAAGATCCGTCATCGGGATTCCCCGGCTGGCACATCGAATGCTCGGCCATGAGTTCGAGCCTCTTAGGGGAGCAGATCGACATTCATACGGGTGGCGAGGACAACATCTTTCCGCACCACGAGTGCGAGATCGCGCAGAGCGAGGCTTCTAGCGGCAAAAAACCGTTCGTGCGCACCTGGGTGCACCGCCGCCGTATCCAGATGGGGGAGGAGAAAATGAGTAAGAGTCTTGGCAATGTGTTAAGTTTACCTGACGTGATTCACGAGGGTTTTAGTCCACTCGACCTGCGGTACTACTTTCTTTCGGTCCATTACCGGACCAATCTGAAGTTCACAGTGAAGGGTTTGGAGGATGCGAGGAAGGCACGGCGGAAGATTATCGAGTGGATGAAGGAAGGAGAAGATAAGGTAGGTCAGGTAGGTAAGGAAAGTAAGGAAGGTGAGAAAGGTAAGGAAAGTGCAGACAATATGATCGAACCGTGGAAGGAGAAATTTTTTGCAGCGATGAACAATGATCTCAACACACCCTCTGCTCTCGGAATTATTTTCGATCTCATGACGTGGTCACGGAACCAGTCTCAGTGGAGTGCAGGTGCAGTGAGTGCGCTGAAAGAATTGGCGGAACAAATCCGTCACACCTTTGGCTGCTTCGAACCCGAACAGATGGATGTGTCGGCAAGAGTATTGGAATTACTCACCAAGCGAAAAGAGGCACGTAAGGCAAAGGACTATCACTTATCCGATCAGTTGCGGGAAGCAATTCACAAAGAAGGATATGAAGTGCGCGACAGCGGCGACGAACAGGAGTTAAAAAAGCTCTAAGAAATCATTGATCGCGAAGCGCAGCCAAGAAGGGATCGCGCCCTCGTTCATGCGGGTCTGGATCAGTTTCTTTTGTCAGAGGAGGAGGGAAAGAAAGTTCGGTTCCCTACCCCCTCCGACACCTCCCTTATCCTCCTAACAGTAAACCTCATTCGGTTGTTGGCTTCATTTCCCGATTGTCACTCACAGATGCTATGCGCCCGGTGTGTGTTTTGTTTCTGTATGCGATTTCTCGTATGTGCTCGTTCCTTCACAGAACGTTCATGCAGCATTTTATCAGGTGGATTCATAAGGGAATCCAAGGGGAAATGTCAGGGCGATAAAACGTGATGTTAAGACAAATAAACGGAAAAAGAGCTTAACTAACATATATCTGCTGTTCATCAAGTGAGTTTTCTCTGCCTTTTCCGGAGCGAGAAAGAGGGTTTTCTCGCAGTAATTGTGACGAGAAATGGCCAATAAAAGGCTTTTAAAGCCACCAATCTTCACCTCCCTTACAAAAAGGCTGCTGTAACGCTCTTCCTCCTACTCCGTTTCACGCAATGCACGGATCCATGCGTGATCTTGCAGTCTCCTGCAGATTTCCATAGGATCTCCGCGATCTGCCTTCCTCGAGGAAAGGAAAGCAAGATCCGTGTATACGCCCTTTGACAAGCCGGCGCCTTGCCTTTGTCCCGCGTATGCGAGACGAGACAAGCTTCACACTTCGCTTTCCGTATGATCGGAAGGGGAGTCGTGTTCCCTTCAGTGGCCGTCAAACCCTGGAAAGGATCTCTTTGGCCTCGTGACACCTCTTTATATATAAGGAGAAGCCCAGCCCTTTCTGCATCTTTGTATCGTTTCCACATCAGGAGATACATGAGTGCGGTCAGGTGGAGAAAGGGCTGGGCGTTCTCGCACACAAGAGCGCAGAGGGACAGGCGGCGTGTCACTGCTCACACACTATCTATCACTCCATTATCGCATTTCCTCTATCCGTCCGAAGCCCCGCAAACGCTGGGCGCAGGCGGATCATTTCCTCAATTCATTCGGTCTTTATTTCCTCTCTACTCCATACTTATGGATATTTCCCGCTTTAAGAGAGCCTGTGCGGGTCTGTCCGTCGCAGCGATCATGCTGACGCAAGTCGGCACCGCATTTGCGGCGTACAGCGATGTCCCGTCAGGCGTGTGGTACGGGGATGCCGTTTCGGCCTTTACCGATGCCGGCTACCTCGATGCCACGCAACCGCGCTTCCGTGGTGGCGACACCGCAACCCGCGCGGAATTCACCAAGCTGATCGTCATGCTGAATGGCGGTCTGCTCTCCACTCCTCCGGCCGTGCCGAGCTTCAACGACGTGCCGACCGGCGCGTGGTTCTACGCGTACATGGAAGAGGCAGCCAAGGAGGGCTGGGTGCGCGGTGACAATAACTGCTACGGCAGCAAGCCGTGCAATGCCCGCCCCAACGCGAACATCAATCGCGCAGAGGCGGCCTCCCTCATTGTCCGTGCCTTCGGACTGGATTCGACCGGCGCTGCTGCGCAGTTCGTCGACAATCCTTCCGGCCAGTGGTACACGGAGTCCATCCAGACTGCTGCGGATCATTGCGTCCTGCAGGGTGACGATTCCACGGGTCGTGTTCGCCCCTCAGACAACATGAACCGCGCGGAAATGGTGGTCATGCTCCACCGCGTCGACCAGGGTCTGACCTTCGGTGTCGATTGCGGCAAGGGCCAGGTCACGGTTCCGGCTGTGAAGTCCGTCATGGCAACGTCTTCGACGACCGTTGAAATCGAGTTCACGGTGGCCATGGACAAGACCTCCGCCGAGACCAAGGCCAACTACACGATGTCCGGCTCCCCGACGGTGCCGATCAATGCCGCCAAGCTCATCGCCAAGGACACGGTCGAGCTCACGCTCGGCGAAGAGATGGTTGCAGAGCACGAGTACACCATGGCGGTGAAGGACGTCGAAACCGAGGCCGGAGACTTAGTCTCGGGCACCAAGACCTTCTCTGGCTACGCAGCCATCGTGAAGGGCGACGGTGAACTCGAGGTCTCTCTCTCGTCCAAGAACCCCCGCGGAGACACCCTGCCGAAGGGTGCCGTGGGTGTCGTTATGCTCTCTACCGACTTCACCGCGTCCTGCAAGGACAAGGTGCAGGTAGAGAACCTCACCGTCCTCCACGAGGGTTTCGGTGAGTCCACCGACATTGATGGCGTGTACGCCGCCGTGAACGGCGCGCGTGTCACACGCAAGCGGACGATCGATGCGCAGGACCAGACCGCAGATCTGCGGTTCTCCTCCGCGCTCGTCATCGATCCGTGCGAAACCGTCACCGTTGACCTCGTCGCGGATTACAACTCCACGGCCGTAACGTCTTCGGAGCACGATTTCGTCGTCGAGCTGCCGTCTGATGTCACCAGCAACGCCCAGTCCGTCACCGGGAACTTCCCGCTTCGTGGCGAGACCTTCAGGCTGGCTGCCGTGACGAGCGGCATCATCACCATCACGTACCGTTCGGTGAACCCGAACCAGGTGCAGGTGGGTGACAAGGGTGTCGTCATCGGCAAGTTTGAGATCGATGCCGACTCCACCGAGGATCAGACGCTCTACTCGATGACCTTCGAGCAGAACAGTTCCGCTTCTGACGGCGACTTCGTGAATATCGCAGTCCGCCGCA
>JAQTQU010000046.1 GCA_028712095.1 Candidatus Peribacteraceae bacterium
TGATTTTCTTCATTCAAAAAATATTTGCGGCGAAGCGCGGGTCTCGCGGGCTCCCGCGCTGGAGCCGCACCACTGAGGGAAAATGGGTTCGTGGGAGAAAAACCGTAGGTTTGTCTTCCACGATTAAACAGTCATCACTTCCTGTTCCTTCTTCTTGCGCAGCTCCTCAATCTGCAGGTTCGCCTTGTCCACCAGCTTCTGGATTTCATCCTGCTGCGTGAAGCGCGCGTCTTCGTCCTTCTCCTCCGCCTTGATCTTGTCGAGCACGACTTGCCGGTGCTGCCGCACGGTGATCTTGGCCTCCTCCGCGAGCTTCTGCACCACCTTGGTGAGCTCCTTGCGGCGTTCCTCCGTCATCGGGGGCAGATTGATGCGAAGCACAGCGCCATCGTTCACGGGAGATGTTCCCAAGTTGGCCGTCTGCAGTGCCTTCTCGACGTTGGCGAGGATGGATCTGTCCCACGGCTGGATGACGAGGGAGCGCGCATCCTGCACCGTGACGCCCGCGAGGGTTTTGAGCTGCTGGCGGTGACCGTAGGCTTCCACTTCCAGATGATCGACGAGTGCTGCCGAGGCGCGGCCGGTCTGCAGCTTGCTGAATTCCGTCTGCAGGAACCTGAGGACTTTGTCTGCTTCGGCACTGAAGGCGGCTACTCGCGGTGAGGGCATGCGACGAGGGGGTAGGGGATAGGGCGTTGGGCGTAGGCTCAGCTGTGCACGAGGGTGCCGATTTTCTCACCCGTCGCCGCTCTGAGCAAGTTACCCTCTGTATTGAAGTCGAAGACGCGGATGGGCAGCGAGGAGTCTGCGCACAGCGAGAAGGCCGCCTGGTCCATCACGTTGAGGTGCTGTTCGATGGCCTGCTGATAGGTGAGCTCGTCGTAGAGTTTGGCGCTGCGGCTCTTCTTGGGATCTTTGTCATACACGCCGGCCACGTTGGTCGCCTTGAGCAGGATGTCGCAGCCAAGCTCGAGGGCACGCAGAGCCGCCGCAGAATCGGTCGTGAAATAGGGGTTGCCGGTGCCGCCCGCGCAGATGACGATACGGCCTTTCTCCAGATGCCGCACGGCGCGGCGGCGGATGTACGGTTCCGCCAGCTGGGGAATATCCACGGCCGAGAGCACGCGGGTGTAGCAGCCCTGCGATTCCAGAGCGGACTGCAGCGCCACGGCGTTCATGACGGTGGCCAGCATGCCCATGGCGTCGCTTGAGGTACGCTCAATGCCGCTCTCTTTGGTGTCGCGGTAGCGCCAGATGTTGCCGCCACCGATCACAATGGCAATCTCAATATCCTTTTTGGCGACTGCACTGATGCGTCTGGCGATCTTCTGCAGGGTCTTGTGGTCTATACCGAAACTGCGGTCTCCGGCGAGAGCCTCGCCCGAGATCTTGAGCATAATGCGCTTGTACTTCATCAGGTGGTCAGTGTAGCGAAGGGGAGTGAAAGAGGAAAGTGGAAAATTGAATGGGGGAGAGCGGGTATGCTGAAGGTCGATGTACACTGGACCGGTGCGGAGATTTCTGCCATTCCTCATCGTCGGTTGTCTCTGGTGCATTCCTGCACTGAGCGCGGCTGCATCCGTCTCGGTGTCACTCGCCCCCGAAGAGTTGAACCTGGGGCAGCGCATGGCCGCCTCCGCCGCCCATGCCGTGGTGCGGCTCTCCGGCCGCGGCGATGCAATCGCCATGCGTTACAGCTCGCCTGCACCCATTGATTGCGTCGTCTTGATCACGGACGGCAAGGCGGTGCCCGATCTCTCCACGGCGCTCGTGGCAACACTTCCTTTGGGAAAGGATCTCACGATCGATCTCAATGTGAGCGCATCGCCCGGCTGGTCCCTCGGGACGCACGAGTACCGCGTGTTCTTCTTTTCGCACGCATCCGACGGCACGACCATGGAGCGCGTCACCCTGGTTCCCGCCTCTTTCTGGCGGCTCCCGGTTGCGGCTCTCCGGCATCTCTTCACGTCCGAGCCGTACCTCCCGGCCTCCTATCACCGCCTGAAGGGGTACCGGATCCTCGGCGTGGCCGCTCCTCTCGTCCTTCTTCCCGTCGTCATTCTCCTGCTCATCCTCACGCTCGCTCTGAGGCGGTTTCGGGGGCGGAGACTTGCCGCCTGCCTCATGATCCTCGCTCTCGGGTTTCTCCTTCCTTCCGCACGCTTCTCGCTCGATCTTCTCGCCTTCGCCGGGCGTCACCTCACGATGTGGTACGGCGATGCACCCTACGAGCAGGCGGGATCAGCGTATGCCATCGCGGAGTTCCTTCAGTCTGCGAACTACGAACGCGCGACGTCCGCGGTCTCTCCCATTTATCTCTGTAGCGAAGGGACGAGCTATATTCCCTCTCTCCTCACGTACCTCCTCTCTCCCACTCGCGTCGTGCAGAAGCTACCGGAAGGGCAGACGCCGGTCATGCTCATCGCGTTTCAGCAGCCGCAGACGGCGAAAGAGGGTCAGGCATTTCAGTGCGGGGATCGTGTTTTCAACAACGTGAAACCGCTCAGATCCTTCGCGGACGGTTCCGTCGTGTATTCCGTGCCGCAACCATGATGTCCGTTCCTGCCTTCGGCGTTTCGCTCGCTCTGCTCCTCGCGGAGGGCTGGTGTGCGGTCAATCTTGTTCTTTTTTCGCGCAGCAGCCGCGAAGGGCTGCTGCTCTGTCTTGCGCTCGCGCTCCCGTTCGCCGCTCTCTTCAACGTGCTCCTCTTCCTCCTCTTCATGCTCTGTGGGATTCCGCTGACGACGGTCTCTCTCTGGATCGGGCACGCGTGCATCGTCGCCGGTCTCCTCCTTGTCCGGCAGTTCCTTCCGCCCACCGGTCACGACTCCGATCCCGCATTGCTCTCTTCTCTGAGGCTCCCTCGGATCATCATTGCGCTCTGCCTCTTCATCCTCGCAGGCGCGCTCGTCTACGGCTTCGCGCATGCGTGGCTCCTCCCGCCGTTCCAGTACGACAGCTTCACAAATTGGCTCATGCGTTCCAAGATGTCCTTCTTGGAGCAGCGGCTGGTCTTCGACAATGCGTTCCCGCACGAGGCCGTCCGCAAGCCTCACTATCCCTTTCTGGTGCACGCCCTGCACCTGATGGCGAACGCCGGCCAGTCCTCCTGGCGCGATCAGCTTGCGTCGGGCATGACGTTCCTGCTCTCGGTGAGCTTGCTCTTTGGTTCCTTTCTCATGATCAGGCGCGTCGTCGGTGCCTCTCTGGCGCTCTTCGCGCTCACACTCGTCGTCGGCATTCCGCTCTTCGGCCTCCACCTCGGCGAGGGCTACGCCGATCATCTGCTCGCGGAGGAGGGCCTGGCCGCGCTCGCCGCTTTCGCTCTGTACCGCTCCTCCGGCAGGAAGAGTGTGCTTCTCCTCTCGGGGCTCCTCGCCGCCGCCGCGGTCTGGACCAAGGCGGAGGGGATGTTCTTCGTCTTCCTCCCGTGGCTTCTCCTTGCACTCCTCTCCGTCCGGCCTCTCGCCCTTCGCCCGCTCTTTCCTCCGCTCCTGCTCGCCGCGGTCTGGCCGGTCTTTCTGTTTTTGAAGGGACTTGCGTTCACGCCCCACGGTTCCACCGATCTCCTCGTCGATTACCATCCCGAGTCCCTGCGCACGGTCCTCTCCGTTCTGCTCTATGGCGGTTCTTTCGGGCCATTCTGGCCGCTGCTTTTTGCGGGAATGGTGTGCCTGGCCATTGCATCCGCACGGCGCTCTCCCGGCGCCACCTTCGGTGGCGGCGACAGGCGGGAACGCCTGTCGCTCTTCCTCCCCGGTGCGCTCTGCTTCGCGATCGTGATCGGCGTCTACGTCTTCACGCCGAACGTGAGTTACCTCCTCAATGGCGAATCCTTCGACCGGCAGCTCCTCACTCCGGCGGCGATGCTTGTGCTGCCGCTCGTGCTCTGCTTCGCAGAGTTCGTGAAGGGAAGGGGAGAGGAGGGCTGAAAGAAGGGAATTTTTCTGCTATAATTTCGAGTAACAGGTCTTTCTGTGCCCCCGTAGCTCAGTGGCCAAGCCCCGCGTATGCGGGGCGTCAGGAAACAACCACTGCGTCCTCATCGATCTTTTTCCATCATCCAACCGTGCCCCCGTAGCTCAGTGGATAGAGCAGCAGGTTTCTAACCTGTTGGCCGCAGGTTCGAGTCCTGCCGGGGGTACCATTCGTCGCTTCGGCTTCTCATGGCAAGCCATCGGTTGCGGTTCGAGCTTGTCCTGAGTTTTAACGAAGGGTCCTGCCGGGGGTACCAATTCATGAGAGACAAACCTATGGTTTTTCGCTCACTCCTCGACTACGCTCGGGGTGACAAATCGAGCTTTCGATCAGCTGTTTCCCATTGTGCGTGACAGGCATTGCATGCCTCTTGTTCCCCAAGTTTTCCGTCTGGTTTCTTCACGTATTGCATGTGTCCGTGATGAGCGAGTAGCAGGAGCAATTGTTCACCCTGCCTTCGCACTGTTGCCCGGTGGCACTCAATCTTAGTATTGAATCTACAGTGTGAGTTGTGGCCTTCGACCACGAAGTCCTGAAAGTCAGGTCCATGGGGATCGAAGGAATCGGTCAGTTGCTTTTGGGATTCAACACTCTTCATAGAAGTAGGGGAAATGGAAAGTCAGCCTAACAATTCTGTGGCAACTGTCAATGCTCCAGTGGACTATCTGTTATTATCTCCCTGTGTCGCATCTTCCCCGCATCGCCGTCCTCAGCTTCCCCGGCAACAACTGCGAAGTCGAATCGCTGCGAGCGGTGAAGCAGGCGGGCATGGAGGCGGTGTTCTTCAAGTGGAATGATTCCAGAGAGAGGCTCAACGATATCGATGGCTACTTCATCCCCGGAGGATTCAGCTACGAGGACCGCGGACGGTCGGGCATGGTGGCGGCACGCGATCCGCTCCTCGCGTTTCTGCATGAGGAGAACGAGCGCGGAAAGGTGATCATCGGCAACTGCAACGGCGCGCAGATTTTGGTCGAGAGCGGGCTCATTCCTCTGGATCGCGGACTGAAAATGAGCTTGGCGCGCAATGCACTCGGCAACGAAGCTGTCGGCTTCATCAACGAGTGGGTGTGGATCATGCCGACGTGCAAGCGCGATCGTTGCGCGACGTCAGATTGGGAGGGGACCACTTGTGGTGAGCGACGTCGAACCATGCACCTGCCCATTGCACACGGAGAGGGCAGGTTTACCACCAAGGACAAAGATGTGTGGGAGCAGCTTAAGAAGAATGACCAGATGGCCTTCTCGTATTGTGATGAGCACGGCAAGGTCAGTGATGATCCAGTCACGACGCCCAACGGTTCGGCATTCGCCATTGCCGGGATTTGTAATCCTGCCGGTAACGTGGTCGCGCTTATGCCGCATCCCGAGCGCACGCCCAACGGTGCGCCGTACTTCGCCTCGATGAAGCGGTGGATCGAAGGGAAGAGGTTGCAGAAGTTGGAGAGGTTAGGGAAGCCTGAGAGGTTGGGGGGCGGGGAGTGGTCTGTTCCTGTGCGGGCCGTTCGTCCGGTGGAGATCTTTGTCGGCACGATCATCACCAATAACGAGGAGCGGACGGTGGAGCAGGCGGCGCATCGTCTTGTTCCGGGACTCAAGCTGAGGCAGCTCAAGTACATCGCGCCGGGCCGGGAGAAGCCGGAGGAGCTTCTTTCACGTTTGTCGTTCTTCAATCCAAACAAAGAGACGGCGATCGTGCGACAGGAAGGCACGTTCTACCGGTGGGAAATCAACGAGAAGAAATTGGTTCCTGCACAGAAGTCGCCGCTGGCCGAAGCCGTCACGCTCCTTCGGCGCGACGAGCCGGATACGGGGGCCAGTGCGATCGGGCAGGGGAGCCAGACGGGGATTTGCTACATCTGCCGCGGAGTCGAAGAAGCAACGTTTCTGAAACGTGAGGTACTGGAAGTATTCGCCAATCCGCATGCGAGCACGCTGGAGCGAATGACGTAAATTCTGCTATAACATTCTCATGGATCGTCACATCATCCTCCTCGCCCACAATATCCGTTCTCTCTGGAACGTCGGATCGCTCTTCCGGACGTCCGATTCCTTTGGGGTCGAGAAGATTTTTCTCACCGGTTACACGGCCGCCCCGCCCCGCAGAGAGATCAGCAAAACCGCGCTCGGAGCCGAAGAGACTGTCCCGTGGGAGAAAACCGAAGAACCGACGAAAGTCATCGCGAAACTCAGGAAACAGGGATACACGATTGTCGCGCTGGAGCAGGCGAGGGGGGCCAAAGATCTACGGAATTACGCGCCGCCGGTGAAGGTTTGCCTGATCGTCGGTCACGAAGTGACGGGTGTGCCGAAGGAGCTTCTCAAATTGTGTGACGCCATCGTGCACATCCCGATGCACGGTACGAAGGAATCGCTCAACGTGGCTGTTGCGGCGGGGATTGCGCTGCACCACATTCTCGTTGAAGTCCAATCCTGAGCTTTGATCAGTCTTTGAGGGCATCAGCGTCCGGTGTTTTGGATTCTTGCGCTCTATCATGAACAATCCCTGCCAGGATGCATTGTGTGATGGGATCGTTTTCGATCACTTTCTGTTGAATCGCGCGGAGACGATCGCGCACAGAAGGCTGGCTGGACTTCGCAACATCAGGAATACCGTGGTGATCCCGAATGAATGACGGAACATCAAATCCATCGAATACAGAGAAATCCATGTCCCGCTCCGGCCCGGGAATATACATTTCTTCTTGATCCGTGTCCGTGGGGTGGTCAGCTGTGCTCATACGGCGATGCTACTGCTTTTCTTTGTCGCGTCAATATGCCTTTACCGCACCTTCTGTATCTTCGACCACTTGGTGGCCACCACCGCACCGTAGGCGAAGAGGATCGTGACGAGGCAGATCATCCAGCCGACAACCGGAATGAGCGACACGATCTTGAGGGCTATGTAGAAAAGCACGCTCACGAGCATGATCATGGGCTTGCCCCACTTGTATCCGCGCCGCATTTCCACCGTGCGTGTGAGCACGATGGCCGTGACAGGTTTGGCGAAGACGATGGCGAAGGAGTACATCGTGCCAATGAAAAGCGCGATGGGGATGCCGATGATCGAAATCAGAAAGAGGAAGGCCGCCACGGGCACAGCCGCGAAGAACAGGAATCCGTAGAGGAAGCTTGTCCATGTCTTCTTCGAGAGGAAGCGGGCCGCATCCATGAAGAACGTCTTCGTGAGCAGCACGAGGAGCACGATCACGAGTGCTGCCGAGAAGAGCAGATACCCGCCGACGCCGATGATCGTTGCAAGAATGCCGGCGCCCGCCATCTTGCCTGCTCCGTCGAACTTCTGTTCCCGCAGAGGGCGCAGTGCGGGATCGAAGGTTACGGTACCGCGGATCTGCGAGAGCGCACCGGCGAATTGCTGGTCACCTTTTTCGCTCCAGTACTGCACGCCGCGCATGAGTCTGGCGCCGGGGTCGAGCGTGATGGTTTTTGCCACGAGCAGCGCAGAACCATCCACGGAACCCGCAAGCGTCACGCTCTCTGCCTGAATGTCGATATCACCTTTTACGATGCTCCCCAGACGCACCTGCCCGCCGCGCACCTGCACATCGCCGCCGACGGTACCGCCGAGGTTGATGTCTCCGCCGCCGATCACCACATCGCCCTTTACGGAAGATCCGTCGAGCAGGGTCACCGTTCCGCCGCCCGCCACCAGGTCGCCGCCGACGGTGCCGCGCAGCACCAGATTCCCTCCGGCTACGCGCAGATCACCGCCAATGGTGCCGTCAACGAAGACGGTGCCGCCCGCGGCGAACACATCCTCCATCACGGAGGTTTTCACAAGGACTGTGCCGCCCGCCGTCATCAGATCCCCCTGCACCGGCTGATCGATGGTCACCTGACTGCCCACGATGTAGGCGTTGCCTTTGACCGGGCCGATGGCTTTGACCGTTTCACCCGCCTTGAACGTCGCAGCGAGGGCGGGCAAGGTCAGGGTAGAGAGCAGAGCCGTGAGGAAGAATGAGGCGAGCAGGCGCTTCATGGGAGGTGAGGGGGAACGTAGTAACTGTAAATTGTACAGTCCGGCCGCACAATGTCACTTGTTCGCAGCAGCGAAACAAAGCGGAGTAACGGAGCGTCGGGATCACCATGCATCCGGCGCAACATGTCTCGCTGCTTGTTTCGCAGGAAAGCTTTGCCATACTATTGACAGGTCCTATGCCCATCGAACTTTCAAGCACAGAAATCAGCCTGGCCGAGAAGCTCTCGGTGTATTCCAAAGATGCGTGCGCGCTCGTGGGGCTCACGTGCAAGAAGTGCGAGCCGAAGCACTTCTACCTGACGGTGCACCGCTACTACGGCCGCGTGCAGGGCATGACCGCCGAGGTGGATCGCTGCATCGACTGGTGTCTGAGCAAGAACAAACTCGTCTTCACCGCACTGCGGTTCGGCAACTGGTGCGCAAAGAAGGCGCAGTGGGACAGGGAGGAGCAGATCCAGAAAGCGGAGAAGGAAAAATTGCAATCCGGCACGGCGTACCAGAAGGCGGACTTCGAGCGGCGGTTCACGCAGCAGCGCTGATTTGTTCCGGTAGGAGAGGGAATTCCGTATATCCGGCGCCTGCATTGAGATGCCCGCCTCCCCGGACGAGGGTCACTGCGGTGCTGAGGTGCTTCGCCAGTTCCTCGGCTTGTGAGAGCTTGATGTAAGGATCGTTATCGGAATGAATCACGGAAAAATACCTCGCGTTCTGCCGGATCGTCTTCCAGTCGTAGGGAGGAACGGTGAATGTGCGCATCACCGGATCAAATTGATTACCCATCACCCCCCAGACGGAAGCGACGAGGAAGCAGGCACGGATCGGTGTATGTATCTTCTCGAGCAGCCGCAGAGCGAACGCTCCGCCCAAGCTGTGACCGACGAAGACCGTCCGATCATCCAGTTGCCTCTGGTACGGACGAAAGTGCTCCAGCCATTCCGCAAGGTCAGGATGATCCGAATGCGGAAAATCGGGGACTACGACATGTGTGCGCTCTGTCTCCAGACTCTGCTGCAGCCAGGGGAACCAGTTTTCCTTCGAATGGCCGCCAACACCGTGGAAAATAAATAGCGTGGGCATGAGTTGCGAGGGGAGGGATGGCCCCGAACGAGTCGCTTCGCTCGTATGCGTGGCCAAGGATCTTGGGACTCACGCCGTGTGTTTCACACTTGCGTTCGCCTCCCATTCACCTTGGTCGAGTACAACCAGCTCAACTCGAACGGTGGTCGAATGGTCGGGGCGGCGCGACTTGAACGCGCGGCCTCCTGCTCCCAAAGCAGGCGCTCTAGCCAACTGAGCTACGCCCCGAAATATGATGAATCAAAGAACAATCCTGTTTCAGGATAGCAGACTTCCCATTAAAATGCCGCTATGGGCCGCGTGCTTCCGTTATCCTTTTTCAATCGTTCCGCACTCACGGTCGCCCGCTCTCTTCTCGGCAAATACCTCGTCCGTCGGAGGAACGGAGCCGTGGCTGCCGCCGTCATCACCGAAGTGGAGGCCTACGTGGGGCCGCAGGACAAAGCCTGCCACGCGCACCGGGGCAGGACCGCTCGCAATGCCGTGATGTTCGGACCGGCCGGACACTGGTACGTGTACTTCGTGTACGGCATGCACTGGATGCTCAACATCGTCACGGGGCCCCAGGACTATCCGGCGGCCGTTTTGATCCGGGGAGTCGGTCACTGGAACGGACCCGGCAAGCTGACGAAAGCGCTCGGGATTGATGGATGCCTCAACGGGAAAATGACCCACCGAAAGAGCGGACTCTGGATCGAGGATCCAGGCTGTCTCGTGCCGCAAAATGCCATGCAACGCACGCCGAGGATTGGAGTTGCCTACGCTGAAGATTGGGCTCTGAAGCCCTACCGGTTCGTCCTCAGGAAGGTATAATTTCCTTTTATCTATTCTATGAAAACGATTCGCCTTCTCGCTCTCGTCGGCGTTTCCGCACTGCTCAGCGCATGTTCTTTCGCCCCCACTCCTTCCGTTCCCCCTTCCGCCATGATGCTCACGAGTCCGGCATTCACGGATG
>JAQTQU010000047.1 GCA_028712095.1 Candidatus Peribacteraceae bacterium
CACCTTGAGGTAGCCGCGTTCATCCGGTGCACAGCCGAGCTGCTGCGCCAGTTCCACTGCGGGAGTGGCACCGATCTCGACGAAGACGCCGTCCACAGCGAGTTTGTCCGATCCCTCGAAGGGCTGATCGAGGACGAGGCCCGTGACCTTCGCATCCCCCACGATCTCCTTCACCTGCCGCCCGAGGACGAACGTGACGTTCGTCTTCTCCTTGAGCTTCTGCACCCAGTACGGTTCGGCCCGGAATGCCGCGCGCCGGTGAACGAGGTAGAGCTTCTTGGCGACCTGCGCCACGATCGCCGCTCCCTCGACGGCCGCATCCCCTCCTCCGACCACGGCTACCGTCTTGCCCTTGAAGAAAAAAGCATCGCACGTGGCGCAGTATGACACGCCCTTGCCTGCAAATTCCTTCTCGCCGGGAACATTCAAGTGGCGCTTAGTCGACCCCGTCGCGAAGATGACCGTCCTCGATTCCACTGTTTCCCCATTCTGTAACATCAAGCGGAAGCCCGCTTCTGTATCTTCCAACCTATCAGGCTCCCCTAACTTCTCCAACGTCTTCAACCTCTCCACTTTCGCAACCCTTCCATCTCTCTTCGTCACTTCAGCAAAACTCAATGCATGCTTCTTCATGCGTTCCATCAATTCCGGGCCCGTCACTTCGATATCGCCCGGCCAGTTGCCCACTTCCGCCGCCGTGTTCCCCATGCCGCCCTCCTCCTCTCCGACGAGGAGCGTTGTGAGCTTGTAGCGCGCGCTGTAGATCGCGGCGGTGTACCCGGCGGCCCCGAGGCCGATGATGGCTGTGTCGAACATGCGGACGCAGTATACAGGGAACAGTATGCAGTATGCAGCCATCTTCTCGCTTCCTGAATACTGCATACCATATACTGAATACTCAAACATTCACCCACCCTCGCGCCTTCATTGCCGCGATGATCCTGCGCAGTGCCACCGCAAACGCCGCGTGCCGATAGCTCATCTTCTCGCGATAGGCCGTACGCCGCACCATCTTGTACCCATCGAGCATGATGCGCCTGAGCTCTAAGTCCACGCGCTCCGCCGTCCACTGTTCGCCGGATCTTCCCTGCACCCACTCGAAGTAACTCACGGTGACGCCGCCGGCATTGGCGAGGATATCGGGAATCACACGGACTCCTTTCTTTTCGAGAATGACATCCGCTTCGGGCGTGGTGGGTCCGTTGGCAAGCTCGAGGATCGTACGCGCCTGAATGCGATCGGCATTCTCCGCGGTGATGACGTTGTCGAGTGCCGCCGGAATGAGAATGTCGCAGGGAAGCTCCAGCAATTCCCCGTTCGACACGTGCTTCACGCCATCCATGTTCATCTTCTGCACGTCACACACCGATCCTTCGCAGTACTCACCCGCCACCGCTCCCGTCTTGCGCTTGTACTTCTCGACGCGCACGGGATCAATGCCGTCGGCGCTGTAAATGCCGCCCTGCGAATCCGAGATCGCCACGACCGTGAAGCCGGCATTGTGGAGCAGGTGCGCCATCGTCCCGCCGGCATTACCGAATCCCTGAATGGCAACCTTTAAATCCTGAGGATCGAGCGCCTCGCGGTCAATGAGCTCCTGCAGGATAAAGAATCCCCCGCGCGCGGTTGCCGTATCGCGGCCCAGCGAACCGCCGTACGAGAGCGGCTTGCCCGTGATCACGGAAGGACTGAAGGTGTGCGTCTGCTTCTCGTACTCATCGCGCATCCACGCCATGACATCGGCCGTGGTATTCACGTCGGGCGCAGGCACGTCGATATCGGAACCGAGATGTTGCTGGAATGCACGCACGTACGCGCGCGAAACCTCCTGCAATTCACGGGCCGACAGTTTGCGGGGGTCCATCTGAATTCCTCCCTTGCCTCCCCCGAAGGGAATGTTCACCACCGCCGTCTTGAGCGCCATGAGCGCCGCCAGCGCCTTCACCTCCTCCAGATCCGCCGCGGGATGATAGCGGATGCCGCCCTTGTAGGGACCTCGGGCATTGTTGAACTGCACACGATAGGCAGGAAACTCCGTCTTGGAGCCGTCGTCCCGCGTGAGCGGAAGCTTCGCCTCAAGAATCTGCTGCGGCTCTGAGAGGAATTTTCGTTCTGCGGGGCTCGGCTTGAGCCGTTCAAGCACGGCAGTGAGTGTTGTCTGGAACCGGGTGAAAGGAGTGGAGGCGGGTGACATGGACAGAGAGTAGCACCACTCACCACAAGAAAAACCATTTCACATTCCAGACGGCACAACTGCGTGCGCATGCCCGGGAACTTCGGTCACCTCAGGAAAAGAGCTTGTGAATAATCTTTGACATGCCTTCCCGGACTTCAGCAACCTCACCGCAAGCGCAACGCAGTGAAATCAGAAAGACTGTCGCCCTATGACGACACCCGAATCCTCTCCGCATATTTCTTTTCCAAAGAAAAATCGTATCGCCCTTTTCACGGGCGGCGGGACAGCCCCGGGACTCAACGCCGTTCTTCACGGCGCTTCACAGGAAATTCACCGCGGCGGCGGCGAAGCAGTCGGTGTTCTGGACGGATGGGCGGGGATGCTCGAGCGTAAACGTCTCATCGATCTGCGATCTCTCACAACCGCAGAGCTGCACGCACTGCTTCAGAGAGGAGGAAGCGTACTGGGAAATTCCCGCACCAAGATCGACCTGCAGAAACACCCCGAACAGGGAGAACAACTGGCACGCACCGCAGGTGCGTACGCACTCGACGGAGCCATCGCCATCGGCGGCGATGACACACTGGGACAGGCTGCGGAAATCAACGAACGCAGGATCATCAGTACAGATGATTTCTTCAATGGCGTTCCCAAGACGATCGACAATGATCTGATGGGAACCGAACGGACATTCGGATTCGAGACAGCCGTCCATCAGGCGATGCAGCAACTGGTGCACTTGCATGCTGATGCCGAAACGCAGCGGCGCGTCGCGGCGATCGAAATCATGGGTCGTGACGCCGGATGGATCACGCTCCATGCGGGTTACGTCGGCGGGGCCGATATCACGCTCATCCGGGAGTTCCCTATCGCCGAAGCAACACTCATGCAACGTATTCGTGAAATCTATGAGTCGCGCAGACAAGAAACCGGTGGCGGGTATGTCATGATTGCCATCGCCGAAGGGTACGAAGGCGCGGAAGACGCCGCGCTGAAAGATTCTTTCGGTCACGCAAAGAAAGGAGGATCTGCCAAAATCCTACTCAAGAAAGTCAAAGAACAAACCGGGTACGACACGATGGAACAGGTTGCGGGTTACGATGTGAGGAGCCGCCCGCCACTCTCGCAGGACGCCATCTTCGCCGCAGAGCTCGGCGCAACTGCCGGGCATCTCGCGGTACACGGAACGTACGGTCGCATGATCACGCTCCAGCACGGCCGCATTACGCATGTCCCTCTGTCGGAAGCCAAGAGCGGACGCATGGTCGGGATCGAACACTACGACCCCGAAATCATGCGCAAGCGGGATCTTCCGCCGGCTATTGCGGCAGAACTGCTGCAGGCCAGAGCAGAAGCGGAACAGATACTCGGCCAGGAAAGCTCTTGAGAAAGAGTGATGCAGGCAGTCATGGAATCGCCTGCTTTCGGGCCGAAAGCGAAAGCGGTAGGATACGAGCGTGCCGGAGTGGCGGAATTGGTAGACGCGCACGACTCAAAATCGTGTGCCGCAAGGCGTTGAGGGTTCGATTCCCTCCTCCGGCACCATTTTCGAAGAAATCGGCAGCGAGATCGGGTACGCTGGAGCCTCCCGATGAAGCAGTACCAATCATTCGTCTTCCACTCCTGCTCTTTCGACCCGAAGGCGGGCACGATCGAACTCCACTCCTCGCTCGATGATGCAGTGCGGTTCACCGAAACCCTCGTCCTCCCCACCCCTACGCCCTACGCCCTACACCCTACACCCGCTCTCCTACAGATACTCCACCTGATCGGCGGTATCAGTTACTACAAAACCTGCTGCCCGAAGAAGATGGAAATCCGTTCCGGATCGCTTGCGAAGGAACAAGCGGATTTTTGGAACACGGTCTACACGAAAGGACTTGGGGAATTCTTCTATAGAAATCAGATCGACTTCCGCGGGCTCATCCACTTCCCAACAACAAATAGCCAACAACCAACAACTCTCGTCCCGAATTCCGACGTCCGACGTCCGACGTCCTCCCCTACGCCCTACGCCCTACGCCCTACGCCTCCTCGTCTCTTAGTTCCCCTCGGCGGCGGCAAGGATTCCACGGTGACCGCAGAGCTGCTCAAGAAGGCGGGATACGACGTGACGCTCTTCCGGATTGGAAAGCATCCGCTCATCGAGCAGACAGCCACAATCGCCGGGCTCCCTCTGCTCACCGTGGAGCGCCATCTTGCGCCCGAGCTCTTCGCATTGAACGCGGAAGGCGCACTCAATGGCCACGTTCCCATCACCGCGTACCTCTCCATCCTCTCGGTGCTCCTCGCGGAGATGTACGGATTCGATGCCGTGATCATGAGTAACGAGCGAAGCGCCAACGAAGGGAATGTGGAGTACCTCGGCCAGCAGATCAATCACCAGTGGAGCAAGAGTCTGGAATTCGAGCGGATGTATCGGAAGTACCTGCGGACAACCGGCTCTCCGGTGGAGTACTTCAGCCTGCTGCGGCCGTGGAGCGAGCTGAGGATCGTTCAGGAGTTTACAGCAATGCCCCAATACTTCGCCTCGATTACGAGCTGCAACGCGAACTGGCGCCTCCACCCGAAGTCCGAAATCCCAAGTCCGAAGTCTCCGGGGGGAAAGTGGTGTGGAAAATGCCCCAAATGCGCCTTCGCCTTTGCCATGTTCGCCGCTTTCCTGCCGAAGAAGACGCTCCTGGAAATTTTTGGGAAGAACCTCTTCGACGAGCCGACGCTGCAACCCTTCTACCGAAATCTCCTCGGGCTCGAGGGCTTCAAGCCGTTCGAGTGCGTGGGTACACCGGAGGAGACCAAAGCCGCCTTCCTGCTCGCGCACGAACGCGGTGATCTGGAGGATTCCAAAGCCATGCAACTCTTTCTAAAGGAAGTACAGCCGGAGATTAAAGACGGGAAAAAACTGATCGCAGATGCGCTCACGCCTTCTGCCGATCACTGCGTCCCGGATTCCTTCCGCACTCCGTCATTTCTTCCTCTCATCGAACATCCCGAAGTCCTAAGTCCTCAGTCCTAAGTCCTCCGTGCCTCTCTCATGTGCATCAAAGATCTTAAAGGCAAAAATATCTGCATCCTCGGCTTCGGCAAGGAGGGCCGGGCCATGCTCGCGGCGCTGGAGGAACACGCGCCCGGCTGCGAGATCACTGTTGCGGACAAGGATGCGACCATGACGCTTCCCGTGGGATCCACGCACTGGTTACAGGTGGGAGAGGGCTGGCTCAAGAACCTCGACAAGTTCGACCTCCTCATCAAGTCCCCCGGCATCCCTCCACTGCCTGAACTCAAGGCCCATAACGCAAAACTCACCTCCCCCACGCAGATCTTCTTCGACTCGATTGCTGCGTCCGGAGCAACGATCATCGGCGTCACAGGATCGAAGGGCAAGAGCACCACAGCAAGCCTCATTCACGCGATTCTGCAGACCGCAGGAAAGAAGAGTGTGCTTGTGGGGAACATCGGCGAACCCGCTATCGCGCATATAGGCGACGCCGCAGCGGACACAGTCTTCGTCATGGAACTGAGCAGCTATCAGCTCATGGACCTGACCGTGAGTCCCCCGATCGCCGTGGTGACCGCGTTCTTCCCCGAGCATCTGGATTACCACGGTTCCGTGGAAGCGTACAAGGAAGCCAAGAAGCACATCGCGCGCTTCCAGACGAAGGCAGACAAAATCTTTTTCGCTGCTGATTCGGCGGGAGCTCTTGAAATTGCAAAGGAGAGTAAAGGCAACCGCATCCCCTTTTCGTCTGCGGATACGCCCGTGGCGATTGAGGAGACGCAACTCATCGGCTTGCACAACGCAAGCAACAGTGCGGCAGCCTTCCTCGTGAGCCGGGAACTCGGCGTTTCGAGAGATGTCGCCATCACCGCGATTCGCTCCTTTACTCCCCTTCCGCACCGCCTGCAGTCGCTCGGCGTCCATCACGGCATCGAGTGGGTGGATGACTCCATCTCCACGACGCCAGAATCCGCCATCGCCGCGCTCGATGCGCTGGGCGATCGCGTGGCCACGATCATTCTTGGAGGACAAGACCGCGGGTACGACTTTACCCCGCTCGCGGAGCGCCTCAAAAAATCCAACGTGCAGACTGTCATTCTGCTGCCCGAGAGCGGCACGCGCATCAAAGAAGCCTTGGAAAAGACCGAGATCCAGGCTCAGGTCTTCGATATAAATACGATGGAAGAAGTCGTCGCACTCGCAAAGAAACAGACCCTACGCCCTACGCCCTACGCCCTACGCCCTACGCCCTACGCCCTACGCCCTACGCCCTACCCCCTACCCCCTATTGCCCTCCTCTCTCCAGCTTCCCCCAGCTATGGCATGTACAAGAATTTCGAAGAGCGCGGGGATACCTTCCGACAATGCGCCGTACATCCCCGTTCCGGAACATAGACACACATAGATATTTGTGTTATTCTAATATAGATGAGCACCGACAAGATCAATCCTTTCTATAAAACGTTCAACGAAAAGTCCTACACAGACAAGATCAACACGCCTGCGAAGAGTGACACCTACTACCACCAATTTCATCGTCCGTTGATCGAAGAGGCAAAGCGACACGCCGATGGTCCCGTGAAGGTCCTGGACCTCGCCTGCGGACATGGGCACGAGATGGATTTTCTGGCGGGGGATCCAGGTGTCCGCCTGTTCGGCATGGATATTTCTATGGAAACGCTCCGCGACTCGACAAGAAAACGACTCGGGAGCGTGGGCCTCGTCGCGGGTGATGTCGAGCGCTCCCCCATCGCCGAAAATTCCATGGATGTCGGCATCGCAGTGAATGCCGTGGTGTACAAGCCGGATCACATGCTGCGCACGCTCTTCGACGCGCTCAAACCGGGAGGGAGGTGCGCCGTGAATTTCCGCATTTTCTCCAATCGCTTCAACCAGCCGTTCTACCAGTACTATCTGGACCGCGGCTGCACGATCTCCGATCGGGAACTGCGGGTGGGACAGGAGCTCTTCACTCTCAAGGTTCTCGATTATCGACAGTGTACGGATACTGCGATGCGGAGTCTTGATCGGCAGGTGTACTTCCAATCTGTAGAGGATGTGGAGCGGCTTGCGCGCACCATTGGATTCGACGTGCACCGCCACCAGTACTTTCATTTCGCATCACCCGCAAATCCGGATAACGAAGTGGATGTGTACTGGTTCGAAAAACCATGGAAACCTCCGCACTATCAACGAATAGGAACGAAATGACGAACAGTCTCACTTCGCCGTCTCCTGAGCAGCCGCACCTTTCTGCCCTTCTTGTCTTTCCTCACTTCCGACTTTCACTTTTGCCGGCCTTAAAACTCTCCCGTTGAACTCATATCCCTCTTCGAAGATCTCGAGGACTTTGCCCTGCTCGCCCGGCCCCGTCTGGAGCACCTCGTGCCGGGTGGGATCGAGCGGCTGACCGAGCGCATTGATTTTCTGGAGGCCCAGTTCCGTCACCTGTTTCACAAGCTCCTGCTCGATCGCGGCAACCCCGTTCACCCACTCGTTGTTCTTCAGCTCTTCGGGCAGATGCCGGAAGGCGCGCTGGAAGTTGTCGATGGTGGGGAGGAGCTTCGTGAGAGCGCCCGCCAGTGCAAACCTGCCGACGTCCTGCCGCTCACGCTCCAGGCGCTCCTTCGCATTCTGCAGATCCGCCTGCGCGCGACCGGCAATATCTTTCAGCCGATCAGCCTCTTGTTTGAGTACGGAGCACTCTGCACGAAGTTTGGCAATTTCAGGTAATTCCGGAGCCGGTTGGGATTTCTTTCCTGCAGACATACCCCCATGGTACTGAAGGCATGGAAGGAGTGACAAGCACATGGTAGAGTCTCTGCAATGCTCTTCGCCGTGCTGTTCCTCATCATCGGGTTTGTCCTGCTCGTGAAGGGGGCGGACTGGCTCGTGGACGGAGCATCGGCCATTGCAAAGCGTTTTGGCATTTCGGATCTGGCCATCGGCCTCACGATCGTGGCCTTCGGCACCTCCGCCCCTGAGCTCATCGTGAATATCGTCGCGAGCGCGCAGGGGAACAGCGATATCGCCATCGGCAACGTACTCGGGAGCAACATCGCCAATATCCTGCTCATTCTGGGCGTCTCTGCGATGATCGCACCGGTGGTGGTGCAACGCTCGACCGTGCGCAAAGAAATCCCCTTCAGCCTGCTCGCGGCCGTGCTGCTCTTCGTCATGGCCAATGACGCGCTCGTGGACGGATACACCCATTCGGAACTCAGCCGCTCCGACGGGCTGGCACTGCTCGGCTTCTTCATCCTCTTCCTCGCCTACACCGCGGGCCTCAAGCTGGAATCGAGCAAAGGCCTCTCGGATGGCAAGAAACCCCCGTCCGCACCGATCTCGTTCCTCCTGATACTGCTGGGGCTCGTCGGACTCGTGGCGGGCGGCAAGCTGACCGTGGACAGCGCCGTGGTCATCGCCCGGTCGCTGGGCATGAGCGAAGCGCTGATCGGCCTCACCATTATCGCCGTCGGCACCTCACTGCCCGAGCTCGCCACCTCCGCCGTTGCCGCCATGAAGAAGAAAGCGGATATCGCGGTGGGGAACATCGTGGGCAGCAACATCTTCAACATCTTCCTGATCCTCGGCGTGAGCGCGACCATCCGCCCGCTCCCCTTCCCGCCGGCGAGCAACGCGGATCTGCTCATGGTCATCATCGCGACGATCCTGCTCTTCTTCACCATTCACAACGGCTGGGCCGCCAAACGCATCTTCCTCTGGTGGAAGCAGCATGATCAGTACATCATCCGCCGCTGGGAAGGCGCTCTGCTCCTCACCACCTACGTTGCGTATATCGTGTACATTGTGTGGCGGGGGTAGTATGATGATATGAATATGCTGCGTGAGTATTGCGGCGAATCGATGGACAAACTGCAAACAAGTCTTGAAACGTTTTCATTGGATACACACAATGCATCAGATGCAGATGGCACATGGAACAACATTCGATTGCACGCGGATTCTCTTGTCCTCGATTTCACGACTGCCCTGACCTTGGAGGACGGCATTGATCAAGAATCACGTCGCGCAGTTGCTCAACTCCTGCAAAGAGCAGTGGATATCATGCCTTTCGATGTCGATCCTTCTGTCGTTGAAAAAATGCAAAGCGACATTGCCGATGTTCTCCTCGCGAATGAGGAAGATATTTGAATTTGGTGGTTGACCATGAGCGAGCGCCCCGAGCTTGCGAGGGGCGCGAATCGAATGGTGCCACGGACTGGGATTGAACCAGTGACCCCGGGCTTATGAGTCCCGTGCTCTACCAACTGAGCTACCGTGGCAAGTGAGGAAAGAACAGGAAGTACCAACTGCTTGCCCTCCGTAGCTCCGAGAATGCGAGGAGCGAAGGAGGGAGCTACCGTGGCATAATGCAGAGAGTAGCAAAAGCCACGTGGAACGAAAAGAAAAGGCTTCCCGGAAAGTGGCGCCGAAAAAATCCACAGAACCTCCGTGGACGGCATCCTGCTACCCAGCTACCATGTTTCTCTCATGGATATCCACCGATTCGACATCTCGCACTCCCCCGATACCGTCCGCTTCGTTCCCGGAGTGAACAAACTCAATAGGGACGCTGTGGCGCGTATCCGCTCGGCGGTCAGCGACCACAAGGGAGAGTTCCAGCTGAACGTGGCCGTCCGGCAGCTGGATGCTGCGACCGCAGAAATCCCCTTCACGCTGGCAGCGATTCTGGAACCAACCCACCGGGACCCTTCCGCGCTCGG
>JAQTQU010000005.1 GCA_028712095.1 Candidatus Peribacteraceae bacterium
CCCTAGTCTGAAGTCTCAAACGCATATCGCTTGATTTCCGCATCAAGCACCTCTTTTGGCGTACGGAAGTTGAGGGAACGACGAGGACGATTGTTGATGAGTTCGACAGCGTGAGCAAGTTCTTCCTGACTCACATCTCGGAAATTGGTGCCTTTGGGAAAGAAATCTCTCAGCAGACCGTTCGTGTTTTCGTTCAGTCCGCGCTCCCAGGAATGGAATGGCCGTGCGCAGTACACCACGATTTTCAGCATCTCGGTGATGCGCTCATGGCCGCAAATCTCCTTTCCATTGTCATGAGTCATCGTCAGTCGGAGCGCATCCGGAATGATGGACAGAGCGCTGTGTGCTCCGGCAACAAATGCCTCGGCACTTCGATCCGGTAAGAGGGCGGCACGGAGATACTTTGAAAAACGCTCCACGAAGGTTGCGACCGCTCCACTGCCGCTGCGAGGACTGACCACAAGATCGCTCTCCCAATCTCCGCAACGCTTCCACCGATCCACAATCTTCGGGCGCTCAGAAATGTCTCTACGATGCGGAATATTCACTTTCTCCGTCTGAACGATACCGAACCACTTCGGTCTTCTTCCCCTGCGACGCAGATGCAGATGGAGACAGCCTCCCTCGCACCGAACCTTCCAGATGTAGGTGTAGATGCTCTTCGCAGAAACGCTATGTGCCCTGAACCACGGTGACTCCCTTTTCATCCGTCCCTCGATCTGCTCCGGACTCTGACGCTGTCGCAAAAGTTTCAGAACGAATTCCATCACCCGCGCATCGTCGTGCCAACATGCCAGCGTTCGCTGCCTCTCCTCCGCACGACGCTGTGCCGTGTTCGCCGCGTAGTGGGAACCGCTGCGTTTCAATTCGCGGCTGACGGTGGATTGGTTACAACTCAGAATGCGAGCGATGTCCCTTTGGGAGAGGCCCGCGCGGTAGAGCGCTTCGAGCTGATCTCGCATAGAACGTGTAAGGTGAGCCATACGGTGAGGAGGGGAAGGTTGCTAGCCATTCCCTCCCACCGTACCTTCAGAAGTGATGCATTTGAGATTTCAGTTCAGGTACACGGTAAATTGACAGTATTTGCTTGTTGTTGTAACATACACATATGTCCTCTGAAGAGATCAACGTCGAGAAAAAGGTGGGAGCAATTGTTATTGATGCAATTGCATCACATATTGAGGTGGAGCACGCGCAGGTCACATCCGACATGTCGCTAACTGATCTCGAATCACTCGATCGACAGGATGTGCTCATGGAAATCGAAGAGCAATGTGATCGTATGCCGCCTCTCGATAAACACAATTTGCGTCTTCAACTTCCTGATATGAAAGCTCAGAACGCAAAAACTGTCGCAGATCTCACTTCCGTCGTTCTCGCCGAAGTCGAAACACTGCTCAGCTCTGCGTCAGGAGACACCCAGACGCGATAGCTGCTGCTCCACGTGCCACGCCTTGAGTGCTTCAAGAATGTCGCCGATTTGCCCTTCCATAATGGAGGGAAGATTACTGAAATTCCGATTCACGCGGTGATCCGTCACGCGATCCTGCGGAAAGTTATAGGTGCGGATCTTTTCGCTGCGGTCTCCCGAGCCGATTTGTCCCGCACGCATCTCCCCCCTCTCTTTTGCCAGCTTCTCCCGCTCCGCTTCGTAGATGCGGCTCCGAAGCAGGCTCATCGCGATATCACGGTTGCGCTGCTGGCTGCGTTCGGTCTGGCAAGCCACCACCGTATTCGTAGGAATATGTGTAATGCGGATCGCACTCTCCACCTTGTTCACGTTCTGTCCGCCGGCACCTCCGCTCCTGAACGTGTCTATTCTTAAATCCTGCGGTCGGATTTGGATATCCACTTCCTCCGCCTCGGGAAGCACGGCAACGGTTGCCGCGGAGGTATGTACACGCCCTTTCTTCTCCGTCTCGGGGATGCGTTGCACACGGTGCACGCCGGATTCAAACTTGAAGTCCCCAAAGGCCGGGCCCTCAATACGGACGACTGCCTCTTTGATTCCGCCGCCTTCCGCATCGGTCTTGCTCACAAGCTCGGCCTTCCACTTCTTCTGCTCAGCGTATCGTAAGTACATCCGCAGAAGCTCCGCCGCGAAAAGAGCCGCCTCCTCACCTCCCGTGCCAGCACGGACTTCCAGAATCACGTTGCGATCATCCTGCATGTCCTTGGGCACAAGAAACGAGCGCATGTCGCTCAGCAGCTCCTCCTTACGCTTCACTGCCCGCGTTGCCTCCTCCGCGGCCAGCTCCTTCAGATCCGCTTCGGTCACGTGCGCGCCGAAGGAAATTGCCTCCTCACAACGGTCATATTCCCGAAGGAGCAGAACAAGCTTCTCAAGCTCCTTGTACCGTTTGCCGCACTGTGCCATGCGCTTGGGATCGGAGAGGACATCGGGGTTTTGCATCTCCAGACCGATGCGGTCGTACTCGGCAGCCAGTGCGCGGAGTTTTTTAATCACGGAGTCATTATGGCAAACTCTGACGAATTATTGAAGGGAAGACAGATCAAGGTAGGATGAAGCTGTGCGCATTCTTGTTGCCATGTCGGGGGGGGTGGATTCCAGCGTGGCCGCGTGCCTGCTCAGGGAACAAGGGCACGATGTGATCGGCGTCCGCTTTCAACTGTGGCAGGATCCCCTCGCCCCCGCGATCACGAAGGTGCTGCCGACCAAGTGTTGTGATGCCCAGTCACTCGCGCGGGCACAAAGCGTCTGCAGGAACCTGGCGATTCCTTTCCATACTCTCGATCTGCAGGACGCATTCAAATGCACCGTGGTGGAGCCCTTCATCAAAGCATATCGCAGCGGACGCACACCCAATCCCTGTGTGCTCTGCAACCGGTCGTTCAAGCTTCACCACCTTCTCGCCTTCGCAAAGAAACTCAAGTGTGACAAGGTTGCAACCGGTCACTACGCAAGAATTGTCCGCAGGAGCGGAGGCTTTGCACTATTGGAGGCAACAGATAAAATGAAAGATCAAAGTTATTTTCTCTCCCGCTTAACACAGAAGGAACTTTCGCGAACAGTGCTGCCACTTGGAACAAAGACAAAGAAGGAAACCTACATGCTTGCGAAGAAGTTTCGGATTTCACTTGATCCCTTAAGCTACAGAGAAAGTCAGGATCTCTGCTTCATACCGGAGAAATCTCCGGCAGCGTTCCTCAGGCGCTACATCACGGACGTTGCACCCGGTCCCATCAAGACACTGGATGACAGGATAGTAGGAACACACGACGGTCTGCCGTTCTACACCATCGGACAGCGGAAAGGACTCAAGATTGGCGGACAGAGCACTCCTGTTCACGTGCTGTCTATTGATCAAAAAAGTAATACAATTTTTGTCGCTTCATCTAGGGCTCTTCTCAAAAATGATATTCATGTAATGTCACTAAACTTCACGCGTGGAATTCCCGCGGAAAACCGGAAGATCCGCCTCTCCGCCCGCATCCGTGCCCGATCAAGGAAAGAACGAGGAACATTCGTTTTTCGTGGAGCTACAGGGCTCTTTAGGTTCGATCACCCCGTACGTGCGGCCACCACGGGCCAGGCACTCGTGCTGTACCGCGGGCAGGAAATTGTAGGATGCGGCCTCATCACTGCACTATCCAAACCTACAGGTAAGATGCAATGAGATGAAGAAGTCTGCTAGGATTGATCTCCGCTCCCTGTGGCTCTAAAAGCTATTCTCTGGTATACTACCGTGATTCCTCTCGATCGCCACCCGCACCGGCAGCATGCTGCAAATTACGACTCTGAGGGAAACATCATCCTCCCCATGGAGGCACCCTCGTCTGCTGCGCGGGAAACACCTGCCACTGTACCGTTCAAGCCGGTAGAGCAGACACAAGAGAGAGCCCTTCCAAAAGAGAAAAAAAAGGCATTTCCATCCTGGATCCCGCGGCTCCGGTCCGCAGTTGCTTCACTGCCCTCTCACGCTTCGGCAAATGCGAATGAATTGCTGCAGGAAACCGCACGCCAGTACCGTCAGAGTGCGGAGGGATGCAAAGCGATATCCCAGCGCACGTGTCGGGGACTGAGGGGGACCGCGGGGCATGTTTGGGCATTCCTCGTGCAACCGGTATGGGTGGTGCGACCAAAGCGTGAGCCCAAGCGCTACAGCAGAATCGTCCTTTTTTTCATCGATACTGTCCGCTTCGGCGGAACATTCGCCGCGCTCTTCGTCTCGCTCTTCGTCTCGCTCAATTACCAGAGTTTCTGGCAGATCATTCAGACGAGACTGGACCCCCTGCAGGAAATCCGAACAGAGACGGGTTTGGGAGCAGGAACAACGGCAGAGCTCCGGGAGAAGCTGCTCAAATCCCCCATGCTCACAACCGCAGGCAGTCAGGAGAACAGCAGCCTCTTGAGCTTTCTCCCTCCCGTGGGTCCGCCGGAAGACCGCCTGATCATCCCGAAATTGAATCTGAATGTCCCCATTGTCATCCCTCCCTACGAAGCTCTGCTGCGCGAAGATTGGACGCAGGTGGAAACTGACATTCAGCAATCACTCGAAAAAGGCGTCGTGCACTATCCGGGTACAGCCAAACCCGGACAGGCCGGCAACTTCTTCATGACCGGACACAGTTCCTATTACCCATGGGCACCGGGCAATTACAAAAACGTCTTCGCAAGACTCCACATGCTCTCTGAGGGTGATGACTACTGGGTGTACTACGGCGGAGACAAGCATCGTTACATCGTGCGTTCGATCACCGAAGTGAAACCCTCCAACGTGGACGTACTCGATCAGCCCGCCGACCGGAGGTTGAGCACACTCATGACCTGCACTCCCGTGGGAACGACCTTACGCCGCCTGATCGTTGCGGCAGAAGAAGTAGATCCCGAAACTGCAGAGCCGCTCGCCGTCGGGCAGCAACCCGTACGTGAACAGCCCAAGTACAAGATGGAGATGCTGCCCATCTGAGGTGAGGAAAGTGAGAAAGGGCAGAAGGGGCAGGAATGTTTTATTTTCCGGATCTTCCTTACGTTCCTTACCTTCCTGCCTTTCCTTACCTTCCTGCCTTTCCTTACCTTCCTGCCTTTCCTTACCTTCCTGCCTTTCCTTACCTTCCTGCCTTTCCTTACCTTCCTGCCTTTCCTTACCTCCCATTCGCATCTCACCTGCTGACTTTGCTCCGAGCGTTCTATACTCTACTCAAAGATCCTTCCATGCCGCTGTGGTGAAATGGTAAACACGGGGGACTTAAAATCCCCTGCCCCTTACCGGGCATGCTGGTTCGATTCCAGCCGGCGGCACCATTCGACTCGCACCGCATGCGCGTGGCTCGCTCATGGTCCTCGTTCCTCGCTGCACTCGGAGCTTCGACCATTTTTGAGCAGGTCAGCTGAATGTCACGAGCGAACGCAGTGAATCGAATGGGCAGGCGGCACCACTCTCAGGTTACCTCAATGGAATTGGTCAACTGACCGACTCCAGGAACAGCGAAGGCTGCTGTCTGAGCTTTCTGTTTCGTGTAGTACGCGCTGCACCGACCAAACAGTTCGACAGCCTGTGCGTGAACCTCCACCCTCAAATTCTGAACACCACCCCCTGTTTCTCGGGCAACAGCCCGCTCAACTGCACCCGCCAACGCATCGGCGTCTGCCTGCTGATCGGAGGAGACTCCGAGTCCTGC
Source organism: Candidatus Peribacteraceae bacterium (assembly GCA_028712095.1). Classification (GTDB taxonomy): domain Bacteria; phylum Patescibacteriota; class Gracilibacteria; order Peribacterales; family Peribacteraceae; genus Peribacter. Next base: position 5,644 of record JAQTQU010000005.1, read on the forward strand.
GGCTTTTTCTGAATCCATATACACAAAATAGGGCTTTTTTTTACATAGAACAAGAAACCGGCAGATTTTTCCCGTTATGGCGTAATTGACTTATATATTGTATAATAATACTTACACATGCAAACCCTCACAGGAGTCCTCCGGCAGCCTGCCATTCATGTACGCAGACATCTCTGCCCCGCCACCATCGGCTGGATCGCATTGACCGTGATGATCCTTTCAGGATCTACAACCACCGTCTTCGGCAAAAAACTCACGGAATTCTTCTCGCCACTCTCCATGCTTTTCTTAAGCGAAGTCATGCTGCTGCTCTTCGCCGTGCTCACATTCGGGTTCTTTCCGATCATCAAAAAAATCCGGCGTGTGCATCCCGCTGTCATCCTGCCGCTCCTGACCGCCGGTGTTCTCAACGGCGTGGTCGCCCCTGTCTTCTGGTTCACGGGTCTCGAGCGGACATTCGCCGTCAACTCGCAACTCTTCAGTAATGCCGAAACGCTCTTCCTGATCCTTTTCGGCATGTTGCTGATGCACTCATTTCCGAAACGAACACAATGGTTCGGAGGCATCATCATCTTCGCTGGATTGCTCACGGTCGCCCTGCACGGATTCACGGAGAAGATCAGCATGGCCGACGGCGACATACTCATCATCCTCGCAGGATGTTTCTACGGCCTCGGCGGGGCATTCATCCGCAAATACCTGCGCACCATCGAACCGCAGATCATCATCGTCACGCGGTCCTGCTGCGCCATTGCCTTCTTCTTCCTGCTCGCTCCTTTCCTCACACACTCGTTCGCCTCCGAGCTCACGTCCTTTCCGCTGGAGTTTCTGGGTGTACTGATCGGCTACGGACTCATTTCGCGTTTTCTGCTGATCTTCAGCTTCTACGAATCCATTGAACGCCTGCCGCTTCCCACCGTCTCCCTCCTTGGTACCGTCACGGTCGGCACCGGTTTGCTCTTCGCTCACTGGTTCCTCGGCGAATCAATCGTCTGGTACCAGAGTACGGGAGCGGCACTGATCATTCTCGGCGCCATGGTTGTGCAGTGGGGAAGTCTGCGCAAATTGGAAGAGAACGTGGCGCACTATCTGCAATCCCATCACCATCATTAGGGAGTAGGGCGTAGGGCGTAGGATTAGGGAGTAGGGGGGTAGGTCTTAGTGGATTATCTCTCGGTAATTTGCCGCCTTTTCCTATTCCCTGTTCCCTACGCCCTACTCCCTACGCCCTATTACTCTCCGTACACCTGCAGTGCCTGTGCCACGATTTTTGCGACTTCCGCACGATTCACAGGGTCCAACGGGCGGAAGGTGCCTGTGGCTTTTCCCTGCGCATCGCTGTCTCCCGTCACGACCCCCGCCCGGGCAGCCGTCTCGATTGCGGCGGCGAATTCCACGGAACTGTCTATGTCCGTGAAGATCCCACCCGTCCGCTGCTCGGTCTTGACTCCCAGTGTCTGCAAAAGAGTCGCGACCACTTCCGCGCGCCGGGCCAGTCGCAGCGCATCGACCGATCCATCGGCATAGACGGCCCATCCCCTCTGCTCGGCACAACGGATGTACCCTTCCGACCAGCTTCCCTTCACTGCAGCGTTCTTGAGTGACGCTCCACAGCCGGCAAGATCCACGTTGCCCGCCTGCACTGCGATCTTGGCCAGCTGCTCCACCGTGAGCGGATCGGCGGGACCGAAGAGCCCCTTCAGTGTTCCGTCCGCTTCACGATAGCCTGAGACGATCCCCTGCCCCGTGACACTGCGGACGTACGGCGCGAACCACGCATCCTTCGGCACATCACGCAGAATCACCGGTACGCCATCGACCCGCGCAGTGAGAAAGACGGGATCCTCATCAACGAGGTTCTGACGACTGGCGGAACTCTCCTGTCCGGCCGACGGAAACACTTCCGATCCCGCTTCGCGCAATTGATCTGACGACTGGCCCTGCTGTTCGCCGAGCATCTGCCTGAGTACCCCGTCGAACGATGCAGCATCATGCACCACATCATCCATCGGACCCGCGAGAACGAGTGATGGCAGAAGAACACAGAGGAAGACCGGAACGGTTGATGGACGCATGCAGTGTTCCAGTGAACCGTTTTACGTTGCATCTGACAATTGACAGCAGGAAAGAGCGACGCATTGCGCACGGAGAACGGTAAAAAAACTTGCCATGCGCTGCCCCAGACGGTAGGCTGCCGCGCGACCATGACCGGACCTGCAGCAGCCGGCCCCCGCGGCCCAGAGAAGGGCAGGGGGACGCCGTTTCCCGATGTCACGCATCCTGACCCGCAACGCCTGAAAGGCAAAACGATCCTCCTGCTGGGTTCCGGGGCGCTCAAAATAGGCGAAGCGGGGGAATTCGACTACTCGGGCAGCCAGGCTATCAAGGCATTCAGGGAGGAAGGGGCACGCATCGTTCTCGTGAATCCGAACATCGCCACGAACCAGACGAGCTGGAATCTGGCTGACCGCGTGTACTTCGTACCGGTCACGCTTGCGTTCGTCGAACGCATCATTGCGCAGGAACGCCCGCAGGCCATCGCATTGAGCTTCGGCGGACAGACAGCCCTCAACTGCGGACTCGCACTCGCAGATGCGGGCGTGCTGAAGAAGTACAACGTGGAAGTGCTCGGCACACCCGTCGAGAGTATCCGCAAAACAGAAGACCGCGCACTCTTCAACGCAGAGCTCAAATCCATCGCCGTGGATGTTCCGCGTTCCGCTGCCTGCGCATCCGTCCAAGCCGCGTTGCAGGCGGCGAAGGAGATCGGATTCCCCGTCATCATCCGCGGCGCGTTCGCCCTCGGCGGCAAGGGCAGCGGGCGGGCGATGAATGAGAAGGAGCTCACAGAGATCTGCAAGGTCGCATTTGTGGAATCGCCGCAGGTGCTCGTGGAGGAGGACCTCACCGGCTGGAAGGAAATCGAGTATGAGGTGGTGCGGGACCAGGCCGACAACTGCATCACGGTCTGCAACATGGAAAACGTGGATCCCCTCGGCATCCACACAGGGGAGTCGATCGTCATCGCCCCGAGTCAGACGCTCGACAACGAGGATTACCAGATGCTCCGGTCCATCGCACTGAAGGTCATCCGTCATCTGACCATTGTCGGCGAGTGCAATATTCAGTACGCACTGGATCCGAAGTCCCGCCGGTATCGCGTCATCGAGGTGAACGCGCGCCTGAGCCGCAGCTCCGCCCTCGCCTCGAAAGCGACGGGGTACCCACTGGCCTTCGTCGCAGCCAAACTCGCCCTCGGAGCTCTGCTCCCTGACCTGCACAACGCCATCACGCAGGTCACGTGCGCGGATTTCGAGCCTGCGCTGGACTACGTCGGCGTGAAGATGCCGCGATGGGATCTGCAGAAATTCCGTCACGTGAGCGATACCGTGACGAGCGAAATGAAATCCGTGGGCGAGGTGATGGCACTGGGAAGGACCTTTGAAGAAGCCCTGCAGAAGGCGATCCGGATGCTGAACATCGGGGAGGAGGGGCTCGCGCCCTGCACGATGAAATTCGCGGAAATCGGTAAGGAGATCAAACGCCCCACCCCGCGCAGACTCTTCGCAGTCGCCGCGGCGCTGGCGGGCGAGTGGTCCGTGGATGAAATCTCGATCGCCACTGGCATGGACCGCTGGTTTCTGGAGCGCATCCGCGCATGCATCACCATCGCCGCAACGTTGCAGCAGACACGGGCGAAAGCTCCCCTCACCCCCGAGCTTCTGCGGCAGGCCAAGCGCGCCGGTTTCTCGGACAAGGCCATCGGTATCCTCGCGGATCGCACGGCACACGAAATCCGCGCGTTGCGCATCGAACACGGCATCACCCCCGTCATCAAGCAGATCGATACCCTTGCCGGAGAATTCCCCGCACAGACGAATTATCTGTATTTAACCTATCATGGAACAGACAATGATGTTTCCTTTGGATCTTCAGAGAAGGACTTAGGACTTAGGACAAAGGACAAAGGATCGCAGGATAGCGGACGTCCCAAGTCCCAAGTCCCACGTCCCAAGTCCTCCGTCGTGGTTCTCGGAGGCGGACCGTACTCCATCGGATCTTCCGTGGAATTCGACTGGTGTTGCGTGCAGGCCGCCCATGAATTGCAGCGTCAGCACTTCGAGGTACTGATGATCAACTCGAACCCCGAAACGGTGAGCACCGATTTCGACGAATGCGACGCGCTCTTCTTCGACGAGCTGACCGAAGAACGCGTGCGCGATATCGCGGATCTCACGCAGCCTGCCGGGATCGTCGTCTCGATGGGCGGGCAGATTCCGAACTCCCTCTCGCCCAAGCTCGCCGCCGCGGGGTTGCCCATTTTCGGTACATCGCCCAAGGATATTGACAGGGCCGAAGACCGCCACAAGTTCAGCTCGCTTCTGGATGAGCTCACTATTGACCAGCCGGAGTGGAAAGAATTCTCGGAGCTGTCGTGCGCCTCGTCGTTCGCCGAGTCCGTGGGATACCCGGTGATCGTCCGGCCGAGTTACGTGCTCTCCGGCGCCTCGATGGCCGTGGTGCATTCGCACGATGACCTCACGGACTACGTGCAACGCTCCGCCTTCGTCAACAAAGAGGCACCCATCGTCATTTCCAAATTCGAAGTGGGCGCCAAGGAAATTGATTTCGACGGCGTGGCGCAGGAAGGCCATCTGCTCCTCTATGCAATTTCAGAGCACGTTGAGAATGCCGGCGTGCACTCGGGCGATGCCACGCTGGTTCTGCCGCCGCAACGCGTGAATCTGGAGACGCTCCGCCGGGTGAAGCAGATCGCCAAGGGTATCGCCAAGGGTTTACACATCTCCGGCCCCTTCAACCTGCAACTCCTCGCCAAAGAAAACCGGCTCAAGGTGATCGAGTGCAATCTGCGCGCCAGCCGGAGCTTCCCCTTCGCCAGCAAGGTGACCGGCGTGAATTTCATCACCCTCGCCACGCAGGCTCTGCTGAAGAAAGCACCACCGGACACGCGCTACCAGACGATTGACTTGGACCACGTGGGCGTGAAGGCCGCACAGTTCAGTTTCTCGCGCCTGCGCGGGGCCGATCCGCGCCTCGGCGTGGAGATGGCCAGTACCGGCGAGGTGGCCTGCTTCGGTGAAAATGCCGAACAGGCACTCCTGCTCGCGCTGCTCGCCGTCGGTTTCAGGATCCCGAAGAAGAACATCCTCGTGACCGTCGGCCACATCGAGGACAAGCTGGACCTGTTCCCCTCCATCAGGCGTCTTGCGGAACGGGGCTTCGCCTTCTTCGCCACGCAGCGGACACATGAGTTTCTGGAATCCCGCGGGATTCCTTCGGTACTGCTGCACAAGATCTCAGAACCGCGCAGCCCGAACATCCGCGAGTATCTGGAGCAGAAGCGTGTGGATCTGGTCATCAATGTGCCGACGCACAGCAGCTCCGCCGAACAGACGGACGGCTACTTTATCCGGAGACTCGCCACGGACCACGGCATTCCGCTCATCACGAACGTCCAGCTGGCGAAGCGCGTCGAAGAGGCCCTCTCCCGTGAAGCTCTCGAGCGTTTGCCGCTCCTCGCATGGCCGGATCTGCTCAAGGAGGAACGCTGAGAACACTGCGAATTCCTTGCAAGAAAACCGCGCACCGCCTAGCATGGCGCTCACTCCTTCCCCGTTCCTGCTATGCCAGATATGGACGACTTCACCATCGCGGATGAACCACTGACCACCTCCGCCGGCGGAGCCGGATCCGGCACGACCGCCGGCGACGACGAGCAGACCCTCGTCACGCGCGAAGGCTTGAAAAAACTGCAGGACGAGCTCGATTACCTCAAGAAGACCCGGCGCCAGGAGGTGGCTCAGCGTCTGAAAGAGGCCATTTCTTACGGAGATCTTTCCGAGAACTCTGAATATGAGGAAGCCAAGAACGAGCAGGCATTTGTGGAGGGTCGGGTATTGGAGCTGGAACGGAAAATCAAGAACTCGAAGATCATCGCCGAGAAGACCACGCACAAAACCGTGGAAATCGGCTCCACCGTGACCGTGCGCAACAAGACGAGCCGCGACGAACCCGAAACCTTCACCATCGTGGGCGCCACGGAGGCCGACCCCATCGAGAACAAGATCTCTAACGAGTCCCCGCTCGGCAAGGCCTTTCTCAGCAAGCGAACCGGAGACAACGTGGATGTCGCCGCGCCGGGTGGAACCTTTCGCTATGAGATACTGAAAGTGGCGTAAGGCATCATGTCATCGAGTCTTCTTGAACTTTACCTGTACGCGTTGAAGACGTACTCTTGGGCCATGACTGATCCGACGAAGGCGACGGGCGTCCAGATTCCTGATGAATTGAAGAAGAAGTACCCCGCATTGACCGGGCTCATTCTGCAATCCGAGAGCATGAATGACGAAGAGCGGCAGTATTGGGTGAACATTCTGCCGGTCATGACACCGGAGCAGATTCAGAATCTCAACGATATTCTCGTCAACGAAAAACAGCAGCTTGCTGCGATTGACCGCAAGTACGCCAAAGAGATCGAGCGCATCGGGGAAACGCAGCTGCTGCAGCAAGTGGATGAGGAACGGCGCAAGCGGCGCGAACAACGATCACAGAGCGAACAGCATGCACGGCAGGAAGAGGATGCCCATGCCGAAGAAATCCTCGGAAAAATCCAGCAGGAGTAACCCGCGTCACCCCTCACGTGTGTTGCGCTGCGGGAAACTGAGCAGGCACCGGTCGAGGAGGGCGACGAGTTCCTCTTCGGAATCTGCACCTGCCTTCCAGACTCCGGTCTTCAAACTGATGTCAGCATCCGTCACACGCAGCAGCAGATCCTTCAACTGCTCTTTGCGACAGGAACGGGCCAGAGGAAGAAGGGAACGGGCGGCCCCGAACTTCACTCCTGTCGCCTGCATAATGCCCTGAATACCGGTCGTACCCTCGCCTGCCGCAGAGACGATGGCAACAAGACTCGAAACAATCCAGAGGAAGATAGTCCAGACACTCTGGGCGCTTTCTCCGCTCCTGAGGAGCTGCCGGCAATACAGAACCGCCTCCTGCGCGCGGCCCTCTCCCAGCAGATCCAGCAGACGCCAAACCGTCTGCTCCGAAGAAGCGAAGACGAGCGTGCTGATATCCCGGCTCGTAACCGTCCGGCCGGAGGCGTACAGCGCAAGCTTCGCTATCTCCTGCGCGAGCTTGCGCTGATCCTCCCCCACCTGCTCGACGAGCAGCGCCGGAATCGCAGGCTCGAACTGGGTCCCCGCATCACGAAACGTCTGCTGTATCCACCGCAGCAACGCCTCGCCGCTGAGAGGAACAAACGTCCGGACCGTCGCGAGCTCTAAGAGCTCTTTGGTGGATGTGAGACGCCGATCCGGCTTGGGAGCGATAAAGAGGACAATGACCTGCGGATGCACCTGTTCGAGCGCCGCGCGCATGCTCAGTCCGCCTTTGGGACCCTTGCGCCTGCCCGTAACACTCTCCTCCAGCGAAAAGGAGGGAATCTCATCCACAACAACCAGTCGGCGCTCGGCAATGAACGGAGAGGAGGCAACCTCATTCAACAATGCCGAAGGTGTCATGCCGTCCGCACTGAGACGCGTCAGGTTTTCTTCACCATGCCGCTCGCGGAATTCCCGCATCCAGCGGATGACCTCCTGTTGCAACAGGTAGGAATTTTCGCCAGTGAAGAGAAAGACGTTTTCCATGAAAAGAGCTTTCAGTGTACGCAGGGCATCTCTATTCCGATACTTTACAAATATTGATTCGAGTTTATTAATATCGCATTCTTCGATTGAAACATACTACTAGCACACTAAGTCAACTTCCCTCCTCTGGAGGAAAACCCTGAACTGTCCTATACTGGTACGAAATGCACATTCCATACCGTTCACGGCAATTGCTGCGGGTCCTCCTCTTCAGTGGCATCTGCGTTACGGCTTCCTTCCTGATCGGCATTCAGAGTGCCGGAGAAGTGCAGCCCATCGCACTCATCGAAGCCGGATCCGTCAGTGAAACGGGCGACCTCACCGGCGACGGCAGAGTGGATATGCAGGACGTGATCACCATCCTCGAGGTGGTGCAGGGGTACGCGCAAGCGACTCCCGATCAACTGCGTGCCGACCCCAACGGGGATGGCGCGCTCACGATCGATGACGCCCTGCGGATCCTCCGCGCCCTGCCGTAAGTTCGACGGTTCTCCGCTGTATGACACCTACCGCCTCCCCGCGCCGGCTGACCCTCGTCAGAATCCTCCTGCTCCCCACGCTGGTGGCGGCGATCCTGCTGATTCCCGATAACTTCACAGCAGAGGAATCGGCTGAGCCGACGCTCTTGCTGCGACCGCACTGCGCAGATGACACCGTAACCTGCCCGACATACACAGTAAAGGATCCCGAGACACTTCAAACACCTCCACAGAAGCAGAATGACGATCTCCATATGGATCTCGTGCTCACGAATCCCGGAAAGCGGCAGATTTCGCGCGTACGGGCATGGCTGCAGTACAACCCCGCGGTCATGGAAGGAAAAGGAATCACCGCCGGAACCGCGTTGCCCACCCCCGCACCCGGAGAGCTGGAATTCTCTGCCACGGACGGACTGATCAAAATCGATCTCTCTGCGAAGACAAACGAAGAGTCGGCTGCTGAAGAAATTGTGGTTGCCCGCTTGCTGCTGCAGGTGAAAACCGTACCGCAGACCAAAACGGACGTACTCAGTTTCTATGACGTGCAACCCACGGGACACACCCGCGTCGTCGCAGTGAAAGCGTCCGGCGGCACGGAGGACATTCTCACGCAGAATCCCGGTTCGCTCCTCATTACCTTCGAGACGCCTGCGGCTTCATCCGCCTCCTCCGGCTCAGGTTCCAGCGCTGCCACAGGATCCGGTGCAAGTTCCATCGCGCAATCGTCCGGCAGCGCCACTTCATTCGATCTTGAAAGTGGCAGTGGTTCCAGCACGAGCAGTGACGCAACCCATGCCGCAGGCAGCGGCAGCTCGGCGGTTTCTTCCATCACGAGTGCTTCCTCGTCCGCTGTAGCTCCCATCTGCGGCAACGGCATCGTCGAAACCGGTGAACAGTGCGATGACGGCAACTTTCTCGCGGGGGACGGATGCTCCATCGCGTGCACCATTGAAGTCCAATCGAGTTCCAGTGCGGCCACCGGTTCCGGATCTTCTGCCGCCGCCAGCTCCGTGAGCTCCAGAGTCCTGCTGCCGGACGGCATGGCCTGCAGCGAGCACGGCGATTGTAAAGGAGGGCTCTGCAGCGGAGGCGTGTGCCGCGGCGACATCCTGAAAGTGGAAAACGGCGGCGCGTGCACCGCCCCCGGCAACTGTATCAGCGGCATCTGCGAGAGCAACCGCTGTGCGCCGGCGGCTGCAACATCGTCCGCACCGGCCGTTCCACCCGTCAGCGGGACAGCGTTCGCGCTGCTGCAGGTGCGCAACGTCAGAATCACAACGGAAGGAACCAGTCTGTACATCGCCTGGGATCCGCTCACTTCTTCACAGCTGAAGGCCTACAACCTCTACTACGGCACCACGTCGGGACGGTACATCCAACGCAAGACCATCTCGGGGGATTCGACGAGCATGGCGATTCGGGGATTACCGGAAAAGACGACCTACTTCGTCGCCATCCGTGCCCTGAGTACGCAGGATGAAGAATCCGCCTTCAGTCAGGAAGTCGCCGTAGAGGTGGGAAATCCCAAAACATCCACCTCCCCCCTCACGGGAGATCTGCTGGCTACCAGAAAGCCGGTCACCGTTCCGGGAGAAACAGGTATGTCATCGGTGATCACGCTGATTCTGACCATCTCGGCCATTACGGGAACGGCACTCGCCTCCCGCAGGCAGATCGTGGCGCTGACCACCCCCCGCGCACCATGACCGATTTGCACCCAAACTGGCAGGCTACCGATGCGTCCGCAGAGGAGCGGGCGCTCCCGGTGCGCGTTGCGGAAAAGCCGAAGCAGAGTCCGCCCCTCCCCGCAGAACCGGCGCATCCTCCGCGTTTGCGGCGCCTCTCGCGGCAACCGGCTGCCGTTGCAGGCATGTTGATTGCCATCTCAATCGGCCTCTCATTCTTCTTTGGCTTCGATCGGGGAACGGAGATTACCGTCCGTATCACGGAGACCGGTTTCTCCCCCAAGGCGGTCACCGTCACTACCGGAGGCGACATTCGGTGGATCAATGAAACAAACAAACCGCACGTGCTCCAGTCTGACGCGCTCTGCACCCGGAATCAGGAATGCTTTTCGACGCGTGCCATCGAACCGAAGCAGAGTGCGGTACTCAACATCACATCCGATTTCAACGCCGGCACCTATCCGTACTACAGCATCAGTGCACAGGGCATGGAGGCCAGCATCACGGTGCTGGCAGGAACATCGGGGACGCCAGCCACAGCCGCCAACACGGCGACACAGCAGCACCTCGCACAAGCCGTACCCTTCGATGGCGCCTCACCCGGTTCCACCGCCTCTGCCGGAACGGGACAGTCTTCGGCCACAGATTCGCGCATGGGCACAATGGCATTTGCCATCCCGCCAGCCGATGAGGATGGATTCGTGGACGTGACTTCCGTACTCACGGAAAACGACAATAGCGCTCCTCAGGGACAGTATCCTGCCGCAGATCAGTCGGTGGGTGCCGCATCTTCAGAGAGCGCACGGCAGCCGTCATCGCGCACCACGCAACTGCCGGTCAATCCGTACACCGTAGGAAGTACGCGTGCACATCCCTTCGATGCAGAGGGCAAGCCCGTCACCGCAGGCGGCAATGCATCTTCAACGGGTACCTTGCACGGCGGCGCTCCCCGGCCCCTCTCGCAACCCGAGACGGGACCGGCACTCTGGATCACCCTGTTCGGCTCGTTCGGCCTGCTCTTCCTCGTCACACGCAATCTGCTGCAGCGGGCCCATATTGAATAAATTATTTGTACAGTTAGCGCTGCGTCTACCATCCCGCACGCGAGAGCTTTAGAGTGGAACGGTGACGGTCACCCCGCGTCCTTCCCCTCCCCTTCCCTCCCGCACGCTGCTGTGGTGGATCGCCGGCATATTCTTCCTGCTCACGTTCATGGTCTACGGCGGTTCGATGACCAACCAGTTCGTCCGATGGGATGACGGTCTGCTGATTTACGAAAATCCCGCCATCCGCTCCATTACGCCCTCCACGCTCAAGACGATCTTCACCCGGTACGATCCCGAGCTCTACATTCCACTCACCTTCTTCAGTTATCAGATCGATTACCTGATCGGCGGCACCAATGCCACGGTCTATCACATCCAGAACCTGCTCTGGCACACGCTCAATGCCCTGCTCGTCGCATGGCTGCTGCTCCCGCTCACACGACGCAGGTGGCTCGCCTTCCTCGGCGGTCTGCTCTTCGCACTGCACCCGCTCCACACCGAGGCGGTCGTCTGGGCCAGCGCGCGCAAAGACGTGCTTTCGACTTTCTTCTTCCTCATAAGTTTCATCGCCTACCTCTCGTACCGCTGCGATCAGAAACGTTCGACGTATGCCCTGAGCCTCCTCGCGTTCTGCTGCGGTCTGCTTGCCAAAGTCACCGTGATCACCCTGCCCGTGCTCCTCCTCCTCGCCGATTTCCGCGAACGACGAAGGTGGGATCGTACTATGCTGCTGGAAAAACTTCCGTACTTCGCGCTCTCGATACTCTTCGGCATCATCGCATGGATCGGAAAAACCGCTGTTGTGGATGCCTCCACCCTGACGGAGAAAATCCTCATGGCACCGAAGAGCATGGTGTTCTACCTGGAAAAACTCTTTGTGCCCGCAGGCCTGACCGTGCTCTATCCATTCACCGGAACGATCACGCTGTCCCGCCCCGATCTCCTGATCCCGCTCGCGATCCTGTTCGCGCTCGCCACAGGAACGCTGCTCACGCTGCGATGGACACGGAACATCTTCTTCGGAATCGGATTCTTCTGCATGACGGTAGCGCCCACCCTGATCAATTTTGCCAAGGGGGACACGTTTTACTTCGCCTCCGACCGCTACGCATACGTGCCGAGCATCGGCATTGTTTTTCTGGTTGTGCTGATATTTGGCTGGCTGTGCCAGAGACGAGTCAAGGCCTGCATCGCCGTTGCGTGCGTGCTGCTTGCCACGCTCGGTGTGCTCTCTGCGTTGCAGGCACGCACGTGGAAAGACAGTGAAGCCCTGTTCACGCAGGCACTGAAGATCTCACCCGACGCCTACGTTGCCCGCGTGAATCTGGGTAACGTGGAGCGCTATCGCGGGAATGAACAGCAGGCCATCGCCGCGTACCGTACAGCGCTTGACATCATGCATGAAAAAGGCCGGACCGGACCGGCACTGGATCGCTCGCTCTCGAAGACGCTGAGCAACCTTGCGTCCGCGCAGAGGGAACAGGGCGATTTTGCTGCGGCACAGTCATCGTATCAGGAGGCGCTGCGCCTCAATCCGCAAAACGTCTACGCGCTCCTCGGCCTGGGCACGGTCGCCGGACAGCAGGGGGATGCCGCATCCGCCGAACGCTACTACCGGCAGGCGATTCTGTCGGCGCCGGACTTTGCACCGGCCCAGCTCAATTTGGGAGCGCTCTTGGTCGGCTCGGGACGGCTCGAAGAGGGAGTGACCGCGTACCGGGCCGCCCTCGATTTGAACCCCTTCTTCCCCCAAGCTCACTACAATTTGGGTGTGGCACTGATGAAACTGAATCGTCCGGAGGAAGCGGAAGCAGCCTACCGCGAAGCCGTCCGCCTGCAGCCACAGTTCACGGCTGCACGACTCAACCTCGGCATCCTGCTCTTCAATTACGAACATGATGCCGAAGGTGCAGCAGAGCAGTTTGAAGAAATTCTGCAGCTCGATCCGTCAAACGCACAGGCACGTATGGCGCTGCAACAAATCCGCGGGCAGCGTTAAAGAAAAGTCCCGAGGCGCGCGTGGCAACCTCGGGACAGCGTTGGCAGTGCATAGCTGAATGATCAGCGAATGATGATCGTGGCGGCAATGGCCGCCCCATCCTGCTCATTCGGGTGCCACTCATGCCACAACAGGCACGGCGGCTCCACGACGAGCAAAGAGCCTTCCTCCTCTTCGAGTTGGGCCGATTCGGGGACGATGACGAACTTCTCGTGGGCCACGAGAGGAATGACCGCACCTCCGTACTCATGACGGTGTGTCGTCCAGTCCATATCAATCCATCTTCCAATCAGGCGAAGTGCTTCCTCATGTGTTGGAAGTTCTCCGTCGATGCACGTTGCGAAGAGACGTTCGTGCCCTGGCGTGTTCCAGAGCATTAGTACAGGAGTTTTCCACTGAGGGAAGTGGAACACCTGCCAATCCCGTGGACGTGCAATACGCACGTTGTGGCCATTGACCTCACCCACGAGATGAAAGAACACAGGAGCTTTCGCTCCCTTCGACAACTGAACGCTCGTTCGTTTCTTCATGTCTTCTCCATTACAAGAACGCATCTCGTCTGGTGCCACGAACCATTCGTGATCCATCCATTTGAAGACGAGAGCAACTCCCAACATCTCACCAAAGACACTGAGAGTCGCCCTCACTTCAAAAATTCCGCCGTGCCTGCCAAAGATCAGAACCCGGAAGGCATGCCCTCTGAGCCGGTAAATTGTACAGAAATTGTTCAAATAGTCAATTAGTCAACGCCAGACTCGCATGGGAAATTGAGGGCCGGGCCTGTACCCCGCTAGCATGAACATTCATCCTTTCTGCTTCTTCTCTATGTCTTTCTCCGAACGCCTCGCAATCGCCACCGCAACCATCGGCCGCCGGCCGATCGCACTGGCAACCGTACTGGTCGTCTTCATCACGCTGATCGCGCTCTTCGTCACAGGGACAGTGCGATTTCCCAGCAGACAAACCACGATGGATTTTGCGCTGCGTCAGAGGGTGTCGGCAGCCTCGACATTGCAATTCAGCTTCCCTGCGCTCATGGATCACCAGAGCGCGGAGGAGGCCATGGCCATCCCCGATGGCGTGTCGGGGGCGTGGTCCTGGGAGGGAGAGACCATGACATTCGCTCCCGCCGCTCCCCTCGCCGCGGGCAGCACGCTCGTCTTCCACTTGGGTCATCAGGCCAAAAAATCGGATGGATCGCCCCTCGGAGAGGATCTTGACTTCACCTTCATCGTCGCCGGACCGCCGACGGTCGCCCTGCGGATCCCCGAAACGGGCGCGCAGGACGTCTCGGTGTCCTCCAAGATCACCATCATCTTCGACCGTCCCATGATCCCCCTCACGCAGGTACAGGGAGACGCGTCGCAGGCGCGCCTCGCGCACTGGCCCGTGACCATCGCGCCCGACACGGCGGGACGGTGGCGCTGGCTCTCGACCGTGGCCGTGGAATTCATTCCGGAGAAGGGGCTCACGCCGAGCACCCGCTACACCGTGAGCCTGCCCAAAGGCATCGAGACGGCGTCGGGTGATGCGACGGCGGAGGACTTCTCCTGGACATTCGAGACCGCCCGTCCCGCCGTGGTCTCCGCCGATCCTGCAAACGGCTCTTCGCGCGCGGGACCGACCACGCTCCCCGCCCTCACGTTCAATCAGGAAATGAATCCAAGCCGCGCCGAAGCATTCCTCTCACTCGCCCGCATCCCGTCTTCGGGAAATCCCGAGACGGTTCCCATCCGGTCGGTGGCATTCGGAACCCGCACGGAAGAGAAGCGCACCATCACGGACAAAACCGTGCTCGTGATCACGCCCGCCGAGCCTCTCGCCTTTTCCTCCGCCTACACGCTCACCGTCGCTCCGGGCCTCACGGGAGCGGTCGGCACGCTCGGCAGTGCATCGGGATTCACGCTCCGCTTCTCTACGGTCGGTCCCCTTGAGGTCCAGAAGGCAGCCCTCGAATACGGCCGCGTCGTCTTCACGTTCTCGAATCCCCTCTCCGAGGACTCCCTGAAGAACCAGATCACGATCACCCCTCCCCTCGCGAAGGAACAGGAAACGGATTGGCAGGTCGCTTCGTGGGCGGATAACCGGGAGCTCGCGGCGTACCCGTCCCTCGCGCCCTCCACGCAGTACACGATCACGCTGAAAACGGGCATCGCGGACCCCTTCGGGCAACATCTGAAGGAACCGTTCGCCTACACTTTCACCACGGATCCGCTTTCGCCGGAACTCTGGATCGAATCGAAGGGCGAATTCGGAATCTTTGAGCGCGAGAAACCGCCGGTATACCGCCTGAAATCCGTCAACATCACGCGCGTCGAGGCGGAGCTCTCCTCCGTGAGTCTCACCGACTTCCTCGCGTTCCGCTCTACGCGCCAGACATGGAATGGGCTGCCCGCTGCGCTCACGCCCCTGCAAGCGTGGACGTACGTTCCCAAGACGGACAAGAACGTCCGTGACATCCATTCGATCGATCTGACTCAGGAGGCGAAACAGTCGCTGCCCTCCGGCTTGTACGCGCTCCGCCTCCGCACCCCGAATGAGAAGGGATACAACGGAAAGCCCCTGCAGCAGACCCAGATCTTCGCGCTCACGAACACCGCGCTCACCCTCAAGTACTCGGGCAACCGCGCGCTCGTCTGGGCAACGGATATCCGCACGGGGGATCCGGTTGCCGGCGCCGCGATCGCTTTCCATGCGCTCGACGGCGAGACGGTGGTGACCGGCAAGACCGACAAGGAAGGATTGTTCGAAACGGAGATCGACATGACGAAACTCGTCACGCCCATGAACGAATGGGAACCGGAATTCTGGGTGACCGCCGAGAAGGGCTCCGATCGCTCCTTCGTCTCGAGCAAGTGGAACGACGGCATCCGTCCGGACCTGTTCGGGTTCTATCCGGATTTCTGGAATCCCATGGACCGCGCCGAGCGCATCCACTCGTACCTGTACACGGACCGCCCGATCTACCGGGCGGGGGATACCGTGCACTTCAAGGGCATCCTGCGTTCACGCGACCGCGAGGGCGTGCTCTCCCTGCCCGGCAAACGCTCCGTCACCGTGACCGTGCGGGACGTCAACGGCAACGAAATCCTCAGCAAAACCCTGAACCTCTCGGCATTCGGCAGCTTCGAGGATACGCTCCCTCTCGATTCCTCCGCCCCGCTCGGCACCTACCAGATCTCCGCCCAATTCACCGATCAGCCCTCGTACGGAGACGCATTCGGTTCCTTCGAGGTGCTCGCGTACCGCAAGCCCGAGTACCGCGTGGATCTCACGACGCCGCAGGAGGAGTACTTCCAGGATGACACGGTGAAGGCCACGATCGAAGGGGCCTACTACTTCGGCGCGCCCATGGGCGGCGCCAAAGTCACCTGGAGAGCGCAGACCACCGATTACTTCTTCAACCGCGTCCGGGATGAGTGGTACTCCTTCGGGCTGGAAGACGCATTTTGCTGGCGGAACTGCGAACGCGAAACGAAGCTCCTCGCCGAGGGTGAAGGCAAACTGGATGCCGCCGGACGGTTGGAGGTTTCCGTTCCCGCGCAGATCGCGGACAAGCCGGTGAGCCAGATACTCACCATCGAAGCTGATGTGACGGATCCGAACAATCAGGTCGTGAGTAACCGCGTTTCTGTTCCCGTGCACAAGGCCGACGCGTACGTGGGCGTGAAGACGGAAGACTACGTCGTGACGCCGGGAACCGATGCCGCGATCGCCGTGATCACGGTGAAGCCCGACGGCTCTCCCCTGCCGCACACGACGGTGACGCTCAATCTCTACAGCCGCACGTGGAACTCCATCCGCAAGAAAGGCGTGGATGGCGAGTACTACTACGATAATACTCCCGAGGACACGTTCATCCGCGCCACCAAGGTGACGACGGATGAGAACGGAAAAGCCAAGGCGACCGTGCGACCCGATCAGGGCGGCGAATTCCGCGTTTTTGCCGTGGTCGAGGATAAACAGGGACGGGAGGCAAAAGCCGCCACAGGCCTCTACGCGTGGTCCAGCACGTACGTGAACTGGCCCCACGAGAACTCTCATCGCATCGACGTCGTCCCCGACAAGGCGGAGTACCGCATCGGCGATACCGCCACCCTGCTCATCAAATCCCCCTTCCAGGGCAAGAACGTGAAGGCCCTCGTCACCGTGGAACGCGAGCAGGTGATCCGCCGGGAAATCATCACGATCGAGAGCTCCGCCCAGAAGATCACCATTCCGATCACCGAGGACCTCACGCCCACCGTCTACGTCTCGGTGGTGGTGCTCAAGCCGCGCATCGGCGAGACCTTCGACGAGAACGGACTCGATACGGGCGCTCCCGCCTTCCGCATCGGGTATGCCAAGCTCCCCGTCGAGACGACCCGCAAACATCTCTCCGTCGAGGTGCAGGCGGACAAGGAGAAGTATCTGCCGGGGGAACAGGTCACAGTGAAGCTCACGGCGAAGGATTGGCAGGGCAATCCCGCCCGCGCGGAGATGTCGCTCGGCGTCGTGGACATGAGTGTCCTCGCGCTGACCGGATTCGAACTCCCCGATCTCATCCAGCAATTCTACGGTGAGCGCCCGGTGGGCGTGCTCACCGCCGAGATGCTCACGTACTTGATCGACCGCTACAAACCCGGATCCAAAGGCGGGGGAGGCGCGGATCTCGAGGCCAAGAAGCGCGGCAACTTCAAGGACACGGCCTACTGGAATCCGACGATCCTCACGGACGAGAAGGGCGAAGCCAGCGTCTCGTTCACGCTCCCGGACAACCTCACGACGTGGCACCTGCTCGCCGTCGGACAGACGAAGGCATCCACGTTCGGAGCCGCGGAGGAGACAGTGATCGAGACCAAGCGCGTCATCGTGCGTCCCGTGCGTCCGCGCTTCACAGTCGTGGGGGACCGCGTAAACCTCGGCGCCATCGTCCACAACTTCCTCGATGAGTCGGCGACCTTCACGGTGTCTCTCAGCGGGAGCGGTTTCACGCTCACCGGAGAGCGAACGCAGCAGGTCACGATTGCCGCCGGTGCGCAGAAGGTGGTGCCCTTCCCCGTGACCATCAACCGAACGAAGAGAGCGACTTTCACGTTCCTCGCAGAGGCGGAGCATGCGCGCGACGAGGTACAGGAATCGATTCCCGTGTTCGTCTACGGCACACCGCAGAGCGCCGCTACCACCGGCTTCACCGAAGACAACGTCACCGAGACCGTGCTCGCGCCGAGTGAGAAGGACGCGCGCGACGGAACGCTCTCCGTGACTGTCTCCCCCTCGCTGGCCACGTACCTGCCCGACGGCCTCGAGTACCTCGCCCACTACCCGTACGGCTGCGCGGAGCAGACGCTCTCGAGCCTGGTCCCGAACGTGGTTCTCACGCGGCTGCAGGGATTCGACGCCTTCCACGTCGTGGACCGTAAGAAACTGGATGACATGGTCACGGCGGGACTCACCCGTCTCTACACCTTCCAGCGCGGCGACGGAGGGTTCGGCTACTGGCAGGAGAGTAACCGAAGTTTCCCTTCCTTAAGCGCCTATGCGCTCCAGGCGCTCTCGCTCATTCGCGATAACGGCTACGCGGTGGATGACGGCGTGATCACGCGCACGCGCCAGTACCTCGATGCCGCCCTGCGGCAGTCCGATCCCAACGCACCGATCAATGCAGCTACCCGCGCCCAGATCCTCTTCGTGCTCGCCGAAACGGGGAACGTCGACACGAACCTGCTCGCGAACCTGTACGAGCAACGCGGCAAGCTCCCGCTCTTCGCCAAGGCGCAGCTCGCGATGGCGTTCGACCGCGCCAAGTCCAAGGCGAAAGCGCGCGACCTCCTCACCGATATTCTGCGTTCGGCGAAGGTGGACGGACGCGGCACACACTTCGAGGAAGAAGACATCGGCCGGTACGGTTCCCTCATGCACACGAACGACCGCACGACCGCGCTCGTCCTGCAGGCGATGCTGCGCATCGACCCAAAGAACACCCTCGTTCCCAATGCCGTCCGCTACCTGCTCGCCGTCCGCAAGGACGGCCACTGGGATACGACTCAGTCCACCGTCTCGGTGCTCCTCGCCTTCATCGAGTACCTGCAGCAGACGAAGGAACTCGACGCGAACTTCACGGCGGGCGTGGAAGTGGACGGAACGAAGGTTCTCGACTGGAAGGTCACGAAGCAGAATATCCTCTCGCGCAAAGAGGTGACACTGGCACTGGATGATCTCCTGCGGGGCGAGGAATCTCAGCTCAAGATCGGCAAGGAGGGGACGGGACGGCTGTACTACGACGCCGTGCTCTCTTACTTCTACACAGCCGACACGCTCCCGCCCGCCGAGGAAGGGATCAGTGTGCTCCGGTCCATCGAGCCGCTCCCCGATCAGAAGAAGACGCCCACCGTCGGCAACACCTACCGCGTGACCCTCACGATCACCGTTCCCGAGGACCGGCACTTCGTAGCCGTCGAGAGTCCGTTCCCCGCGGGATTCGAGCCGGTGGATGTGAACCTGCAGACCGCGCAGAAGACGCTCTTCAAGGACGACACCACGCGGACATGGGACGAGAACTACTGGCAGAGCGGCCTGTGGCGGTTTTCGCACCGGGAACTGAGGGATGACTCATTCTTCGCCTTTGCGGACGAGCTGCCCACCGGCGTCTACCAGCTCACCTACCTGGTGCGCGCCACGACCCCCGGCACCTTCCACGAGCGTCCGGCCCGCGTCTTCGAAATGTACTTCCCGGAGGTCTTCGGGCAAACGGCTGGCAAGATGGTGACGATTGGGGAGTGACGGAGTATGAGAGTACTGGAATAATGGAGTATTAGGGAAAGCAAATAAGCTAGCCCTAATATTCCGATACTCTAATATTCTCGTCTCTATGAAGAGGGAACATATCCGGATTTGGCAGGTCTCTGCGCTCGTAGCATGCCTCCTCCTGACGGCCTTGAGCCTCCTGCCGCTCCCCGGGCGTCTGCTCACAGGCGGCTCCTCCTCCGTGCGCATCTTGGACCGCAACGGCGAAGAGCTGTACGAGGTGCAACCGGCGCAGGAGGGATCGCAGCGGTGGATACCGCTCTCGGATATTCCGCCTTCGTGCGTCGCGGCCGTCCTCGCGATCGAGGACCGCGATTTCTACGCACACCTTGGCGTGAGCCCCAAGAGTACTGTCCGTGCGCTCTGGCAGAACCTGACTGCCGGGCGCATCGTGTCGGGCGGCTCCACCATCACACAGCAGCTCGCCCGGATCACTCTGGGCTCCCGGGAACGCACGGTGACTGCCAAAATCCTCGAGGCGCTCCTCGCCCTCAAGATGGAACAATCACTCTCCAAGGACGCCATCCTCGAGCGCTACCTTAACCGCGCCTACTTCGGCCATCGGGCCTATGGCTTGGGCGCAGCGGCGCGGACGTACTTCGGCACCTCAGCGGGAGAACTCTCCACGGCGCAGTGCGCCCTCCTCGCCGGACTGCCGCAGTCACCCTCCGCACTCGACCCGTTCGCGCACTTCACCGAAGCCAAACAGCGACAGGACCGGGTGCTGGCCGCCATGCGTGAAACGGGGGCGATCGACGACGGAGCAGAACAGGATGCCTCACACGAACCTGTGGCGCTGAAAGAAGACCATACGGCGATCAGCGCGCCGCACTTCGTGATGTGGCTCATGAACGAGCGACCGGACGATCTGCATGCTCCCGCCGTGCGCACGACACTGGATCTCACTCTCCAGACCGAGGTCGAGCGTATCGTGGAACGCAAGCTCCGGGAGCTTGAGGAGAAGAACGTCACCTCGGCGGCCGTCGTCGTGCTCGACGCACGCACGGGTGACGTGCTCGCCATGTTGGGTTCCGCCGACTACTTTGACGCGGAACACGATGGACAGGTGAATGTGGCACTCGCACCGCGCCAACCGGGCTCCGCCTTGAAGCCCTTCACCTACGCGCTGGCCTTGAGCCGCGGCGATACCGCCGCCACGACCGTGGCCGATACGGCCGTGCAGTTCCTGACGCAGGAGGGCACTCCCTACACCCCGCGCAACTACGACTACCTCGAACATGGTCTCGTGCGCTATCGCGAGGCGTTGGCCAACTCCTACAATATCGCCGCCGTGCGCGTGCTCAAGCGGGTGGGCGTCGAAGCGCTCCTGTCATTCCTGCGCTCCGCGGGCCTCACCACCCTCACGGAGTCACCGGAGCACTACGGACTCGCACTCACGCTCGGTGACGCGGAAGTGCGTCTACTGGAACTCACGCAAGCATACGGTATCTTCGCTCGGAACGGCGAAACTCTCCACCTCCGCACCCTCCTCTCCGATCCTCCACGAAACGGAACCGCCGTCCTCGACCCCGGAGTGGCCTGGCTCATCACCGATATTCTCAGTGACCCTTCGGCCAGACTCGCGGAATTCGGCGAATCGGGACCGCTCAACTTCGACTTCCCCGTCGCAGCCAAGACGGGAACGACCAGAAACTCCCGCGATAACTGGACGATCGGTTTCACCTCTGATCGCATTGTCGGCGTGTGGGTGGGTAACGCGGACAATTCACCGATGCGCGACACCTCGGGCGTGACGGGCGCGGGGCCGATTTTCCACGACGTGATGCTCGCAGCCACCAGAAATCTGCCACCCCGCGATTTCGCACAACCGCAGGGGCTGACGAAGGCGACGGTCTGCAGCCTCTCCGGCAAACTGCCGACCCCTCTCCCATTCGGGCCTGAAGGCCCTCAGGGCCTGAACGGCTGTCCGCACACGATCGATGAATGGTTCATCGCGGGGACGGAACCGACGGAGCAGGACGATCTCTATCAATCCTTTCTGATCGACACGCGCAACGGTCTCCTTTCGAACAAAAATTGTGATCAAAGATTTACGCAACAGAAAGCCTTCGCTGTGTTTCCAAAGGACACCGAGCAGTGGTCGAGGGAACATGGCTGGCCTGTCCCTCCAACCCGCTTCTCGCCCCTGTGTGATCAGCGTGCTTCTTCTGCATCCTCTGCTTCTTCTGCTTCTTCCGTTTCCTCATGGATAGAAATCACCCGGCCTCAACCCAATGAGAGCTACCTCTTGGATCCCCTCATTCCGGATGCATCCGAATTCATCCTGCTCGAAGCCCACGCATCGCCCGACATCCGAACGATCGATTGGTACGTGAATGGAAAGAAAATCGGCTCGGCAGTGGCGCCGGATTTTCGCGGCAAGTGGCAACCCACAGCGGGAAGAGTCGTCATCGAAGCAAAATCCGGTACACTCTCCGAACGACGGACCATCGAGGTGCTGGAACGGTGAGTCCCCCTTCGCATCCTTGCCAACGCAAAGAAAAAGGCATTAGATGATCCCCATGCTCCAGATCATCGGTCTCACCGGCTACCTCGGGAGCGGCAAGGGCGAACTCGTCAAACTTCTCCAGAAGCAGGGCTACTCGTACACGTCCCTCTCGGATGTCGTGCGGCAAGAGGCCACCAGGCAGGGGCTGGAGCACACACGCGAACACCTGCAGAACGTCGGTAATCGTCTGCGCGAGGAACACGGTGCAGGCGTGCTGGGCAAAAAGATTCGCGATACGGTCGAACAGGAACTGGAACGACGTTGGGTAATTGATGGTATCCGCAATCCCGGCGAGTGGGAGGAGCTCAAGAAGCTTCCAGGCTTTCAGATGATTGGAGTGACTGCCTCACCCGAGACGATTGTGGACCGGATCACGCGTCGAAACCGCGAGGGCGCTCCCCTCACCCGCGAGGAGATCCTGGAAAAACTCAATCGCGAACGCGGCATCGGCGAACCGCCCGAAGGACAGCAGGTGCAGCGCTGCCTGGACCGCGCCGACTACCTGATCGTGAATGAGGGAACGCTTGAGGATCTCAATGCAAAGCTCACACACTTCGAGCGGCTGGAAACCGGCGAAGACCGTCCCACCTTCCACGAGGTCTTCATGGAGATCGCCTACACGTGGGCCAAGCGCGCCACGTGCCTGCGCCGCAGAGTGGGCGCCGTGATCGCCAAGGACAAGCAGCAGCTGACGGCGGGATACAACGGCGCTCCGCGCGGCGTACCGCACTGCGCCGAAATGGGCGGGTGCCTGCGGGCGAAGCTGGGCATCCCCTCGGGCCAGCGCGCGGAGATCTGTCGGGGGACGCACGCCGAGCAGAACGCCATCACGCAGGCCGCCAAGTTCGGCATTTCTATCGAGGGTTCGACTCTCTACTGCAACACCTTCCCCTGCGTGATCTGCGCCAAGATGATCCTGAATGCCGGCATCGAGACCGTGGTCTATGACGCCGACTACGACGATCCCTTAAGCAAAGAGATTCTCGGCCAGCAGAGCCTGCTCACGCTTGTGCGGTATGAGGGGCGGAAGATGCGGGTGTAACCCGTCACTTTCCGGCAGGTTTGCAATTGGGATACTGAAATGCCTGTTTCCATGTATCGACCATGCCGTCTTCATCGCGCGCGAGAAAAGCGAACATGCGCGGCACCGTGCGTCGCCTGATCTCATCACCCAGAACAAAGACACGACCTCCGGGACGTTGCTCCCAGCCGCGTTCGAGAATAGTCGTTCGTGCATCCGCCAGCAGCTCCAGAAATTGATCCCGCAGTTGCGACGACGAAAAGGCGAGGACCGCGCGCTTGTCGGGGTCATGTCGCATCACGTCCCGCATGGTCCAGTAGAGCGAACGGGGCGGATCAATTGTGGTGAGAATGGTGGAATCATCCAGGTGCTGCCTGCGCCTGCCGCGTAATTCCTCCCCATGCAGCTGATGCTCCTCAAGCCTGCAGCGAAGATGCAGATCATCTGCGCAGGACAATAGACGCTCACGGTAATCGTCCAGCCAGTCATCGAGGGCGGGAACGTATGCATCCTCTCCATCTCCGCGATACTGCCCCTCCCGCTCCCGTTCCTGCTCGGCAAATGACATCCAGCTCGTCTCGGGCGGACGAAGCAGAGCAACGGTACATGGTTTTGATGCGCGCATAGGAGGCCCAGTCTGCCAAAGCAGATGGCAGAGTCAATTATTCATGGCTGATGAACTCTCCCCATTCCAGAAATGACGAGGAAGAAACTCAAGAAATCGGGGGAAGGATGTCGTGAATTTCGCTTCACTGAAGGGAAAATACCCCATACGATGCTTCGCTATGGCAAAAAGGCGGGATCGCTTTCCCATCGGCGAGCACGAAGAAAAGATGACATTCCGGACGAGTGTTTACCCCCTCGGGAACACACAGAATGAGCAGCTTCTTGACGAGGTGCTTCAAGTCGTCGATTCGGACCAATCTGCCGTTCACTGCCTCATGGGCGAAATACGCATCACGCGTCTCACACTCGACTACGCTACGACAGTCCGGAAATTACTTGAGGGTCGCAGAGTGCTCGGCGGTCAGTGCACGCTGCATGAGCAGTACATGACACTCGGGCAATCAGGCATCTCTCACCTCACGAAGGAGCGAGGCGCCGTTCTGTTGTAGTACGACCCGGCGACACGCCTCGCAGAGCCCCTGCATGAGAGCATCAGCAGCATTACTACAGGGCGGCGGCTGCGACTCACACTGCTTTTGTACCGATTCACGGATGGAGTTTGACCCGAACATCGCCCGAACTACGGGCGCCGCTGGCATCTCTTGGGCAAGAGAGGCAACGGTTACACGTCCGTTACCGTTTTTAACTGAGTACGGGCACCGTCGTGTGGACTGAAAGGGGCAAGGACCACGTTCCATACTGTGGAGAGAAAAGGAGCACATGCTATGTCAAAGCAGGCAGGGAATCCATTGAACACCGTGGGCTTTTCTCATACACTTCCCGCGGTTAAAAAGCTCCTTGCATCAACGATTCTCTCTATCGTGGGTCGGTACCGAAGTGGTCAAACGGGCCAGACTGTAAATCTGGTGCCTCATGGCTTCGGGGGTTCGAATCCCTCCCGGCCCACCATCCTTCGCGCAGCGAAGGATGTCCACCGTAGCCTTGGCGGAGGTGGACTCTGTTCTGCTGTTTTTTTGCTGCGCTTCGGATGGCAAGCCAACCAGCAGCGAAGGCTGACAATACAATTGAGATCTTCTGTCTACGGTTGGCAGGACATCCTAAAAAATAGTAAAGTTAGCAACTTATGTGGCACTACGTTTACATACTCGAAAACGAAACCGGACGTCAGTACGTTGGATCGACGACAAATATTGGCAATCGTTTGCACAAACACAATAAAGGGGACGTGCCTCACACTGCAAAATTCCGACCGTGGAAAGTAGTTTATGCTTCTTCTTTTCCTTCCAAGAAACAAGCATTGGAATTTGAGAAGTATTTAAAATCAGGCTCAGGGACAATATTCCGCTATCGTCATCTCGCACCAAACAAGCTTGCGAAGTAATCCCTCTCTGCTCACCACTATCAGAAAATCTTAATCGCAGCCAAGAGAACAAAAACGCAAAGTAGACTGAAGAACAGAGTAGTTTCGAAATAAATAACTCGTAATTTTGGTAAATTAATTAAACCGTTACCACTAGCAATATGTGAAAGACGATCACCCAAAAAGGTGATTCGAAAATATAGCAAGAAACTAAAAACTAATGAATTTCTGACGAGAAAGATGCCTCGACGGGGCCTGGCATACTTTTGTACTTCTCCAGCTGAGTCTCTGGCCTCAAAAACCTCAATCAAATTATGCTGAGCAAGCTGCTCATCAATACGAGAGTTATGTGCTGCTTGCCGGTTACCATTTGGCACAAACGCCCAAAAATATTGGGAATCATCGGATAGTAGTGGTCTTTCTGCATTCCAGATATTCATAAATCTATCTGCTTGTGCAAGCTCTCTGTATATGTCTCTACCCAAACATCTATTTCTTCTTATGAGTTTTAGTGCCACAAACATTGCAGGTAAAACTACTAAACCAACCAGTATGAATAAAAATAGAACGATAAACGGATGATTTGTGGCTTTTACAGAAAGTGAAGAGACTAATGAAATCAGATTTTGGTAACTGTCATGAATTCGAATTGGAAATGTCCAACTTAATAGCCTGAAAAAAAGCACAGCAAGAACAGCGGAGATCAGTCCAAGAATTATTTGCTCAGCATAATATTTGAGCTTTGATGAAAGATATAGTCTAAGTCCCATTTGAAAATGAATACTATGGCCCAATTCTATACCGAATAACTTTTCCTTCCCACTTCGCCATTCTAACGCAGAGCTAACACTGCACACAATTTTTGTTCAAAGTTTCGACTCTTTTCGGTCCCACTGCGGATTTTTTGTATTCCATGAGAGCAGACCTCACGGCCTCCTCCACCGGCCGAAGCGAAATCCCCTCCTCCTTCAATTTCTCCGTCGAGAGCACGCAGTTGCTCCGCCCCGCGCGCACCACCTGGGACAGAGACCCCGGGAGCAGGCGCTCGCAACAGTGTGCCGGATCGACAATCTCGCGATAAAGTTCCATGATGCGATAGGGCGAAATGGCGCCTTCGTTCACGATGTTGTAAATGCCGGTCGCACGCCTGGCAATGAGCGCCTCCGCAGCATCGAGGAAATCGGGCAGACACGTGATGGAGTTCTCTGTATCGAGCACCCGCTCGAACTGCGCGAGCTTCGTGAGAAGGTTGCGTGGATGCGGGGAGCCGTCGAACGGCATGCGCAAGCGGAGAATAAGCATTGGAAAATCGCGAAGTGATCGCTCGCATGCGGCCTTGGTACGGGAGTAGTAACTGCCGGTGAAATTGGGTTCGTCGGTTTCGGCAAATCCCCTCCCCCCGTTATCACCGGAGTACACACAGCCGGAACTCAGGTGTACCCAGTAGATGCTGCGCTTCTGGCAGGCTTCGAGCAGCACAAGCGGCCCCAGGACATTGCTATGGAAAGTCTCGAGTTTGTGTTCCTCACACCAGTCCACATTCGGAACGCCGGTTTTACCGGCGGCATTGATAACGAGATCGGGCTTTTCGGCATCAAGAACGGCCTCTACTCCAGCGGCATCGGCAATATCCACAGAAGGCGTAATCGCATCGGGATAGATCTGCAAGAATTGCCCGCCCATGTATCCACGGCCGCCGAAGAGGAGAATTGTCATGTCAGCAATACTACCGTACCATCATTCACTTCGCTTCCATATTGATGACAAACCGCCCAACAGAACAACCTTGGGAAGGATCATTACAGGCCATCCAGCAGGATCTCAACCGAACCAAGGACGCAGCCGACATGACGGGATGGATGTTGCGTGATGAAATCGTACAGTTTTTGTGTGGGATCAGGGTTATTCTCTCGCTCCCCACGACAGTGTCTCGTACAGACCAACAATCCCAGCTCCCTCATCTGGTCAGTGCCCTCGAAAGATGCAACACAGCCCTATCAAATATGCTGTACATGGATGATAAGAGTATCCCGGATTCAGTGATCTACCGTCTCGTTGCCCTATCGACGCAGACGTCCCTGAAGGCAAAACGACTATTGAAACAGTTACACATACGCGCCAACGCTATGACAGGCGAAGCGGCGAATTTGAGGGCAAAAGCACCGATACTCCTCCGTAAATTCAGGCATCGTCTGTAAATCGCACAACGCTACAAGCGCCCGCGGTTGCCTTATCTGCGGAACATGCCAGTATTTCTTCTACTACAAAACCCGTCCCGACACGTCTACAATCCCACCGTGCCCCGTCACCGTCGCACACTCAAGCGGCCCAGAAGCAGAAAACATTCATCTGCGATCGAGATGAGTCCGACCACGCGGCGGCAGGTGAGCGGCGTCTTCCAGTTCATGGTGGGCATGCTCATTGCGCTCTCGCTTCGTGAACAGGCCGGCTCTGCGGGCGGCGCGGTCCGTACCGTGCTCACATTCTTCTTCGGCAAATGGAGCATCATCTTTCCCGTCGTCCTCATCGTCTCCGCCCTTCTGCACTTCTTCACGAGTGAGGATCACTTCAAGACCAAGCGATCTGTAGGGTTAGTCCTGTGTCTCGTGACCTTCCTCGGACTCATGCACATCGGCGCCCCCGTTCAAGAAATCGCCACGAAGAAGGAAGAACTGGGCGGGGCCATCGGCTTTCTCGCCAGCGTGCCCTTTCTGCTCTTCTTCTCGCGACCCGTGGGCTACACCGTCCTTGGCGCGCTCTTCTTCATCGGCATCGTCATTGCGTTTGAGCCCAACGTGGGCGCGATCTGGCAGTTCTTCCGTGATCTCACAGCCAAGCGCGAGACCCTGAAACCACGCGCACCCCGTGCCACCCGTACCGAGGAGGCAAAAAAGGAAAAGATCGAGGAGGAGGAAGGAGATCTCGTGGAGGAGGACCATGAGGCTCCGGAGCTGAATATCATCAGGCCGGCTTTCGCGCAGAAAGAGAGCAAGAAGGCAATGGCCAAAAAGATCGCCGCGGAAAAGAGCGAGAAGAACGTGAAAGCGAAGATCAAAGACATCCTGCAGATGAAAGACACGCGCTTTGAGGAGTGGACGTTCCCGGGGTTGGAGCTGCTGGAAGACACACACAGCGAGCTCGCCATCGATGACGAGGAGCTCAAAATGCAGGCCAAGAAGATCGAAGAGAAGCTGGAGGAATTTGAAATCTCCGTGACCATGCGCGACGCTCATCCGGGACCGACGGTGACGCAATTTACACTGCTGCCCGCCGAGGGCGTGAAGCTGAGCAAGATCGAGGGCCTCAAGGACGATCTTGCCCTCGCGCTCGCCGCGCCCAGCCTGCGCATTCAGGCACCCATTCCGGGCAAGTCGCTCGTGGGCCTCGAGATGCCGAACAGCAAACGCACCACCGTTCATCTGCGCGAAATCCTCGAGAGTCCGGAATTCACCCAATCGACCTCGCAACTGTCGCTTCCGCTCGGCCGCGATGTCGGCGGTGCCGCGGTGGTGGCCGCCCTCAACGACATGCCGCACCTGCTCATCGCCGGCGCCACAGGATCGGGCAAATCCGTGTGCATGAATACGTTCCTGACATCACTCCTCTACCAGAACGCCCCGAATGAGCTCAAATTCATCCTCATCGACCCCAAGCGCGTGGAGCTGACACCGTACGACGGCATCCCGCACCTGCTCACCCCCGTCATCTCGGAATCGGAGAAAGCCCTGCAGGCGCTGCGCTGGGCGGTGGCCGAAATGGGCCGTCGTCTGCACCGTTTCTCCGACGCCGGCGCGCGCAATCTGGATGAGTACAACGAGAAGCAGACGGATGAGGCCAATCTGCTGCCGCGCATCATCGTGGTGGTGGACGAACTGGCCGACCTCATGATGCGCCAGTACCGGCGCGATACCGAGACGATGATCGCCCGCATCGCCCAGATGGCACGGGCCGTGGGGATGCACCTCATCATCGCCACACAGCGGCCCAGCGTGGACGTGATCACCGGACTCATCAAGGCCAACATCCCCACGCGCATCGCTTTCCGCACGGTGAGCTCGGTCGATTCGCGCACGATTCTGGATGGCGTTGGGGCGGAGGACCTGCTCGGCAAGGGCGACATGCTCTACATGACCGCCTCCACGCCCGATCCTGTGCGCATTCAGGGCATCTTTGTCGGCACCAAGGAAGTGGAGCGCGTGATCAACGCGGTGAAGATCGCCGGCGGCGGCCGCATCACCGAGCAGATCGCCCTCGCGGAGGAGGAAGAGGAAGGCGAGGGCGGGGTTCAGAGTCTCTCGCAACCGTACGCGCAGATTGATCTGGATGCCGATGATAACGGCGGCGACGACCTGTTCTTCGAAGCGGTGAAAGTGGTGCAGGAAACGGGCAAAGCATCGGCCAGCCTGCTCCAACGACGGCTGAGTGTGGGCTACGCGCGCGCCGCGAAGCTCCTCGACATCATGGAACAGAAGAACCTCATCGGACCCGTCGAGGGAGCGAAGGCGCGGAAGGTGTACATCGAGAAAATGGCCACGCCCTAATGGATCTTCTCATCGGGACCAACAACGCAGGCAAGATCATCGAGATTTCCGAAGTGCTGAAAGGCCTGCCGCTTCAGATCCTCAGTCCGAAGCACCTGAATATTGCTGAAGCGGCTCCCGAGACGGGAGAAACCTTCGAAGCAAATGCTCTTGAAAAGGCGCGCTTCTACTTCGAGAGGACTAGGCTCCCGACCGTCGCGGATGACTCGGGCATCATCGTGGAGGCGCTGAAGGATGAATTGGGCATCCACACGCGCCGTTGGGGCGCGGGACCCGAGGCAAGCGATGAGGAATGGATCGCGCATTTTCTGGAGCGCATGAAGGAGGAAGAGAACAAGCGCGCGGCATTCGTCTGCGTGCTCGCTTTCATCGAAGACCGCGGCCGCGAAGGGCCGCAACTGCATACCTTCGAAGGACGCTGCGAAGGCATCATCACGCCCACGCTGGAAGCGGACTATCTGCCGGGACTTCCGATCTCTGCCTGCTTCAGGCCGGAAGGTCATTCTTGTGTATTTTCAGCCTTAAGTATTGAACAAAAAAATAGTACGAGCCATCGGGGAAAAGCGGCACATGCCCTCAGAGAACACCTGCATCAAAGGAAAAAATGATACAATCACCTCATGAAAAATGAACTGAGGATCTTGGATCCAGTTCTCAACGTACAACTTGGGAATTTGGACAAGGCGACAGCAGTTTATCCCGATGCGTCCTCCGAAACGAAGCGCGCCGAACGAATCTGTGCACTGAGCCGGGACATCCGTTTCCGTCTGGGACCTTCGTGGTCCAATAGTCCTGCAGTCACCGAATCCATCGCCGAAAAACTCTGCTCGGCGGCATCAACCGTTACTGGAACTCACGAATCTGCCGAAAAACGCGCCTTTGTCGCGCATACCCTCCAGAGAGCAATTTTCCTCATACAAGGTTTGTTCAGCACAACTGAAACTCCCTGGTGGTCCAAAGTGGAGGCTTTGCAGAAGAAAAAGCAGCAAACTACAGCGGCGTGAAATCCAGCAATTGTATGGCAAGAAACCTGTCATTCTCGTTGTCACACAATTTTGTCATCCTACGATAACGGCATGAACAAGGCAGATACCATCGAATATCGCATCGGAGCACTGGAACTCACTCCGGGATTCCTCCCGTACGACGACACTGAGGCAAACAACCTTGAAGTCGATGATACCCCCTTCCATCTCTTCATCGTTTCGGTGCGGGGAAACATTGCTTCGCTCTTCGTGGGCAGTCCTCGTGGGCACTTGGCGCTCGCGCGTATGAATTCTCTCAACGCAGACAATGTCAAAGGCGGCGGCTTCTGTTACATCGACCCCGGGCACCGACTCACGCTCGCGGGGTTCTCCGGCTCCTTCGGCGCGATTTCCAAGGCACTTGCCGAACGATTCTGTGACCTCCTCGCTCCCGCTCTGAAGGAGCGCTCAATCCCGTTCGAGGGAACGAAAGCGGAACCGGACGAACGGAGGATCAATGAATGCTGGAGGGCATTCACAGCGCAGTGAAATCCAGCGCCGTGATCTTGGCCCAGACTTGCTTGATAAGAGCCTTCAGCTCGTTCACTTCCTGCTGCGTGATCTCAAAACTGATCTCCCGCCGCGCCTCATCCTCATTGCCGATGAAATCCAGGGTGAAGCGTTTCGCCTCGTGAATAAACTTGGGATCGGCAGAGCAGAGGATCTTGTAGAACGCAATCTGCCGGAAAAGATCCTCCTTTTTGCGGACGGCATCCTCCGTCTTTTTGGTCTGGCCGGTCTTGTAATCCAGAATGCGGCACTCTCTGCCGTTCGGTTCAAAGAGGTCGATGCGGTCGACCTTGCCCTTGATCGGCACGTCATCCACCACCGCGTGGAACGTCCGTTCCGTCGAGAGCACGAGCGGAATGCCGGAGGAAGTTTGCTCGCCGTACCGACGCACGATATCGCCGCCAATCAGCCGGTAATGCTCCCATTCGTCTTTCGTGAGGATTTCCCGTTTCAGATGATTCTGGAAGGCATCCACCAGCGCATCAACGGAGAATGCCTCCCCCTGCTGCCACGCGGCGTTCCTCTCTTCCAGAGAGGCGTGGACCGCGGTGCCGAAGGCAAGGGCGGGTTTCTTCTCGCTTGGCATCTGGAGCAGCTGCTCCCAGAGAAATTTCTGCGGACCGTCCTCTTTGTCCAGAAACACATTGAGGGCCGTGACGGAGAGCTCGTACTCCTGCAGGCGCTCCAGCAGGAATGCACGAAAAGCCGCATCAATGACCAGCGGCGGCGTGCGCAAGGTCTCGATGGGTAGCGGCAGTTGCTCCTGCGTCAGCGTGACTTCGTCTATGTGTTCTCCCGCCTCCGCGACGAAGCTGCTGACTTGTGCATCGCGCATCTGCTCGCCGCTGCGATACGTCTCGGGGAACGCAAGATACAGTGCGCGTCTCGCACGCGTCATCGCCACGAAGAAGAGTCTGCGCTCATCCTCCTGTCCCGCCCTCTTCTCGACCTCTTTGTCGATGCCGATGATCAGGTGGTCGGGCAGCGCGAGCGCATTGCCGCTGTTCCTGTTCCCCCAGTTGCGGTACCGCACATCCGGAACGAT
Organism: Candidatus Peribacteraceae bacterium; assembly: GCA_028712095.1. Lineage (GTDB taxonomy): Bacteria > Patescibacteriota > Gracilibacteria > Peribacterales > Peribacteraceae > Peribacter. Next base: position 37,947 of record JAQTQU010000005.1, read on the forward strand.
TACCAGATCAAATTCCAGCCCCTTGGCCCCGTGGCCGGTCATCAGCTGCACGCCATCCTGCGTAAGATGCGGGAGGTCATACTCCAGTCTCAGTTTCTTCTCGTTCATGTACTGATCGATATCGGACAGCAGTGAGGCCAGCGACGTTGTCTTCACCTCATAACAACGGCTCTTCACGTACTCATAGAACGCATGCAGGCCTGCAATGACGCGCGGATCCGCCTGCTTGGCCTCCATGGGCGGCAGAAGACCGGACTCCGTCAGGACATGTGCAACGAGCGCCGTGAGCGTGACACCGGGGATGCTCTGGTGCATTTTCATGATGAATTCGTGCGCTTTCTTGATTGTTGCCGGGAGCACTGACTCCTTCAGCAGATACTCGTGCAGGCTGACTTTCTCTTTCGTACGCTTGAAGGTGCGGAAATCCATGAAGAGCCTGCCTAATTCCGCCGGATGACACTGAAAGCACGGCAGGGCCAACGCTCCCGCAAGCAGGCTGGAATGCTCCTGTTCATGAATGGCACGGAGCAGCATCACCGCCTGCAGAACCTGCGGGTGCTGGATCAGATCCTGCTTGGCGACGACGACCGTGGGAACACCGGCAGCGGTCAACGTGTCCGCGATCTCCAGCACTTCCTCGTTCCTGCGGCAGATGACCGCCATTTCCTTCCAGGCAGTCCCCTCTTTCCTGCCGTTGCGAAGAATACCCACGATCCCCGCATACTCCGTGCTCGTATCGGGATAGCGGATGAATTGCGGTTTTTTGCCGCCTTTCTGCCTGCCTGCGACCAGATTTTTCTCAATACCTTTGATCACATGGACCAGACGCTCCTCATTGGCGGCAATCACGGCGGAAGCGGAATCCAATATCGGCTGGGTGGAGCGGTAATTCGTCGCGAGCGTCATCACCGCCGTCCGGGGGAACCTCTCAAGAAAAGACTTCATATTGCCGATATTCGCGCCCTGAAAGCGGAAAATCGCCTGATCATCGTCGCCGACGACGAAGATATTGGGATCCTGCTGGACGTGCGCATACGTCGTGAGCAGATCGAGGAGACGGTTCTGCGCTCCGTTGAGGTCCTGAAACTCGTCAACCAGAATGTACTGGTAGCGCTCCTGCAGGGATTCGAGCAGCCATTCGTGCTCTTGCAGCGCCTCAAGCGCGATGAGCACCATATCGTCGAAGTCGTACCGGTGTGATGCGGCCAGCTCCCCGCTATATGCCGTGTAAACCGTGATGAATTCCCGGAACTGCTGCACCTTCCTCAGATCATCCTTGTACGCCTTGCTCGTGGGATCTCTGTCTCTGCCTGTGGGCGTCTTTTTGAGCTCCTCCGCGTAGACCTCCACGTGTTTCAACAGGTCGTCGGGCGCGATCCCCTCTTTCTTCATCTGCGTGATGCGACCGAGCACGTCCGCGGCCCGGTCGTGCTCCGCGACGGGCATGTAGAGCTCGGATCGCTGCCCAAGCTCTTTGATCGCTCTGCGGACGATCTGCAGTTGCTCGATAGAGCTGACCTGCTCAAGGGCCCGGAAGTTCACGAACACATGCGGGTACTGCTGGATCAGGTCGTTACAGAAACTGTGCACGGTGCTTACGGTGACCCCGTAGGCATCGCTTCCGATGATCTTTCGCAACCGCTCGCGCATCGCCTTCGCTCCCGAAGTGGAGAACGTGAGGCAGAGGATGTTCGTCGGGCGCATTTGGGTACGACGCAGGATGTTCGCCGTGCGCATGGCCAAGACCTCGGTTTTGCCCGTCCCCGGCCCCGCCACCACCATCACCGGGCCTTCAATCGTCTCGACCGCGCGCTTCTGCCCTTCGTTCAGACCGGCAAAACGCTCCTCGAATGCTTTGGAGGACAAAGCGCGAACGGCCGCCTGCTGCTTCTTTCGCATGCGGGAAGCATAGCATTCTTCCGCACCGGACTTACACGATTGCATCGATCGCCATCTGCCCTGCGCCATCCTTATGAACACGTACATGCAGAACCTGCCCGACCGAAAACCGCACCTTGGCCTGAGGGTAATGGAGAACATGGGCTTTCTCCGTTGTGTCCGTGATCTCGACACGCGCGTCTTCCACGCGGGTGACGTGGCCATCGAGGTAATTCATCTTTGCGGCATCAGGAGTATCTGACATAACGGAGGGAGGAAAAGAGGCGACAGGATACCCGCCATGGCGAACAGGGCAAGCGAATAGCGCGGCTACCAACTCTTCAGCTCCCGCACGTGATCCCAAGCCACTTCGCAAGACGCCGGAGAACGGAAACGCGCCGCGGAGAGTCGACAGGAATCCAGCGGTCTACACGGGCGCAGATGCGCTCCGTACGGGAGGGAGACTCCGCGGAAACGGCAGACGAGGATGATGCGCCCTCGGCGGCGGTGAAGGACGGAGAGCTTGCCTGCGAAGTATTGAGGAGGCGGTAGGGATCGGAAGAAGAGGACGAACCCAGGGTTCCGCTCCCGCCGACGGCTGCAGCTTGCTGCTCAAGTTCCTGCTCGTACTCCTGCCACCATGCATCGAACGACTGCCTCGCCGCGGCAGCGCCGTTGGACGAAAAGGTAACGGTAATAGTGTGGTCTGCCGTAACATCAGAAAATGTATAAGAATCTGAAACTACTACACTTACCCCATCCACTAAAATGTCCACGATAGTACGATTTGCTGCAGGCATTATGGTAAATGTCTGAGACGATCCTTCATCGACGTCTGTCGCTCCTGTAGGATCAATCGCACCACCCGCCCCCGCGCTTGCCGTAATAGTCCAATTGGGCTTTATCGGAATTCCATAGAAAGACTCTAATGCGTTAAGCCACAGAGACCACAAAACATATACTCCCCCGGTAGTGGGATGCACGCCATCAAAAGTGTATATTGGCAATAAATCATCAAGTTCCCCGGTTGACACTCTGATTTGCCCCATTGAATCGTGGCTGCTTATTAAATGAGCATTATTCTCCGCACACCATGTCGCCAGGTTCGCGTTCCAGGTCCGAACCGTATCGGCCTGAGCATCACTGCCGTTTGTCCATGGCAGGATTTCATCAATGAAGAGATCTTGGTTCGTCAGCAATGCCTTAATACTATTGAGATCTGCAAGAACATCGGCCCAGGTTCTTCCGGTATTGATGTCATTGACTCCCGCATGAATAATTATCGTTCTGGCGCCTGAAGCAATGGCGCAAGGAACTCCGGTGGAGAGCGCCCACGCAAATGTTGTATCGCCCAGTGCGCAATCCACTGGGATAATTCCAGAGGATGCAAGCGAATGACCGCTTGGTGTATCCCCCGGATAAGTATCGGGAAAGTATATTGCTTGATGTTGAGCAATAGAATCACCGGTAACTGCCACACTTCTTGGATTCCAATTTACAGTTGCGGCTGTAATCTTGCGGACTGTAATGTTAGAAACCGATCCTATGAATGTGTCCGACCCACTTATGAAGATTGCGGATGAACCCCCAGAGAAATAAATGATTTCCCGAAAGGTCCCGGGGCCGTACCTATGCGCAGAGTAGTCGGTCCATCCCTGTACCCGAATAGCCCCACTGGTATAGTCAGAAACCGTGTAGATGAATTCATAGTAGGAATCCGCATCAAGCGCAGTATTCTGTCTAAATAGGCCATTTCCTGTCCAATTTGCTTTTCCATCGCTAATCGTTCCTCCTGCCGGTTTGATCCAGTCGGAATCGGCATCAAATGACCCATTTACTACAACATTTGGACCAACAGTTGCTCCTTCTTCCGTACGAAAGGTTGTCCTCGTGATCCCCCACGCAGTGCCGGCAAAACCGAACATTCCGATAAAAAATAAGGAGGCGACAATCGTTCGACGCAGGAAACGAGCACAGCATCTACTACTCAGCGTTCTACCGCCTCCGCTGCAACAGTGACCCCCCCCCCAGAAGAACATTTCGGCTGGATAATGTCATCACCCCGAAAGTGTACCACGAGACCCCCCCCGCAACATCACCTCAATATCCCGAACCCTGTCCCGTCAAAACCAGATCAATAATCAGCAACCGGCTTCTCTACCAGCTCTTCAGCTCATACGCGCAGTGGTCGCACTTCTTGAGGGATTTGCCCTCCGGCCTCAGCCACCGCAGGAAATTCCAAGCCACTTCGCAAGACGCCTGAGAACGGAAACGCGTCGCGGAGAGTCAACAGGAATCCAGCGGTCCACCCGGGCGCAGATGCGCTCCGTGCGGGATGGAGACTGTACAGAGACAGCAGATGAAGATGATGCGCCCACAGAGGAAACGGAGGAGGAGCTTGCCTGTGAAGTATTGAGGAGGCGGTAGGGATCGGAAGAAGAGGAAGACGACGAGAAAGAAGAAACGGACGATGTGGAGGAGGCTGAAGAGGTCTGGCTGCCGTTCTCCCACCACTCGACAAAATCAGAGGGGGCGATGCCATCCTCGTACAGACGGCGCCAGTAGTTGGCGGCTCCGCCAGCGCCGAGGGAGGTCGAGGTGACGGTATGCGTCAGGCTAGCGGAGGTGGAAGTGGTGTAGTTGGTGTCGCCCTCATAGACCGCCGTAATTGTGTGAGTACCAGCACTCAAGCTCGTCGTCGGGTACGTGCCGCTCCCCTGGCCAAGCGTGGCGGTCCCCAGGGTTGTTCCGCCGTCCTTGAACGTGACGTTGCCGGTAGGGGAATCAGCTCCTGGCGTCACCGGTGTGACCGTGGCTGTGAACGTGACAGCCTGGCCGAAGG
>JAQTQU010000048.1 GCA_028712095.1 Candidatus Peribacteraceae bacterium
GGCCGAAATAAGCCCCTCCGAGGCATACAGCATCGGCCACCCGGTTCCGACTTGGTGCTTCGTGCCGTGTGCCTCGCTGGTCTCCCGGTCAAAACGGGAGATTTTTTTAAGCCCTACGCCCTACGCCCTAACCCTACCCCCTAGAACATGCCCGTCACCCGCGCACAGAAAGAGGCACAACTCGTAGAACTGAAAGAGAAGATGAGCAAGTCACAGTCACTGATGTTCGCCCAGTACATCGGGCTCAAAGTGAGCGAAGTCGGCGAACTCCGCCAGAAGCTGAAGGAAGCCAATGCCGAAATGAAAGTGGCCAAGAAGACGCTCATGCGTCTCGCCGCCAAGGATGCCGGTCTTCCCGGGATCTCCGAAAAGAATCTGGAAGGACCGGTCGCCTGCATTTTCAGCTTTTCTGATCCCCTCTCGGGCGCGCAGGCTGCCTTCAAATTCGCCAAGGACCACGCGCAGGTGAAGCTCATCGGCGGCATCTACGACGGCAAGCTCCTCACGAAAGAGGAAGCACTCGAGATGGCCAGGATGCCGGGCAGGATGGAACTACTTGCGATCTTCGCCGCGATGATCCGTTCCCCGCTCGTGAGCTTCGCGGGCGCGTGTAGTTCCCCGCTCACCGACATGGCCCGGGGCCTCTCTGAGCTCGCGAAGAAGAAAGAAACCTCTCCCGCCTCTTAATTCCTACCTACCCATTGTTATGAGTACCGCCGAAATTACTCCAGGACTAGTAGTTGCACTCAAGCAACAGCTGAGTGTCATTATCGAGGAGGCAGGCCGCGCAAAAGAGATTTCCAGATCAATCATCGAACAGACCCGCGAAATTCTGGGTGAGTCAGCAATGAGCCCGATCGGTGATTTACAGGGAACAGCAAGCGGACTCCTCGACCGATTGGATCAACAATTTCCAGTCTCTACGGACCACAAATCCCTAAGTCCTAAGTCCTAAGTCCGATTCCCTATTCCCTAGTTCCCTACTTCCCTCCCCCCTATTCCTATGGCAGACGCCACTGCAGCACCGGTTCTCTCCGCAGGGGAGAAAGCGGTCATTGACGCCGTTGAGAAGCTGAATGTCGTACAGCTGAATAACGTCGTGAAGTACATGGAAAGTGTCTACGGCATTTCCGCCGCCGCGCCCGTCGCGGTGGCCGCCGCGCCCGCAGCAGGAGGCGGCGAAGCAGCCGAGGAGAAATCCTCATTCAACGTGGAGCTCACCGACGCCGGCGCCCAGAAGATCGCCGTGATCAAGGTGGTCCGCGAGATCACGGGGCTGGGCCTCGGCGAGGCCAAGGCCGCCGTGGACGGTGCCCCGAAAGTCCTCAAGGAGGGTGTCGCCAAGGCGGATGCCGAAGAAATGAAGAAGAAGCTCGAGGCCGCCGGCGGCAAGGTCACTTTGAAGTAAGAAACGACAGAAATGGCAGGAAGGGCAGGAATGTTTCTGCCTTTTTTGTCTGCCATGTTCCTGCCGCATCTTTCCCTTCTTCACCTTCCTTACTTTCCTTACCTTTCTTACCTTCCTTACTTATTCCTTCCTCACCTTCCTTACCTCCGGAACTTCGACTACACTTCTCCTGATGTCATTCTCCGTCCGCCGCGTCTCCGAGGTGAGGAAGAAGCGCCGTTTCCCGTGGCAGAAACTGCCGCTCATCATCGGTATCCTGCGCCCGCTCACAGGATGGTACCGCAGCTGGAAGATCCGCAAAGAGGAAGAAGTCCGCTCCGCACACCGCACCCTGCTGCTCAAGCGCTTCTTGCTCATGCTCATCGCCGTTCTCTGCGCGTTTTTGCTCTTCGCCGGAACGGTGAAGGCGCTCGTGGGCCTGCACATCATTTCCATGCGTTCTCTGGTGTCGCTTACCGGAACGGAATTGCCGAAGGACGAGCAGGGCTTCACAAACGTGCTTCTGCTCGGCGAAGGGGACAGCGGCCACGATGGCAAGGACCTGACGGATACGATCATCGTGGCGAGTTTCGATCCGTCGCAGACGAAAAGCGCCGTCCTCCTCTCGCTCCCCCGCGACCTCTACTTCCTCAAAACCGAAAAAATGGGGAAAGGGCGCATCAACAGCCTGTACCGCGACGAGAAAATTCTGCTCAAGAGGCAGGGCAAGAGTGAGCAGGAAGCCTCTCTGGAAGCGATGAAAGAACTGGGTGCCGTGATCGGCGATCACCTCAACCTTCCGATTCATCACGTGATCAAGGTCAACTTCACCGGATTCGAGCAGGCGGTGGATGCCATCGACGGCATCGATGTCACCGTGCCCGAAGCGATCAACGACAGCGAGTATCCGGACGAGAACTACGGCTACGAACCGTTCTCCATCGCTGCGGGACCGGCTCATCTCGACGGAAAAACTGCCCTCAAGTACGCGCGCAGCCGACACACGTCGAGCGACTTTGACCGCTCCGCACGACAGCAGCAGATCATCGTCGCCATCGGGGAGAAGGTGAAGAAGGAGGGTCTCTACAAAAATCCTGCGACCATTACGGATCTGCTGAAGGTCTTCTCGGACAACGTCGAAATGACCATGTCCGTGCGCGAGCTTGTCTCGCTGGCCGGGCTGGTGGAGGATATGACGCCGGATCACATCATCACGATGCAACTCAATGACCGAAACGCTCTTTTTGACAGCGTCGTGGAGCCGGGCGGGTTTCTCTACACACCGCCACGCGACCAGTTCGACGGCGCCTCCGTGCTGCTTCCCATTTCCATTCCGGAATTTCCGGTGACATGGAAGCAGATTGAGAGGCTCAGTGCGCTCCTCTTCCGCCAGCGCGCGATCCATCTCGCACATCCGAACATCGCCGTCCTCAATGCCGGGGCGAAGACCGGGCTCGCCCGCAAGCTCGGCAACGAATTGATCCGGTACGGCTTCAGTGTGCAACGGATAGAGAACATCAATATTCCCAAGGAAGAGCTGAAGAACGCGAACATGGGGAGTTACGTCTACGCGGACAAGCCGGACGACGCGGCCGCCAAAAACTTCTTCGCCGATCTCCTGCACCTGCCCATCGTCACCCATCCCGTGCCGCTCATTCCCGCCGAACAGATGGAACAGATCGTCATCGTGCTCGACAAGGATTTCAGTTTTCAGCCGCTTCAGGACCTGACCACCCCATGAATCCGCGCGAGATCATCGCACAAGCCTGGGCGATCACTCTCAAGGAACGCCAGCTCCGCCAGTGGGGATTCGCCTCGGCCCTCTTAGAGACCCTGCTCAATACCAAACTTCTGATTTACCAGACGTGGTTTCTGATCAGCTACCTGCAGGGAGCCCCCATCGGGTTCTTCGCCGACGTGGAGTGGCTGAGTCAGCGTCTCTCGTTCGGGTGGGTGGCTGCCATTGTTTCGTTCTTCCTTGTCCTGATCTTCATCGAATGGATCTTCCCCCACTTCGCCAAGGGCGCGATCATCGGACTGGCGGCGAAATCCTATAAGAAAGAGGAGGTGAAGGGAGGTCTGGTGTTGGCCGTGTACAACTTCTTCCCGCTCTTCGCCATCCATGAATTCTTCTTCATCGGCAGCATCTCAATGGTGATCACGTTAAGCTCCATTCTGCTCCGGTACGCACCGGAAATGGCGCCTGTCGGCATCGGGCTGCTGGTTCTGTTCTTCCTCTTCTCGAACATCCTGCGCTTCTTCTACATCATGTCAGAGGAAGGCGTGGTCATTCGCAAGCTCGGCATCGGTCAGGCCATGAAGGCCAGCTTCAAGCTCGTCATCAGCTACCTCGGCCACGTGGTGTTCCTGCTGATCCTGGGATTCCTCATCTCACTTCGGATTCTCCTCAACGCCGTGATGATTTTCCTCATTCCCGGCATCGTGATCGGCGTGATCTTCCTCTTCGGCAGTTTCCTCCCCATTGCGATCGCGATGCTGATCGGCGCCGTGCTCGGACTCATCATCATCGGCTTCGCCAGCTACCTCTTCGCCTATCTGGAGGTCTTTCGCCAGAACGTGTGGACGATCACGTATCTGGAGTTGAGCAGGTTGAAGGAATTGGATGTGATCGAAGGATGAGGAAACAGAGGAAATAAAAGAAATGGAAGAAACAGAGGATGGAATTATGCGTACGCCGCCAGCAGAAACTCCCCGATAACCGTAAACCCCAGCTTCGCATAGATAGCCTGTGCCGCGGTGTTCTGCGCTTCCGTGAAAAGAAAAACCGCCTCCTTCCCTTCTGCAAAACGTTGCGCACAGAGCGCACTGAGGCATCCGGCAGCAAAACCCCGCCGACGGAACTGCGGATCAGTGATGACGCCAACCACCTGCGTATAACGCCGGGAACGGACACCCGCCGTCGCCGTGGCGGCGATGTGCCCATCCTCCTCAACGACAAACGCTCCTTCGAGCATGATCTTCCCGCGTTCCCGTTCCGTAATGGGAGCAGTGCCGGTCCTGTCATGAAGTTCCCGCTGCAGAAGCACCAGTGCGTCGCGATCCTCCTCCCGCGCCGGGCGGGCAGCAGACTCCTGCGGACGGAACGCCTGCCGCGTCAGCTCCAGAAACAGCGATGAATGTTCCACTCGGGGAATCATGCCCCGATGACGCAACTGCCGGACGACCACGGAAGCCCGTGGCTGAACCATGGGAACGGATTCGATGTGCACCTTTTCGGCAAGCGCCGCATCCACAACGGAAGGAATAGACGCTTCCTCTCCCGCCGCTACGAATGATCCGAACCGCCCGAACCACGCGCTCACCGCGCGCAGGGTATTTCCATCAAATGCACCGAAGTAACGGTTTTCGGAAAAAGCAGCTGCTGACTCCGCGTTTCCGATCAGGAACAGATTCTCCCGCTCACGCGTGTACGCGAGACCGAGAATCGCCTGCCGGTCGGCTGCGTGAAGCTCGCGGAGCATGGAATCATGGTACCAACAAAAACACCTACAGAAACGAAACAAAAACACATACGTCCGTTGAGCACGAGCAAGCCGCTAACAAGAAATACCTGTTATGTTGATGTGGTTTACTGTTAGGAGTGTAAGGGAGGTGCGGAGGGGGCAGGGAACCCTTCGGCTTCGCTCAGGGCGAGCCGAACAAGGTTCCCTCCTCCTCCGCGAAAAACACATGCTCTTGACCGAGGACATTCGTACACCTATGATGGTGGACGCTTGTCCCCCCTCTTCCATGACGCTCACCCCCCACCAACGCACGGTGCTCAACTACATCCGTGAGTTCCAGACGAAGCGCGGCTATTCCCCTTCGCTCGCCGATCTCGCTCTTGCCTTCGGCGTACGCAGCAAGAATGCCATCGCCAAAGTGGTGAATGCGCTCCTGAGGGAGAAACAGCTGGAGAAAGACCCCAAAGGCCGCATCAAGATTCTCGAAATGCCAGAGGCCTCCGAACGCCCGCAACCGATGGTTCTGCCGCTCTTCGGACCGATCGCCGCAGGGTTCGCCACAGCCGCAGAGGAGCAGGCGGAAGAGATGGTGGATCTGGAGGGATTTCTCGTACATGACCGGGCCCGGACATTCCTGCTCCGCGTGAAGGGCGACAGCATGATCAACGTCGGCATTCAGGAAGGCGACATCGTCATCGTGGAGCGCGGCAAGGAACCGAAGGTGAATGATATCGTCGTGGGTATTTTGGACGGGGAATTCACCTTAAAGCGCCTCAAGCGAAACAAAGGAAAGTTCTACCTGCAGGCGGAGAATCCCGTATATCCCGATATGTACGCCGTGGAGGATCTGCAGACGGCGGGCGTTGTGCGCGGCGTGATGAGAAAGTACTGACTCAGTCTCCGGCGAAGAGAATCGACGTGATGCCCAGTAAACGCGCCCACTTTTGGCAGGAATCGCAGGCATACGTATGCCCCGAGAGGTAGAGCACAGCCCCCTGAAGCAGAGTGCGTTCCTCCGGCGTGAAGAGCGAAGATACTAATTCTTCGGTTGGCTCAACCGTGGAAATGCAGCGCTCGAAGTCGGCGGCCGATCGCTCGGGCCGGATATTCAGGAGGGCCGCTACTTCCGCATGGACGGGCCGAGAGCGCTCGTACCCCTGCCCCGTCGGGAGCGCCATGCGCTCGCACTTCTCCGCAGAAATTTCCTGCGAGCGGGAATATCCGCCGCACGCACAGGAATTCCATCCGACACTGAGAACCTTGCCATCTTTCACCAATGCCGCCCCCAATTTCTGCTTGGCACAATTGCTTCGCGTGCTGCCGGCCCGGGCCTCATCGAAAAACTGCTGCATGACAGACAAACAGTAGAGCCTGCGACTCATACTTTCAATCAGAGAAAAAAACAGAAACACAAACCAAGCACATAGCACCACCGGGTCACTCTCGGACAGAGAGCTCACAGAACCTTGAGGTTTACTGTTAGGAGGGTAAGGGGGGTGTCGGGGGGCCTAGGGAACCCTTCGGCTTCGCTCAGGGCGAGCCGAACAAGGTTCCCTGGTCCCCCGACAAAGAATCATGCAAGTGCTCTCAACCGCTCCTCAATCTTCGCCAGTTTCGCCTCGCCATCGGCCAGTTTCTGCTTCTCCGTCTCGACCACTTCCGGCTTGGCACGCTCCATGAACTGCTCATTGCTAAGCTTGGCGCGTACGCCGGAAAGGAATTTCTCGAGTTGTGCGCGTTCGACTTCAAGGTTTTGCTTCACCTTTGCCAGATCCACGACTCCCTCAAGTGAGAGATGCACATCAGCCCCTTTGAGGAACATGCTCACCATGCCGTGCTTATGAGCAGGAGCTTTGGGCACAACTTCAAGATGATCGATATTCGCCAAACGCAAGAAATGCTGAGAGTAAGCCAAAAGAAATGAATCGGATTCCGCGACATGCACAATTGCCGGTATCTTCGTTTTGGAAGGAACTCCATACTCCATACGAAGACTCTGAATCGCTGAAATCACATTAATGAGTAATTCAAATTTTTTCTCCGGGACAAGATCAATTCGATCCTCCTCAACAACCGGCCATGGTTCCTTAATGAGCAAACCAGCTCCCTCGGGTGCGATCTGGCTCCAGAGTTCTTCCGTCACGAAGGGGCAATAGGGATGCAAAAGGTGGACAATCGTCCTGAGAGCCTTCAAACGAACTGAAACATCCACCTCACCCTTGCTCAGTTCAAGATACCCATTACAGAAGAAATCCCATACAAAGCTGTAAAGCTGCTCCCCCACTTCACTCAGGCGATATGCCTTTAGACCTTCCGTGACATTTTCAACTAATCGCTGCAGTGAGGATAATAATGCCCGATCTGGAGTGGAAAGCTGGGAATTGGGGGTAGAGAATTCGGCAGGTATAGCCTTAGGACTAATCTCTGCCTTCTCGCACTGCATCAAAACGAACCGCGACGCGTTCCAGAGCTTATTGATGAAATTGCGGTACCCGGCGATCTTCTCTTCATAGAGCCTGAAATCATTGCCCGGACTCTGCCCCACGATCATGGAGAGGCGCAGTGCGTCCGCTCCGTACTTAGGGATAATTTCGAGCGGATCGATGCAGGTGGATGGATCAGACTTGCTCATCTTCTTGCCGTCTCTGGTACGTACAAGGCCGTGCAGGTACACGTGCTTGAAGGGAATCTGCCCCGTGGCGTACGTGGTCATGAGGATCATCCGTGCCACCCAGAAGAAGAGGATGTCGTACCCCGTCTCCATCACGCTCGTCGGGAGGAATTTCTGAAAGTCAGGGCTCTTCTTCAGCAAATCCTGTAACGACAGAGACGTATCTTCTGCGAGCGCGGGATCAATGAGCGTGGACCACGTCCAAAGCCCTGAGCTGAACCACGTATCGAGCGTGTCAGAATCTTGTTCCAAATCGTTCTTTTCTCCGCAATTTTGGCATTTCTTGAGTTCTGGAATGCCCACATAATCCGGGACGGGATGTTTTAAGGAAACACCTCTTGCAGTGGCATCAGTGGCTTGAAAGATTTTGTTACATTTTTTGCAATACCAAGCAGGCACGCGATGACCCCACCATATTTGCCTTGAAATGCACCAATCTTGGAGATGATCAATCCACTGAAAGTAAGTTTTTTCGAATCGTCCAGGAATAATCGAAATATCGTGACTGCGAATCACCTCTTGCATAATTTGCTTCAGGCTCATCTTTTTCTTACCGCCTCTCCAAACAATAGCTTCCTTGTTAACGTCAATAAACCACTGAAGCTTGGGCAATTCCTCAACCGGCTTCTTTGATCGATAAGAAATCGAAAGGGGCTGCATGTATTTTTCTTCCTTCAGTAAGCGACCTTCTTTGCGGAGACCTTCAACAAAGGCTTCCCGGCACTCAGGTACTGTCATCCCGCCGTATCCTTCTATCGTATGAAAAATTTTCCCATTTTCAGTTATCACCTGAATGGGCTCAGTAGAGTCTATGCTTTTGTGTCGGTTCCATAATGCCTCGTCAATTTTGCTGTGGAAAGGAGTGACACCTACGGCGCCTGTCCCAAAAGAAGGATCGACAACTGAGTCAGCGATAACTGTTATCGAAATTGTTCTTCCGCCCGGCCAACGTACAGGGAACTTTTTGCCAACAAGATGCTGATACCGTTCATCACTTGGATGTACGGCAATAGCAACATCACCCAACTTAGTTTCGGGACGGCTGGTTGCAACATAGAGTGGCTCTCCACCAGTTTGCCGAGAAGAGAGGTATTCAAATGTATACAACACCGCCTCATGTTCTTCATGCTCGATTTCATCGTCCGAAATGGTCGTCTGAAGTGCTGTATCCCAATTGACGACACGAAACCCTCTATAAATAAGCTTAGGATCTTCCTCGTACATCTTCTTAAAAACTTCGTTCACGCACCGGTTGAGTGAGGCATCCAGCGTGTAGCGCTCGCGGCTCCAGTCGCAGCTGGCACCCATCTTGCGCACCTGTGAGCGGATCGTTGCACGGCTCTGCTCGACGAATTCCGCGATCTTTTGGACGAGTTTCTCACGCCCGTAGTGCGCGCGGGGATCTTTGATCTTTTCTTCTTTCTGAATCTTCTTGATGACCACGCTCTCGGTGGCGATGGCCGCGTGATCCGTGCCGGGCAGCCACAGCGCCTCTTTGCCCTGCATGCGCGCAAAGCGGATGAAGATGTCTTCGAGCGCCAGCATCACGGCATGCCCCAGATGCAGCTGCCCCGTGGCGTTGGGGGGCGGCATACTGATCACGAAAGGTTCTTTTTTACTCTGGGCATCGGCCATGAAGGCCCCGCTCTCCTCCCAGAGGACATAAATACGATCTTCGGTGCCTTTGGGGTCGTAGGCTTTCGGAAGCATTGGTGAGGAGTGTACTACAAAAAGAGGCATGAGCGTTGACAAAAATTACCCTCAAACCTATAACGCCATGCAGTGGGATCCTCGTGGTCCCATAACTCGTTCGTTGGGAGCTCAGAACAGGTCTGGCTCCCGGTCACTACCGTTCCTCGATTTCCTGCCCCACAAGGCAGGAGGAGGGTATCCCCATGAAGCGCTGGTTGTTGGTGCCGTTCGGTTTCGGGTGCCTGCATTTAGAAGAGTGTGGGAAGTTTGAATTTCTTCATCCTCGTTTTCTCCAAGGAGCATGTTCCGTTCAGATGACGGAATCTCTTCCTGCAATCAGTGAAT
>JAQTQU010000049.1 GCA_028712095.1 Candidatus Peribacteraceae bacterium
ACCGGAGCCCCAGCGTGAACGTTTTTGCACCGAGATCCTTGAGGGCGAACTGGCGGGTGCCGAAGGGCAGAATTGCTTTTGCATCCGTTGAGGAGAACCGGATGGTTCCCGCATAGTCCTCCACGGTCCGGCCGGAACGGTCTTCGGCAACGACGCGGAAGGTGACGTCCTCACGGATGGATACGCTGGTCTTACCGCCTTCGATCTCGACGCGGAAGTGATCGACGACGTCAAAGGTATTGGTCAGCTGACCGTAGAGGATGCGTCCCTGATATTCGCCCACGGGCACGGTCGCGCTCTGATTCCATGTATCCCATCCATTCGGGTTTGCAGTGAAAGAGGAGTCGCTGTTCCCGCCGCGGCCCCATTCCTCCCCCACGCTGATCGCAACGGAGGCATCGAGCGCTTTGCCGGACAGAAGATCGATTGCGCGCAGGCTGGCGGTTCCCGGCTTGAGTGTCGAGAATGCGAAGCTCTGTTGTCCTTCGCTGTCCGTCTGGGCGGCGAGCGGGCGGATCTGATCCTCCGTCCTGCCCGAGAGCAGCTGCACCGGCCGGTTTTCGAGGGGATTCAAGTACCGGTCGCGCAGCATGACGGTGATGCGTGCCTCGTCGATACCGTCGGCGGCCACGGAGGTGCGGCCGGTTTCGATGCTGCTTTCGCGCTGGTCGAGACTTTCGGGAAAAACGGTGAACGCATCACAAGATCCCGTTCCGTCCGTTTCCACCGCATAGGAGCCTGCGAGCTCCGTCTCTCCGCCGCCCACGTGCAAGACGGCTCTGCCCTGCTCGTCGGCGGTTGCCGTCAACACGAGCGGAGCCCCCAATGGCGGCAGAACGCGGACGGAGATTTCCTCATTCTGCGCAAAGCCCTGACAGGTGATTTCCGCCCCGAGTCCGGCCACCGTCTGCATTCCATTGGCGCCATCGGCACCGAGGGCGATCAGCGGAACGAAGCCGCAGAACGTGACGAAGAGAGTGAGGGCAGTGCGTTTTTTCATAAATCCAACCATTGTACCAGTTTTGCCGTGCTGGCTCAATGCACAGGGTGTTATCTGCACTATTATTTGACTGTCTGTCCAGTGCACATGGATGGCTTGCCGGAGCGCAGAGATTCCTCATGCCGCCAAACAGCATCTTTGTTTCCTCCGTTGTTTGGTGTGGGGATTGGCGTGAGCCTGTGTGCGGGCCGGTTCCTGTCTTTGTATTCCTCTCAATCTCCAGAGTATTATGGGGCCCGTGCGACGAACCTTCCCCATTCTCCTGCTCCTCCCGCTTTTCCTTGCGGCCTGCGGAACGGGCAGTACCGAAACAGCGACGCAGTGCCAGACCTACTGGTTCGATCAGATCGGGGCGTGTTTACCCGGTACGTGGAAACTCCTCGATGCAGCCGAGCTTGCGCAGCGCGGGGTTCCTGAAGATGTCATCATCGCATTCCAGAGTGACACATCTGTCTCGGGCCAGTTTCCGACGATCAGCGTCACCCGCGAGGCGTTGAGTGCGGTGGTACTGCCTGCGGACTACAGCGATGCGACGATCCGGTCGGTTTCGGTGCTGCCCGGCTACAAGCTCGTCGATCAGAAAAAAGTGACGATTGACGGGGTGTCGCTGCCGGTGCACGTGTTCTTCGCGCAGCCCGTCACGGGCGAACCGCAGCGGCGGTTTCTGCAGGTGAGCACGGTTGTGGGACAGAACGGCTACACCGTCACGGCACTGACTCCCCTCACGGTTTCCAATGCGCTGGAGAGCGAAATTCTCACGATCCTCGGCAGCATCACGTTCAAGGCGCCGGAGACGAATTCATGAGAGACAAACCTACGGTTTTTCTCTCATGAGCTCTCTTTTCCCTTAAGCGGTGCGGCTCCAACGGTGGGGCCCGCCGGAGGCACCCACCGCTTCGCCGCGATTATCTTATTTTTCCAGATTATTCTTCTTTTAATCCTCGCCGAACGAAATACAGTTGCGGATGTCCGTGCCACAATTGTTCTGGTACTCTGGAAATACACTGGTGCCGTAGCCAAGTAGTCCGTCCTTCGCTAAAGCTACGGAGGACTTTCGCAGATTATTCCTTGTGTTAGGCTGGTTCTGATTCTGGTGCCGTAGCCAAGTAGTAAGGCAGGGGTCTGCAAAACCCCCATACGCGAGTGCAATTCTCGCCGGCACCTCCACAGTTGAATTGCAGACGAGCAAGGAGCGAAGCGACGCGGCGAGTCGCAAGATACTGTGTCCTCCGAAGATCGCAGAGCGAGCGAAGGAGGACAGGTGCGGAGACAATTCGTCAAAAGAAGAAATTGACTAATATACAATAAGTTGTTATTATATCAAATATGCAGGAACAGTTGTTTTCCGCATCATTTCCGCCCGAGAAGGAGGATTCCCATGCGTTCCACATGCGGAAATTGCCCATGTCTCTTCCGCTGAGAAGAGCTCTCTATGGCGAAATCAAGAGGAGTACACGGAAAACGGGGTTGCCTCCTCCCAAGGAATGGAACGCAAGAGAAAAGGAGATCTTTCTTTCGATGAAACGCACCCTGCAGGATTACGAGCGGTGGGAGGACAGCGATGATGACGGGGATAGTGAGGATATGCTCCTGGAGACCGCCATTGGTTCTCTCGAAAGTACATTGCCCCGAAAAGTGGCTCTGAGCGCGAGAGGAATCCGTTTCCCCGACGGAACAGAGGGGGTGGTCAGGCGTGCGAGGGAAAGCAAAGAGGGTGTTACCTATGTTCTCAATGATCATCGCACACACATATTTTCGTTACCGCAGGACGATGAGGGACACACGCTGTATTGCTTTACGAGGGATGGTGGAGAATTGCGCTCGCCCCTCACCAGACCTTTGGGGCTTCTCTCGCAGTATTGTCATGCGATTACTTTGCCCATTGGGAATCAAAGCCGTACGGGAAGTGCATTGGCCCGGGCTGCCCGTGAACGCTTTCCTGATGCCGCAGGTCACAAGCGGAAGAAAGAACGACGTGCTTTTCTCGGAGAAGTACTGAGCGAGCAGTATCACACGCTCTCGGCCATTGCGGCGGATGCCGCGATGTTCGTTTCGCAGCATCCGAAGGCGGATGCCCTCGACACCGCCCTCGCGGTGTGCACCGATGAGAGGTGTCAGGTGTTGTCACCCCAGCAAATGATCGGTGCCATTCAGGCACTGAAGGATTTTTTTAAAAAGCGCCGTGCAACGGAAAAATGGTTTCCGCTGCTGCAAAAACGAGCGGGCGAACTCATTCAACACATGTTCCACCTTCCGCAGAAGGTGCAGGGCAAGATTGAAGTGCAGCGCACCGTGAGCGGTATTCACGTCATTCTCGATGACGCGAGTTTCCAATCCATCGACACATGTGAGAACATCAACGGATTCGTGGTCCGTTCACTGCAGAAACCGTTCGACGTCCTCAATGGCGTATTGAGCATCGGTAGAAGGAAATACGATGAGCAGGAGATGAGTCTCAAGAGTATTTTCCGTTCCCTGAATGAGGTCGACACCCTGATCCATGAGACGCAGCACAAGTGCAGCGATATCCTGATGCCTGAGATTCAATGGGACAAAAGACTTGGGCGAATGGAAACCCATGAACTCGCCCGGGCGAAGGGCGAAATCCTTTCTTTTCTGAGTACGGGGGTGCCAATTTCCAGCATACAGAGACGTCTCACGGGCAAAGGGGGAACATACGATTATTACAGAGAACGCATCGCAAAAGCGGAAGCGGCGGAGAATGCAGCGCAAGCGCATGCGCTCCGGCAACAGCGGGAGCATCATGCTTGTGTTGTGCGCCATCTTCTCGCGATAGCGGAGACCGTGAAAACACCGGATGGAAGGATTGATCTCCCGCTTCTGGCAGTCACACCTGCGCAGCATTGGGCGATTTATCAGCAGAAAACTGCCACGCGTCATGCTCTGCGGCAGCAGTTTCGGGAAGCTCGAAAAAAGCAGTAACGACTACGCGAACGTCAGCACCTCCGGCGCGAACAGCAGGAGCGCCCCCAGCGCATGAACCCGCGCCCTTCGACTATGCTCAGGGCGCCCTGAGCGACGCACTGCAGTGAGAAGCCGAACGGGCGAGACCCACGCTTCGCGAATCTTATTTGTTGCCGCTCTCGCGTACAATATTCAATCTCTCCTTCCGCTCCGCGGATCAAAGCCACGATTGAAGAGATTGAAGAATGTCCGTTGATATTGGCGGGCAATTTGGGCGGCTTCTTCCGCTGCGTGCATGTCTCCTCGATTTGCCGCATCAAAAGCCCGTCTTGTGGCGTCGACGAAATCCTGAGCCCCATGCGCGTTTCCATAGACTCTTCTGCCTTGTGCAGAGAATTGAATTCCCTTTGCTTCGAGATCACTCGCATTGGTAGCCATGTCGACTGCCTGAGCCAGCTTGGCCTCGAATGCTTCCACGCCACCGTAGTTGTTGGTTAGGGCAAGCAATTCTACATAGGCCGGAAATGCTTCATGGATCTCAGCCATTCAGATGAAATTTTATGATATTTGATAATATTGTCAACATGTTGGATGCAGAAACGCAGGTTTTCCGCATGCCCACTCTCTCTATGCGAACGTCAGCACCTCCGGGGCAAACAGCAGCAACGCCCCCAGCGCGTACATGAGGAATCCGCCGAAGATCAGCGTGAAGCGCGCGTACTTCTTGGTGAGGCCCGTCGCGTGCAGCGTGTAGACCGCGATCGCGAAGATCACCACGTCGTCGATCATGTAGAGCAGGATGTAGAGCCCCACAGCGCCGTACCGCGCCAGCGCGCTCACTTCGTTGAAGGCGAGGATCTGCGTGAAGATGGCGGGCAGCCCGGCCGTACAGACGAGCTCGATGGCGTTCACCGAGACCGCGAGAATCGAAACACCCAGCAGCATGGCCGGCCACGCCGATTTTTCGAGGATGGACTTCATGCGGTCCATGATCTTTCTCTTCTGCTTGAGGTCGGTCACCGCGCAGGCGTTGGGATCTTTGCCGAAGGCCTCGTAGAAGTAGAAGGCGCCGCCGCCGATCGCCACGAGTCCGATGATCTTCTGAATCCACGCGTTGAAACCGATCACGAGGAAGGCGTTGAGCCACGCGGCAATGAAGAGGTAGTACATCGCGCCGCTCACGAACAGGAACGTTCCGCCGATCATCCAGACTTTCTTGGGATCGCGCGTGGCGATGAGCAGCGTTAAGAGCGTCACCAGCACCCACATGGCGCACGGGTTGAAACCGTCCAGAAATCCGAGCAGCACCGAGAGTGTGGGGAGCGACAGCAGCGCCAGATCCACCTCGCCCAAGATGGGCACATCGAGCAGATACGAGCCGATATCGACGGAACATCCTTTGTCGCACGCTCCTTCCGCCGTTTCCAGTTTTGCCGTCTCGGAGCCCGAGAGAAACTCATCGAACGTCACACCGTTTGCCTTGTCCGTGCGGTACTGCATGAGGAGTGTCTTCAGTCGTCCGCCCGTGGTTGCATCATCCTTGTAGCCCTGCAGCACGTGGCCGTTGATCACGATCGTGGGCACGCTCTGCCGCAGTTCCCGTACGTGTTCCTGCAGTTGCCGAAAGAGCGCCTGGCTCTCTGCATTCGCGATGTCATACAGCTCCACCTGCCATTCCTGCGAGGCGGCGAACGCTTTAAAGGCGGCGCAGTGGGGGCAGTCCTTGCTCACGAACGCCACGATATCCGCCCCCGTTGCCGTCGCGGGTGCGGGCACCGGCGGTGTGCGGAATGCGCGTTCAGGAAAAAGGAGCGCGAGTGCGGCGATTGGCAGGAATGCCGCGATGAAGAAGAGCGTGAGTCGCCTATTCATACTGTTGCGGCAGTATAAAGGCATTCGACGTCGGATGACACCCGATCTTCCGTCAAAGTGCTGCGTCTGACTTTGGTGGGACATATTCTCGTATTTCCACGCTTTCCTTTCCTGTCTGCGCATCGAAGGTTACGTGGGTGAGTACATTGTCCGGTGCCCAGCAAATGTCTGCTGGGATGCCGCATGCAGTGAGCATCTCTTCGAATATCTTTCGTGCACGCATTTGTGCCGGACGAAGGTGCTCTCTTTTGTGAGGAAAAAAAGAGTTTCCGAAAACCCGCAGGCGCAATTGGTCACCGAATGAACGTTGAGCTTCAGCCAGCATTTTCAGGATCTGGAGATTGATCATCCCGTTGTGTGTGGCGAGAGTGAGAAAGTGTCCGAGATAGGCCGGTCGGATATCTTTTCCCCGTCCCAGAATGATGGTGCAAGGGGCTGCCCAATCGCTGCCGATGCACGCATCGCCGTCGACATACGTGAATTCATCCCATTCCAGCACTTTTTGAGGTGTACGGGTCATCATATGTAATTTAATTACCTTTTATGATTATTGTCAATAATGCCGTTATTTGGCAAATTGATTAGCAACTTGATTTCCTTTTGAGAGTTGATACAATGCTAAAAATACCATGGCAAAATCGAAGCCCATCCTGCCGGCCTCCACGAACACCAAAGACTACTGCATCGCCACCATGGGGAGTCATTCGGCACTGCAAATTCTGAAGGGAGCGCGCGACGAGGGCATCCGCAATCTGGTCATCTGCAAGAAGGGGCAGGAGCGGCCGTACAAGAGCTATGGCGTTGCCGACGAGATCCTGCTTGTCAACGACTGGTCCGAGTGGAACGAGGTATTGGAGGAAGAGCTCATCCGCCGCAATGCCGTCATCATCCCCCACGGCTCCTTCGTTTCGTACCTTGGTCCCGAGCGGGTGATGAAGATGCAGGCCATGTACTACGGCACCAAAGAGATCCTGAAGTGGGAGAGCGACCGCACCATGGAGCGTCAGTGGCTGGAGGCCGCGGGGATCCAGATGCCGCGGCTCTTCGCGAAACCCGAAGACATCGACCGGCCCGTGATCGTCAAATTCCACGGCGCGCAGGGAGGGTTCGGCTACTTCATCGCCAAGTCCGCGGAACAGTTCTACGAGGTGAAGAACCGCAAGTACCCCGAGCAGAACGAGTATGCCCTGCAGGAGTACATCGTGGGCGTGCCGCTCTACGCGCACTACTTCTATTCGCCGATCACCGAGGAACTCGAAATCATGAGTTTCGACAAGCGGTACGAGAGCAACGCGGACAGTATCGGCCGCATCCGCGCCGAGGATCAGCTGGCAGCCAATATCTTCACGAGCTATACCATCGTCGGAAATATTCCCGTGGTCGTGCGCGAGTCGCTGTTGCCGCGGTTCTTCGAAATGGGGGAGCACGTGGTCGCCCAGAGTCAGAAGCTCAAAGCCGGCAAGGGTCTTTTTGGCCCCTTCTGTCTGGAGTGTATCGTCACCCGAAAGCTTCAGATCTTCGTCTTCGAGATCTCGGCACGCATCGTGGCCGGCACCAATCCCTTCATCGAGGGGTCGCCCTACACTCAGTTGCGGTACAAGGAGCCCATGAGCACGGGGCGGCGCATTGCACGCGACATCAAGCAGGCGATTGAACAGGGAAGACTGGATGAGGTGTTGGGCTAGTATTCAGTATGCAGTATTCAGTATTCAGCGATCCAAAAAACCATTCTCTGCATACTACATACTGATCCCTGTATACTCGACTCATGGATATTTCCGCACTCCTCAAAGGCCTCGATCTGAAGAACATCACCATCGGCGTGCTCGGAGGTCACAGTGCGCTGGATGTCTGCCATGGCGCGAAGAAGCACGGGTTCAAAACGGTGTGTGTTGCACGGAAAGGACGAGAGAAAACCTACGGACAGTATTTCAAGACAAGACAGGGAATCGGGAATCGGGAATCGGACTTCGGGAAGGGTTGCATAGATGAGATAATTCTTGTGGATAAGTTTGAAGACGTACTTAAGAAAGATGTGCAGGAGAAGCTGAAAAGTCTGAATACAATCTTTGTACATAATCGCTACTTCTGGGTCTACTTCCCCGACTATTCCAAGCTCGAGAATGATTTCCAAATTCCCATCTTCGGCTCGCGGACATTTGTGAAGCTCGAAGAGCGCGACCAACCGTACAACCAGTACCATCTGCTCCATGATGCGGGAATCCGTACGCCGAAGATTTTTAATTCTCCCGAGGACATCGACCGTCCGGTTCTCGTGAAAGCGGCAGAGGCCAAGCGCGGGTACGAACGCGCATTCTTCATTGTCGGCAGCAAAGGGGAGTGGGAGCGCGAAGGAACGAGGCTTGAGCAGGAAGGCAAAGTCGGCAAAAATTGGCGCAGAGCTCCCATCGAGGAATTCATTGTCGGCGCTCCGGTGAATTTCAACTTTTTCTGGTCTCCCCTCACGAAGGAGCTGGAGCTTCTCGGCACGGATACACGGCGCCAGACCAACCTCGACGGGTTCCTGCGCATGACGGCTCCGGAGCAGACGAAGGCGATAGCGTCCGGCATTCCCGTGAAGATGATCGAGACCGGTCACATCGCCTGTACGGTCAAAGAGTCCATTCTCGAGAAGGCGTTTGCCCTCGGCGAACAGTTCGTTGCCGCCACGCAGAAGCTCCCGAAGAAGCTCGATCTCTCCGGCAAGGGAATCATCGGACCCTTCGCGTTGCAGGGGGCCGTGACTGCGGAGGACGGCAAAGAAGACATCGTGATCTTCGACGTCTCACTGCGCATTCCGGGTTCCCCGGGCACGTTCGCGACGCCGTACTCGCGCTACCTGTATGGAGAGAGTATGAGTGTCGGAGAGAGGATCGGCTTGGAACTGAGGCGGGCGGTGCAGGAGAAGCGGCTCGCCGAAGTGGTGACGTGAGGTTACTCTTCCGAAGTCCGCAAATTACGGGTGTTCTTGCACAGCCGCTTTTTGTATGGATCCTGAATCACTGAACAAATTGTTTCTTTCTCCGCAGTACCAAATTGGTACGATTGACCGAAGTAGCACTGGTCTCTGGTCAGTTGATGTTGGAACACCGCGCAAATCGAGAGATCATCCGTAGGGAGCCGCTCGAAGTATCTTTGGAAACAGCTCGAATATTCGTACAGAGAATTTTCCATCACACAGGATTGTATTGTTCGATTTTGCACGGCCACTTCAATCACACAGGGGTACGGCGATGGCTGGCTGGACATGAAAGCCGGCTGGATCTTCATGCAAATGGACGCGTCATTCTTCTGCACCGCCTCCCGCGTCACGGCATCAACGTATAGATCGCTATCGTGATACGCCATTAGCGAGAACATACCACCGATGACCGCTATCCCGACGACAGTTATAATCATCAGAAACTTCGTCGCTGTTTTCAGTGTGCTCTTCATGTCATATGCGAAGACTGTTTCCAGGATACCCGTTATGATTCCGGCAGTCACGAAGATGAGTCCTCACGGGTCGTACGCTATTCCTGGCAACACCCTCCTCCCGTTACTTGCACGGTGAGAACATGAGCGTGGGGGAGCGGGTGGGGATGGAGATCCGGAAGGC
>JAQTQU010000006.1 GCA_028712095.1 Candidatus Peribacteraceae bacterium
CATCCAACGCTGCCTTCCATTTCAAGTTCTATCAAGCGGTTCATTTCGACGGCATACTCAAGGGGAATCTGCTGCATCACCGGTTCGACGAACCCCCGCACGATCATCGTCTTGGCTTCGGTTTCGCTCAAACCGCGCGACATGGCGTAAAAGAGATCTTCTTCCGATAATTTGCCCACCGTGGCTTCGTGCGCGACGGTTGAATCGTCCGTGCCAACCTGTAAATCCGGAACAGTCGCGGTGCTGCTTTGCGCGTCCAGCAGGAGCGCATCGCACTGAATACTGGCCGTGGTGCCTTTTGCCTCAGGCATCACCTTCAGGAATCCGCGATACACCGTGCGGCCCCCATCTCTGCTGACGGATTTACTCACGACACTGCTCGATGTGTGCGGGGCCATGTGGATGACCTTGGCGCCCGTATCCTGCCACTGATTCCTGCCGGCCATAGCCAGCCCCAAATGAGAACAGCCCGCCCCTTCGCCATTCAGCACCGAACACGGATAGAGCATGGTGACACCGCTCCCAAGATTCCCTCCCACCCACTCCATCGTGGCTTCGCGCTCCACGATTGCCCGCTTCGTATTCAGGTTGTAGGTGTTCTGGCTCCAGTTTTCGACGGAGGAGTAGCGCATGTGCGCACCCGGCTTTACAAAAATTTCCACGCACCCCGCATGCAGCGACGGACTGGCATACTTCGGCGCGGAGCAGCCTTCGATGTAGTGCGCCTGCGCCCCCTCCTCGACAATGATGAGCGTGTGCTCGAATTGGCCCATGCCCCGCGCATTCATCCGGAAATACGACTGCAACGGCTCAAATACTGTCACACCGGCCGGCACATACAAGAACGTTCCTCCTGACCACACGGCACCGTGCAGCGCGGCAAACGCATGATCCGTCGGTCGCACGCAGCGCATGAAGTATTCGTGGACGAGATCGGGAACCATCTGCACCGCCTCATCCATGTCGAGAAAAATAACCCCGCGCTCGGCCCACTCCTCCTTGAGCCGGTGATAGATGACGGAACTTTCGTACTGCGCGCCCGCTCCGCCCAGCATCCGGTATTCCGCCTGTGGAATGCCCAGCCGCTCATAGACCAGACGGATGTCTGCCGGAATGTCTGCCCAGTCATCGGTCGGCGCAATGCCGGGAGGGGCGTAGAAGAGGATTTGCCCAAGATCGAGCGCAGAAAGATCCGGACCCCACGTGGGCAGAGGGGATGCCTGAAAGAGACGGAAACAGGCGATCCGGTGCCGGAGCATCCACTGGGGCTCCCCTTTCTCCGCGCTCATCCGGCGAACGAGCTCCTCGGTGATGCCGCGTTCAAGTCCCTCGGCATACGGGGCGGGATTGGGATTCTGCAGTGCCGGGCGTGACGGACGGCGGACCATGCGGTATGCCGGAGTCTACGGCAGAGAGCAGAGGGAAAGAACCCCTGCCCGTAGAGACGGAAACGGCATAATTTTTGCCAAAAAGGCCAATAGCTGAACAGGATGAAAAGAGTACTTTCCATCAAAAATTCGTGAGAAAATGCAAAACAAATATATTGTGATGTGGTATAATTATAGGACAGTATTATGTGGTCCCCCCTCCCCCTGCTCCGGCGCGTCTGGACGGCCCTGAAATCCTTCGTGCTGCGGCATCCCGTCTGGTCTGTCGTGCTCGCGATCGTCATTCTGCTCTTCAGTCTGCTGCTGTGGTATATCTTTTCGCCGGTTCAGCCCGAAATGATCACCGAAACGGTGCGGCGGGGCGACCTCGTCCAGAAGGTGGAAGCGGTGGGCATCATCACGTCGGACCGTGACGTGAACATGAAATTCCCCGTGACGGGCATCGTCGCCAGTGTGTCGGCAAAAGAAGGCGACAAGGTGCTTGCCGGTCAGGAGCTGGCCAGACTGCGCAACGAATCATACGCAGCGGATCTGGCTTCCGCAGCCGCGCAGTACCGGCAGGCGCAGGCAAGTTATCAGGAACTGGAGGAGGGAACCCGGCCGGAGGATCTCGCCATCGCCGAGGCTGAAGTGGCCAACAAGCGCGCGGCGCTCGAGGCGGTCAAAGGGGACCTGAAGAGCGCGCAGGAAAAACTCCGCACATCGGAAGAAAAGCTCTCTGCGATCAGGGCGGAGGCAACCACCAACCTTGCCGGCTATCTCGTGACCTCATCGAGTACGTGCGCCCAGCAGATTTCCCTGACGAAGACCGCTCTCGCGACGCTTGACGATGTCTTCGCGAGTTCCGTCATCACCGACATGGCGAAGCAATACCGTACGATCGCGTATGGCATCTTCCGGGCAAACTGGACATCGGCACAGAATACTTTGGATGCTTTCTCCGCGGGCAGCAACTTCACGACCTATTCCGATTCGCTTGCCTCCCTGCAGCGCGCCACGACGGTCATCGCGCAATCCGCCGGTGTTCTGCAGGAAGCCTACGCCCTTGTTTCGGATCTGCCGCTCACATCAGCCTTTGATTCTTCTGCGCGTGAGACGGCCAAAGCCACGATTGCAACGGAGAGGGCGTCTGTCCAGACGGCCCTGAGCGCCGCCAATACGGCACTGAAGAATCTTCAGGACGCTTCGGCAAGCTATACGGCAAGTATCGCGACGGAAGAAAATACGTACGCAGCCGCCAAAGCCAGCGAGCAGTCGGCGCAGTCGGCAATTCTCACCTACGAAACTTCTCTGCGCACGCAGGAGGCGCAGCTGGCCCTCAAGAAGGCCGGCCCGCGCGAAACGCAGCTGGCAGGCTCCCGCGCAAACATGAATGCAGCGGCGGCCAGCGTCGCCCGTGCCCGCGCAAAGCTGGAAGACACCATCATCCGCGCCCCCACGGACGGCGTGATTACCAAAGTGGATTTCAAAGAGGGGGAATTTACCGGCGACGCGGACAATATCAGTCACTCGATCACGATGCTGGGCACGTCTCCCTTCCGCGTCGAAATGTTCCTCTCGGAAGTGGATATCCCCAAAGTCCTGCTCTCGCAGAGCGGCTCTATCGAACTGGATGCCTTCCCGGGTGTCAACTATGCCCTGCAGGTCATGTCGATCGAACCGGGCCCCACGAAAATCGACGGCGTTTCAAAGTACCGCGTCAGTCTGAATTTTGTCTATCCGCACGATGAATTCAAGATCGGCATGACCGGCGATGCCGAAATCATCACCGGTGAACGCAAGGATGTGCTCCTCGCCCCCGTGCGCTCCGTCATCCAGAATAATGGTGCAGGAAAGATCATTCGTATCCTCGAGAACGGCAAAGTCGTCGACAGGACGGTGGCCACCGGCATGGAGTCCGATACGGACATCGAAGTTGTCAGCGGTCTCAGCGAAGGGGAAACTGTGATCGTTCTCATTAAGCAATAATATTGAATTCGCCCGCCACCATGATAAAAAAAGAACCCGCACCCCTGATCGAAACCAAAAGTCTGTTCAAGTCGTACTTCAATGAAACCATTGAAACGCCTGTGCTGTTCGACATCAACCTGCGCATTGATGCGGGGGAATTCGTGGCGATCATGGGGCCCTCCGGATCCGGAAAATCGACCCTCATGCACATTCTGGGGTTTCTGGATGTACCGACGGCAGGCCACTACCACTTCAAGGGGGAATCGACGGAGGAAAAAACAGAGGATGAACTGGCCCGTATCCGATCCACGAACGTGAGTTTCGTATTCCAGTCGTTCAACCTGCTGCCGCGGACAACGGTCATCGATAACGTGTCACTGCCCTTGCTCTACCACAGCGGGACGCGCCCGTCGGACCGTCCCGCGCGTGCCATGAAGGCCATCAATGCCGTAGGCCTCACCGAGCGCTCCACGTACCTCAGCAACCAGTTGTCGGGCGGGCAGCAGCAGCGCGTGGCGATTGCCAGAGCGCTCGTGACGGAGCCGGAGGTGATTTTTGCCGACGAGCCGACGGGCAACCTCGACTCGGCTTCGGGAAAGCACGTGATGGAAATCCTCCAGAAGCTGCACAAAGAGGGACACACCATCATTCTCGTCACGCACGAAAAAACAACGGCGGAACACGCCGAGCGCATCATCCATATCATGGACGGACATATCGTGAAGGATGACCGTTCGTTCGCCCGCCGCATCGCAAGTCAGGTGAAAGAGCTCAAATAACTTCCATCCATGCAGCTCCGCGACACCGTCACCATCGCGCTCAAGGCAGTGACGGGCAACAGCGCCCGTTCGCTCCTCACGATGCTGGGCATCATCATCGGTGTCGGCGCCGTCGTGCTGATGACGAGCGTGGGGGAGAGCATGCAGAGCGTCATTCTGGGCCAGATCAGCGCACTCGGCCCCAAAACCATCGCCCTGTGGCCGGGCAAGAACGGACCGGAACAGGGTGCTGCCACGCTCAATCCGGATTTCGACAGTCTTACGTTCAGCGACATGGAGGCTCTGAAGAGGCTCACGACGATCACGGACGTCGCCCCGATCATATTTGTGGAGGGAAAAACCACCTACGGCAAGGAACAGTCCGACACGCGGGTGGTGGGGACGACGCCGGAGTACTACCTCAATCAGATCGTGAACGCCGCGGAGGGGCGCCTGCACGATGCGCAGGATGAACTGGAGGGACGCGCGGTGGCCGTGCTCGGACCCGATACCGCCAAAGACCTGTTTTCGAATCAAAGCCCGCTCGGCAAGCGCATCGAGATCGGGAATCAGAAATACACCGTCATCGGCGTTCTGGAATCCGTCGGGTCACAGTTCTTCCAGAACATGGATGATCGCATCATCATTCCGTTCGAGACGGCACACACCGTTGCGCAGCGCTCCTATGTGAACATGGTGACAGCCATGGCAACGGGGGATCCGGCGGATGCCATTGATGACATTCAGTTTCTGCTGCGCCG
Source organism: Candidatus Peribacteraceae bacterium (assembly GCA_028712095.1). Classification (GTDB taxonomy): domain Bacteria; phylum Patescibacteriota; class Gracilibacteria; order Peribacterales; family Peribacteraceae; genus Peribacter. Next base: position 4,858 of record JAQTQU010000006.1, read on the forward strand.
CCGCCATCACATCATCCCTCCGGAAACCGGGCCGGCGACGGACAATGATGACTTTCTGGTACGCAGTGCCGAGCAGGCACAGGAGATTCTGGGAACGGTCTCGGCGAGCCTGACCGGATTCATCACGATGATTGCGACAATCTCACTGGTGGTCGGCGGCATCGGCATCATGAATATCATGCTGGTCGCCGTCACGGAGCGGACCCGTGAAATCGGTCTGCGGAAAGCACTCGGCGCCCGGCGGAAGGATATTCTTCTGCAGTTTCTCATCGAAGCGATTGTACTGACTGTACTGGGCGGCCTCATCGGCATGCTGCTGGGCTTGGGACTGAACGCCATCATTGTCGGCATCGCCCGCAAATTTCTGGACCGGTACATCTTTGCCTTAAATCCCATCGCCATGGCCGCCGCCCTACTGATGGCAGCGGGAACCGGACTTGTCTTTGGTATTTATCCCGCCCGCAAGGCGGCGGAACTCAGCCCCATGGAAGCTCTCCGCTACGAATAATGCGCACGCAAGACATACTCCGATCGGCTGTGGAAGGACTGACCCGCAACATCTCGCGGTCGCTGCTGACGACACTCGGCATCATCATCGGCGTGGGATCGGTCGTGCTGATGGTATCGCTTGGTGCGACATTCCAGAGATTCATTCTGGACCAGGTGAGCACCTTCAGCGGAAACACGTTCGAGATCCAATCAAAGGGTCTGGAGCAATTCGGCAAGGAAACGAATACGCTTACCGAAGCGGATGCAGAAGCCCTCGCCAAGCTCTCCACGGTGAAAAATGTAGCGGCCGTGATCTTCGTCGCCCAGAAAGTGAAATACGGATCGGAGGAAGTAAGCCCCATGCTCCTTGGAACCTCCAAAGAAATTTTTACGAACTGGTCCATGAAGCTCGCGCGTGGACGGCTGCTCACGGATGGCGATGTGAAGGGCGGACAGAGTGTGGCCGTGGTGAGCAGCAAGACGGCCGAAGATCTCTTTGGCAATGCCGATCCTCTGGGCAAGCGCATCAGTGTCGGCGAGCGGAAATTCACCGTGGTTGGCGTGCTCAAAGCCTTGGGCGGTGCCATGGGCACACAGATGGATACACCGGTATACATCCCCTTCACCGTAGCAAAAACGATGACCAGTAAGGGTCAGTACGTCGACTACATTTCGCTGCAGGCTTCTGGCAATGTCGATCTTGCCTCCGAGGACATTAAATCGCTGCTGCGGCAGCGGCATAACATCGACAACCCGAAGGATGACCCCAAGAAGGATGATTTCATTTCACGTTCATTCGCGCAGGCAACGGCGATCATCGGAACGGTGACGCTCTCCATTACGATCTTCCTTGGCCTCATCGCCGGCATTTCCCTTATCGTCGGCGGCATCGGCATCATGAATATCATGCTTGTATCCGTTTCGGAGCGGACCAAGGAAATCGGCCTGCGCAAAGCGGTTGGCGCCAGCCGGAAAGATATCCTCTTGCAGTTTCTCATCGAGGCAGTGGCGCTCACTGTGCTCGGAGGACTGATCGGCATCGTGGGCGGCGGCATGCTCGGGTTCCTTCTGACGAAGCTGGCGGCAAAATTCCTCGGCAATTTGTCCTTCGCGCTCACTATCGGTTCCGTGCTGCTCTCCGTCGGCATGGCGGTGGGGACGGGTCTCGTCTTCGGTCTCTACCCCGCGCAGCGTGCTGCACGACTCCATCCCATCGAGGCAATGCGCTTCGAGTAGCTACGTAGCTTGTTGGCTTTTCCGCTGTTTGGCTTGTTAGGAATGGAAGTAATGAGAGGGACAACCGTGAGTGATAGTAAGACAAAGAACCTAAGAAGCTAACCAGCTAACAAGCTAAGAAGCTCGCAACCCCCCTCTTGCACGCGAAAGAGCAGTCGGGAGACAATGTGCTTCCCTTCCCCTCTTCTCTCTATGGAAGAAACCACATGTGAGCTCTGCGGCGAACCCATCTGTGAGTTATGTGGCGGCTGCCAATGCGAAGAAAACGCCTGTACCTGCGACACCGCGGAAGAAGAGGATAAAGAAGAGGCCTGACCGTGGTAGGCTGTCTCCATGCTGAAGATCCTTGCGTTGCTCGCATTCCTCTGTGCGCAGTTCATCATCACATGGTTCGGGTATGTTCTGGGCAAAGTTCCCGCAAAAGGTTCCGTGTTCGGCGTTTCGTATGCCTCCCCTCTGGCCGGACTGCTGATCACCCTGATCGCGTTCATCTGGATTCCCGTTCTGATCAATCTGCTTTACGGCATCGGGTTCCAGTGGGGCAACCGCGCATTCGGGAGCTTTCTCGTGGTGATTTCGCTGTGGATTGCCGCCGCCCCCATCGCCGCGCTCCTCTTCAATCTGCTGGTTGTACGGGAAAAAGTTGATTTTCCGCTTCTGCTCGGCCTTTGCTGTATCACGGCTGGAAGCACTCTCGTCGCAACGCACAGAGAAATTACCACGCTCTTTTCATGAGCATGCAAACTCCGAAAGGAGGGTGGAAAGATGCACTCTGCAGATGGAAAAGCGGTGAGCGCGACAGGCAAATTCTTCTGGCTTTTCGTGCCACGGAGCATGCTGTGCAAATTCTGCTCAGGCAGCACGGCCCCGCAATGACGCTCGCCGAGGCCGCCCACATTGCCGACTACATCCGCGCACAACGGGATCTCATTGAACAGGTATTGGAACGTGGACAGCCGCGACGTGTGCGCCTTCTCGATAAGAAACGGCAACGGCTCCGTACGGAGTTTCTCGCACTGGCCAACAGCGCGGGTCTGCAGGTGGACATACTCAAAGAGCGCTGCAGAACGTACATGGGTTCCATAGCGCTCGATTGAGAACAGTCTGATTACTCCAATTCGTAAATCAGCGACACCGAAACATTGACCTCCTGCTCCCCGGCCGGAACGGGAATCGAATCGGGCGTGGCACCGCCACCGACGCTCTCCATCATCACGTTCGCTTTGCGGTAATCCATCGGGACGTATCCGCCGCCTTCCGAGAAGCCCTTGAGCCGCTTGATACTCTTCCCCAGTTGATCCGCAAGCAGCCCGGCCTTCGCTTCCGCCTTTTGAATTGCCTTTGCGCGCGCGGCGGCCTGCAGGGCCTCGGGGTCATCCATGGTGAAATCAACCCCGCCAATCTGATTCACCCCCTCCCCTGTCACCGCAGAGAGCAGATCGCCGATCTTATCCAGATCACGCACTTTCACGTACAGAGTCTGCGTGGCCTGAAACCCACGCGGAACCTGTTTGCCATCCTGCCAGTCATACTCCGGCTGAAGCGAGAGGGAGTCGGTGGTGACATCTTTGTCTTCAATGCCCTGTGTCTTCACTGCAGCCACCACGGCTGTCATTTTCCGGCTCAGCTGCTTCATCGCCTGCGCGGCGGTTGTCTGACGTCCCGTCTGCACGCCGAAACTCACCATGGCGATATCCGGCGGCGCCGAGACTTTGCCGTCGGCGTTCACCGAGATGGTCATCGGCGTGAAGTCCTTCTGCTCGATGATTTTGCCGGTCAGATAGAACCCACCGGCGAGCAGAATGGCAACGAGCATCATCCAGCATGCCGGCTTGCGCGGGGAACAACAGGTATCTTCCATAGATGCGTGGGGGAAAGAGGTCACATGATAGCAGCAACGACGATCTGCGAATAGGGTCGAAGCTTGGGCTTGTCAATGCGATCAAGTCACTTTCGTCCAGAGGCGTAGCACGCAAACCCGTCCCGCTCCAATGTGCGGGCGAGAGCGGGCCCCCCGCTCTTCACAAGTGCGCCCGCAAGCATGACGTGCACACGATCGGGCTGCAGGATGGAGAGGAACCGGATGTTGTGCGTCACGAGCACGGCTGCAAAAGACGGCTGACGTTTGCGCAGTTGTTTCAGCCCCTCGGCAACCACCTGAAGCGCATCCAGATCCAACCCCGAATCCGTCTCGTCGAGCAAAGCCATTTTCGGCTCCAGAACGAGGAGCTGGAGCACTTCGAGCTTCTTCTTCTCGCCGCCCGAAAACCCATGATGGACTGCCCGGTCCGCCCACGACGGATCAATGTTGAGCAGAGCCATTTCTTTGGCCAGACGATCATGAAATGCAAGTGGTGTCATGTGTTTCTTCTGCGCCGTGAGAGCGGTGAAGAGAAAATTCCTGATACTCACCCCGGCAATCTCCCGCGGGTGCTGGAATGCCAGAAAGAGCCCCGCCTGTGCACGTTCGTTTGGAGGGAGATTGAGGAGGTTTTTGCGGGTAAACCGCACCGTTCCCTGTGTGACGCGCGTAGAGGGATGTCCCATGAGAGAGTGGACGAGAGAGGTTTTGCCGACCCCGTTCGGCCCCAGAATCGCATGCAGCTCGCCGGGACGCACGTCGAGTGCGCATCCGCGCACCACTTCTTTGCCCGCAACGGAGACAGACAGATTTTTGATGGAAAGGAGTGGCTGGTGCGCCATGAAGGAGAAGTATGCAGGGATTAGTATGCAGTATGTGACGGGAAAGGGTAGGAATTTTGCTGTATACTGCGTACTGCGTACTTTGTACTACATACCTCCATCCTTCATGCCCAAAGTCACCTTTCTCGTAAACGGCCAGGAAAAAACCGTCGATACCGCAACGGACCAGACCATTCTTGCCATCGCTCAGGCAAATGGCATCCCCATGGAGAGTGCCTGCGGCGGTAACGGCTTCTGCATGACCTGCAAGTGCCACGCACGTAAAGGCGCGGAGAATCTGAGCCCCCGCAATGAACGCGAAGAAGCTATGGGCATGACCGGCGACGAGCGGCTGGGCTGTCAGGCCACGGTGAAGGGGGACGTAACGGTGGAACTGGAAAACGCCTGACGGTGCTTCAGATAATCTTATGCCCTCGCAAGCGCTGAAATTTTTTGTTTCACCGATTCATCGTACGGCTCCAGCCGGTTGATGCGGCGGTAGACCTCTTCAGCCTTGTCGGCGTGACCCAGCTGCAGGTAGCACTCCGCCAGCAGGTGCAGGAGCGCCGTATCGCGGCTGAGCCGGACCGACGCTTTTTCGAGGAGCGGCGCGGCCTCTTCGAAGCGCTTGGCGGCGATGCAGGCGCGTCCCAGAGCCGCCGTGCGTTCGGGAGATTTGGGATCGCGGTTGAGCGCATCCTGATACGAGTGACAGGCTTCTACGTACTTGCCCTGCCTGTAGTAGGCAAGCCCCAGATTGGCGAAGTACGAAACATCATCCCGGTGCTGCAGAAGCTCGCGATACATGGCCTCAGCCTTGTGATCCCGGTCAGTGAGGAGATAGAGCTTGGCCAGTTGCGCCTGCACGTCGAACGCCTTGGGATTGATGGTGAGTGCCTGGATGAAGAGATGTTCCGCTTCGTCAAATTTGCTCTGTGCCACAGCCTTCTCCGCGTCGCGTGTGAGGGAACGCACCTGCTGCATTTCGATAGCCGATACGCGCGGACTCTTGCGAGGTTTTTCGATCTTCGTCTCTTCCAGAATCACCGCCCCGCGTTCACCGGCAGATTCTGTGCGCTGGCAGATCCCGCGTACGAAACGGCGAACGGCATGGTGGCGGACGAGCACGCGACCGCCCAGAATCAGGCAGATGCCGAAGAGGGAGCCGAAGAGAACGTACACATACACCATGGAAAATGCCGCAGGATGCGGCGAAGAAGGCTAGCATCTGCGGGGACTGCGGGCAAGAAAAGGGGCAGAAAACTCCTTACGAAACCCGCATACCGAATCGCTGTACCATCAGGCCCCGATGGGCATTGGTATGCAGGCACGCCGCCAGCTCGCACAGGGCATGAACGGCAACGGGAGGAGGAGACGGCTGCTCGCGGAGTGCCAGAGTGAGGTGCAGAAGCAATTGTTCCGCCTCTGCTCCGCGTTCCCGCATCGGCTCGAGAATCTGCAGCCGTTCCTTGAGGGAATGCGTGCGCCAGAACGACACCGCCTTTGAATGGACGAGACGATGGGCGCGCAGGATTTCGGGATCATCTCTGAGCTGCCGAACGATACCGGGGGCCCCCTGCGCAAGATGCAGGATAAACTGCTGGTCTTCCTCCTCCACCCCTTTGAGAAGCGGCGCGAGCGCACGATGCGCAAGCGGATGGAAACGGATCACACGCATGCGTGAAACGACGGTAGAGAGGAGCGAAGAGAGTGCCTGCGTCGTAAAGATGAAGACCAGTGAGGAAGGAGGCTCTTCCAGAATTTTGAGGAGCGCATTCGCCGCTTCCGCCTGCAGCCGTTCCGCCGACCGGATGATGCAGCACCGATAGCGACCCGAAGCGGTTTCCTGCAGGCGCTCCTGCAGGGAGCGGATGTCATCGATACCGATCGTGTCGGTCTTGACCTTCTTCTTCTCGCGCTCCTGCTGGGGAGCATTGGACGTCCGTGCGATCACCGCCCAATCCTCGCACTGCCCGGCGATCCAGAGCTGGTCGAGGATAAAGAGATCGGGGTGTGTCATGCGCTCGCAGTCATGCCCGATGCGCTCGAGAGCGTCTTCGGGTTGTCCGAAGGAAAGGAGCTCCTGCGCGAACCATCGCGCCATCGTCATCTTGCCGAGGTGGCGCGGCCCCGCGAAAAGGAAGGCATGGCTGACATTATCCATTGCAATGTCGCGCTCAAGTTCTTCGAAAATTGTCTCGTGACCGACGAAAGCCGAGGGGCGGGGCATGGGGGATCATGGTAGCACCATCCTCACCTGGCTTTTACTCTTTGTCTGCCCCCTCTTCGCATGCCCCGGGGAAATGCAGAAGGGCTTGCTGTGCAGAAGCCCTGGCTGATTCGCGGCATTCCCGTACAAACTGCTCAAGTGACGGCTGCCCGTTCTTTGCGCGCAGCGCATCGAGAACTGTAAATCCCAAGGGAGTCAGTGATGCAGCCGGATCCCCATTGTAGTAATACGTGGACCGCCGCAGAGTAGTCCCAGGCACACCTCCAAGATATTCACGCCGCCGGGTCTCTTTGACACGCACCAATCCAAGTTTGGCCAGAATATCCGCAGCCCTCCGGAGTGCGTCATCCTTCAGTTCCAGAGGACGCGGACCATTCATGACATAAGCGGTTGTGACAAACGTTTTTCCGATGGCATGATGCTCTTCCAGCAACATAAGGAGATTTTGTGCCTCCGGTGCTTGTTCGACCTGAGCGATGAGGGAGGCAGGATCCGGTTGTGTTTCCGCACCGTTTTCCGCACCGGTCGATGCTGGAATATGTTCCATAAGCGTTAGCGGAAGGAAGCAGGAAGAGCATTATACTGCTGGCGCAAGACCGGATCAAGCTCCGGTGGACGAAGCATCTGTGCCGAGTCGGCGTCGCAATTGTTCGCGGGCCCGCGCCAACAGCTCCTGTTGTTCAGGGGAGGGTGGGACAGGTGGCTTACAAATTTCGCCAAAGGCATCAAACGACAGCATGAACCGAACCATATCCTCCTCTGTCGGCTCTGCCAGCCTGACTTCACTGACTTCGCCTGCAAACATCACCTTGGAGGACCCGTCCGTCCGGACCAGCATTCCATCTCCGTCACTCTCATGTACAGAAACAATTGTGTGCACATGCCCGGCCGAGCATCCCCGACGCCGCCATTCCTGCATCCCCGCCCTGAGTATTGCATCTGGAAGTGGCGATGGAAAAGGAACGAGTTCACGCAAGGGGATCGACTCTGTAGCAGCCATATCCAAAATCTGGGATCTAGTATGACGTGCGCAGAAAGCGACAGGATTTGGTCGGGCGTCTGCCAAATCCTCATGAAGCACATGGACAATGTGGGCACACAGACCTTCGTGGGTCATACCCAAAATGGAATCCTCGCCGCCGAAGAGTGGCGGCAAACGATCTGGCGAGACAGGAAATCTTTCCATAGGAAAAATATCCTATCCTGATTCCAAGTCAGACAACACTCACATTCCCTTCCCGTGGCACTTCTTGTACTTCTTCCCGCTCCCGCCCATTCGACTTGCTCCGCTTCGCTCAGGGCTCCGCTTTGTTTATGACAAATTAAACATTTTTCCCATGGCAGTGTTTATATTTGATAGGGGTACCATCCGGTTTTTTCGCTCCGCACGGACATGGATCGTTGCGGCCCACATGATCCATCTTGAGCGCCTTTCCGACCGCAACAGGCTTTGCGGGGGCTCCCGGCCGATTCGAAATCAGGGCGGCGCCGCTCTCTGACCCCTGACTGCCCACGCCCGTCTTCTCCAGTTCACCGGCAATCTGATCCGCATTGGTCTGCAGATTTTGGAGCTCTTCTTGTTGTTTCTCAAAGGCGACGCGCACGGCGAATTGTGCAAAATCAACCTGCAGGAGCGTACGCACAATGGTGGAGTCGATCGTGGCAATGAGCTGGCGGAACCGACGGAACCCCTGATCCTTGTACTCGATGAGAGGATCACGCTGGGCATATCCGGCAAACGCCACCTGCTCGCGCAGATGCGACATGTCGTCGATGTGATCCATCCAGTGCGTGTCGATGGAGCGGAGCGTGACGATGCGTTCGGCCTGCGCCACGGTCGCCGGCTTCTCTTCTTTGCACTTGGCCTCATAGAACGACTGCACCAGTTTCACCAGAGCCGCGGCGAGTTCCTCGGTGGTGGAGAAAGACCGCAGTTTCTGTTCCGTGGCAACCTCGGCGAACGCAGGATGCAGCGCAGAGAGACTCTCTGCAATTTCTTTTACGTTCCATTCGCCGGGATCAATGTTGGATGCGTGGATGGCGGCGAGGGCCTGCATTTCCTTTTCGATCGCGGCAAGGATGTCTTTATGCAGAGGCTGGGCCTCCACCGCTTCTTCGGGGATATTATCGGCTTCGGCTTGCCCCGCATCGGAGTGAAGCGACTGGTGCGGGGCAAGGCGCACGAGGATCTTCTGCCGGCGCTCATAGATGATCTGGCGGTGCTTGTTCATCACGTCGTCGTACTGCACCACATGACGGCGGATATCGAAGTTATGGCCTTCCACCTTCTTCTGCGCGCCCTCGATCGAGCGCGAGACCATGCCGTTTTCGAGCGGAACATCATCGGGAACTTTCAGGCGTTCCATCATGGCTTTCAGGCGGTCCCCGCCGAAGAGCCGCATGAGGTCATCCTCCATCGAGACGAAGAACTGGCTCTCTCCCTGGTCCCCCTGACGGCCGGAGCGGCCGCGCAACTGGTTGTCGATGCGCCGCGCCTCGTGACGTTCGGTGCCGAGGATGCAGAGTCCGCCGGCGTCCGCCACGCCCGCGCCCAGTTTGATATCGGTTCCGCGGCCCGCCATGTTCGTCGCGATGGTCACGGACCCTTTCTGACCCGCCTGCGCGACGATCTCCGCTTCCTTTTCGTGGTGCTTGGCATTGAGCACCTGATGCGGGACCTTCTCCTGCGTCAGGAGCGCGCTCATGGCTTCCGATTTTTCGATAGACGTGGTGCCGATGAGAATCGGCTGCCCCTTGGCGTACTTCTCCTTCGCGATTTTGGCTACCGCTCTGAATTTCGCCTCCACCGTGCGATAAATCGCATCCGCCTTGTCATCGCGGACCATGGGTTTGTTGGTCGGGATGATGATGACTTTGAGTTTGTAGATCGTTTCGAATTCCTCCTCCTCGGTCTTGGCGGTACCGGTCATGCCGGCAAGTTTTTTGAAAAGGCGGAAGTAGTTCTGGAAGGTGATGGTGGCGAGGGTCTTCGATTCGCGTTGCACCTCCACGTTCTCTTTCGCCTCGATCGCCTGATGGAGCCCGTGGCTGTAGCGCCGGCCTTCCATCAGGCGGCCGGTAAATTCGTCGACGATGATGATTTCCCCTTCCTTCACCACGTAATCCACGTCGCGCTGGTACATGGCGTGCGCCCGCAGCGCCTGCTCGATGTGATGCACTTCCGAAAAGCCTTTCTCGGTGTAGATGTTCTCGAGTCCGAGCAGCTGCTCCATTTTTTTGACGCCCTCCTCGGTGAGCACGGCGGTCTTCTGCTTCTCGTCCTTGTTGTAGTGGATGTTCTCCTGCAACTGCCCCACCAGCATGGAATACTGCCGGTACTTGTCGGTCGATTCCTCGGCGGGCTGGCTGATGATGAGCGGCGTGCGCGCCTCGTCGATGAGAATCGAGTCCACTTCGTCCACGATCGCGTAGTGCAGGCCCCGCTGCACCTGACGGTTGAGGGACGTCACCATGTTATCGCGCAGATAGTCGAAGCCGAATTCATTGTTGGTCCCGTACGTGACGTCGCAGGCGTAGGCCTCTTTGCGCTCGTCGTTCGACTTCTCGTGAACAATAGTGCCGACGGTGAGGCCGAGCGCTTCGTACAGCATGCCCATCCACGCGGCATCGCGCCTGGCGAGGTAGTCGTTGACCGTGACGACATGCACGCCTTTGCCCTCAAGCGCGTTGAGGTACACCGGCAGGGTACAGACGAGTGTTTTTCCTTCGCCCGTCTTCATCTCGGAGATGTTGCCCTGATGCAGCACGATGCCGCCCAGCACCTGCACGTCGAAGGGCACCATGTCCCAGACGAAGGTCTGCTTGCCGATGGTGAGGGACTTGCCCGATGCCTTCAGCAACTCGCATGCGCGGATAACGGTGGCGAATGCCTCGGGCAGCAGGGCTCCGAGTGTTTCCCCTTTCGCAATGCGGTCGCGGAATTTCTGCGTCTTTCGGGGGAGCGACTCGAGCGTGAGGGAACGGATCGCATCGGTTGCGCACTGCTGCTTCACGAGCTCGACGATCGGCCGGAGCTTCTTGAGCTCCTTCTCATTGGGATCGCCGAGAAACTTGTTGAGAAAATCGATGGCACCCATGTCCGAGACGCGAGGATAGCAGCCCGAAAGCGATCTTACGAGGAAAGGCGGGTCTTTCTTACCATCCCCTTCCGTACCACGGCTCCAGCAATGCCGATCCGTATTTCTGCCGCGCAAGGAAAGAAGGGAGTATTCCAACAAGAGACCGAAGCAGTGCCGGCTGCAACTGTGTGTCCTGGAAGAGTGCAACATGTTCGGGAATCAATTCTCCAGTCCACAATGCTCCTTGTGGCAGACGCTCCAGGAATGCATCGATCGTGACATGCGAAGGTTCCGGCCAGAGTGAAGCAAAAGAACCGAATCCCCGCACGAAAAGTTCATGCTTCTTGGTGGAGTGGAGCCAGAGAAAATCCTCCTGTGTTTTACCCCTCTCCCGGCGCTCCGCACCACCCTCCCCCGGCGGGAGAGGGCTGGGGAGAGGGGTCCTCGCTGCATACAAATCACTCAGGTGAATCCCCGCTCCCGAAATCTTCAACTGGTGGATGAGCGTATTGGCGAATGCCACGGCAACGCGCAGGCTCATGAACCCTCCGGGACCGGTGACGCACGCACAGTGAGTGAGATCACCGACCTTCCATCCTGCCGCCTGGAGAGTTTTTTCGAAAAGCGGAATCAGCTCATGATCGCCGACGCGGTGATCGCTGTCTTCTGAAGCAATGACCCGCTCCTCCGTAACACAAGCGAGGAGACCTGAATGGCTGGCCAGATCGACGAACAAACAACGCATGGAGAAAGTATGCAGCATTTCTTCTGTGAAAGGCACAAAAAAGCGTTCTCCCTGCATACTGCATACTGCATACTGCATACTGCCTCGTTATGCCCTCCCTCTCCGTCGTCATCCCCACATACCGGCGACCGAACATCCTGAAGCTGTGCCTGAAGTGTCTCGAGACGCAAACCATCGCCGATGAATTGGAAGTGATCGTGGTGAGCGACGGTCCGGACCCCGCCACAGCCGCGCTTTTCAAAAACCCTACACCCTACGCCCTACGCCCTATCACCTACCTCGAGATTCCCAAATCCCAGCAGGGCGCGGCCCGGAACGCAGGAGTGAAACGCGCAACGGCTCCCTTTGTTCTGTTCATCGGTGACGACACTCTGCTGGAACAGAATGTGTGTGAAAAACATCTCGCCGCTCATCGGGCATCCCAATCTCTAATCCCCAATCCCCAATCCCCAATAGTCGTCCTCGGCTTCGTTACCTGGGACCCCGTTGTGGAGATCACTCCCGTTATGCGTTGGCTCGAGAAAAGCGGCTGGCAGTTCGGGTATCCGAAAATACGCAAGTACGCGCACGGATTCCTTCCTGCAAAGATTCAGGAACATTTCACGTACACAAGCAATATCAGCGTACCCACGGAAGTCGCGCGGCGGTTTCACTTTCGGGAAGATCTCTCGCTCTACGGATGGGAGGACATCGAGTGGGGTATGCGGATGAAGCAGGCAGGTGTGCGCCTGTTCTACGAGCCGGATGCGAAGGCACTGCACCATCACCACATGACACTGGAACAGTCACTCGCACGCATGGAAACGCTGGGGCAGTCTCTCGTCCTGCTCGCGCAGAATGTTCCGGATTTCCGAAAGCAGATTTCTGCAATCAGACGACTCGCCCTTCGCGTACGATCACTTCTGCCGACGATGGCTGGAAGGCATCAAAAAGCTTTCTTGCGGGGAATTTCGCAAACACTCTGTATAAAAAATACAAAAAAATAAATCAGAGATGGGTTATCAGCCGCAAGTTTCATGCATCTTCATTATTAGAATGGGGGTGGCGCGACACGGGGGGTGAAGGGGAAGGCCCTGAAATACTTCAACCTCTCCCCCTCGCCCCCTCTCCCGAGGAGAGGGGGAATGTTTGTTTTTTGTAGTTGTTTGGCTACTGCAAGGGAGCTCTCCCCTTCCTCCTCGGGAGGAAGGGGCTGGGGGATGGAGGTTTGTACAAAAAAAGGTACAAGGCTGAAAGCAACTTACCGGCCGTAGCAGAAGCTATGCGTAAGGGAACTGGCGTCCACCCTTTGCCACCGGAAAAGGGTGGAAAAGAGTAACGGTCGTCATCCCATGCTATGCTTCCGGCCTCATGTTCCGCCGGACGGACTTTCTTCTGCTCGGCATTACTGTGGTGCTCACGCTCTTCGGGCTCGCCATGATCTCGAGCGTGAGCGTGTTCGAGAGTTACCAGATCACCCAGCGACTCGTCACGCAGGGGCTCCGTGATGCACCGGGCAATTCCTTCTACCTCTGGCGCAGTTTCCGGCACGTGCTCTTCGGATTCGGGGCGATGGGCATCGTCATGCTCGTTCCCTACCGCGTCTGGCAGAGACTGGCATTCCCCCTCTTCGGGGCAACACTGCTCCTGCTCTTCGCCGTCTTCCTCCCCGGGCTGCGCGCGGAGTACGGAACGGCACAGAGCTGGCTGAGGCTGGGATTCTTCTCCATGCAACCGTCGGAACTGCTCAAGCTCACTCTCATCTTCTATCTCTCGCTGTGGCTGCAGAAACGCGAACAGCTCATCAGTACATGGAAAGAAGGGTTTGTCCCGTTCGCAACGCTCCTGAGCTTGAGCACGGTGCTCGTGGCACTGCAGCCCGATCTGGGATCGTTTCTCGTACTTTCGTCGATTGCCGTCATCATGTTCTTCGTGGCGGGCGGCAATATCGGGCACGTGATTCTGGGCGGTACGATGGCGGGGATTCTCGGCTTACCTCTCATTCTTCAGAAGGATTACATCCGTAACCGCTTTCGCGCCTTCCTCTCGCCGGAAGATCCTTCGATCTCCGAGACGATCGGCTTTCAGATCAAGCAGGCGCTCATCGCCATCGGCAGCGGAGGGGCATTCGGGGTCGGCTACGGAAAGTCCGTGCAGAAATTCGGATACCTTCCCGAGGTGCAGGCCGACACGATCTTCGCGGCTATGGCGGAGGAACTGGGATTTTTCCGGCTGCTCATCATCCTCGCGATGTTCGGCATTTTCATCTGGCGCGGCTACAAGATCGCGCGCGAGGCGCCGGATCGCTTCGGCTTTCTCGTCGCCACCGGCATCACGACCTGGATCGCCTTTCAGACCGTGCTCAACATCGCCGTGAATCTTGCGCTCTTCCCGCTCACGGGTATCACGCTGCCGTTCATCAGTTACGGAGGCTCCTCGCTCATTTCCCTGCTCATCGCCGTTGGCATTCTGCTCAATATCTCGATGTATTCGACGCAGGCCGCCGCCAGTGCACGGAGAACGGAGAAAAGAACAGCGTCTTTCTCGCGCGCATGAACGTGTCGGCCCTGTATGATGAAAAGCCCAAACTCAGCATGTCTGCGCAGTGCATTCTCTTCGTCGGCGGCGGTTCGATCGGGCATGTCGCCCCGGGCATCGCAGTCGCCCGGGCGCTCCAGCAGCTCCGTCCCGGCGTTCATGCACACTTCATTGTGAGCGCACGAGCCGAAGATGTCCCCTTTGTCGAACAGGCAGGCTTTGCTGCCACAGCGATCAATGCCCCGCGACTGTCATGGCGATTCCCATTTGCCTTCATGCACGCTGTGCGGGCGGCACGGCGGATCATTCAGGAACACAGGCCTGCGGTGATTGTGAGCAAAGGGGGATACGTGAGTCTTCCTGTGTGCTTCGCTGCCAGGCGGATGCGGATCCCCATCATCCTCCACGAATCGGATGCAGTGAGCGGCTGGGCCAATTGGATCGTTGGACGCTGGGCGGTGACGATCTGCACGGGCTTTGCAGACAGCATCAACAATTCTAAGGCTGTCTGCACAGGCATCCCCGTCCGGGGAGACATGACAGCAGGATCACGCCAGAAAGGGCTGGGTATCACCGGCCTGTCGCGGACACGGCCGGTGCTCTTGGTTGTCGGCGGCAGTCAGGGCGCACTGGCGCTCAACCAGGCGGTTGCACATCACCTGCAGGATCTGCTCGACTGCTGCGAGATCATCCATCTCACGGGCCGGGGGAAAGAAACAGTCGTCGGCGATGTTCCCGGCTACTGGCAGTGCCCGTTCGCCACGGACGAATATCCCCACCTCTTCGCGGCTGCCGACCTTGCCGTAAGTCGTGCGGGAGCCACAACACTCATGGAGTTGGCCGCCGTAGGATTGCCCGCGATTCTCGTCCCGCTGGAGGGAGTGGCACACAACCACCAGCGCAGGAACGCGGAAGTCGCCGTGGCATCAGGCGGATGCATCCTCCTGGAACAAAAACGATTGGCGCATGCCCTTGTCCCCACGGTCCGTCACTTGATCGAAGCACAGGATTCAAGGCACATCATGAGCAGCGCCATACGCACCCTTCACCACCCGGAGGCGGCTCGACAGATTGCCGAAGTCATTGCACGGCAACTTGCCTGATCCTGAGGGGACGGGTAGCCTGCCGCGGTCACATATGAAAAAGTACTACGTCTTCCTCATCCCGCTGTTTGCGCTTGCACTCCTCGTCGGATGCGGGCAGCAAAATACTCCGGCTGCGGAGAACCCTCCTCCCGCGGCAGAACTCTCGCCTCCCGCCGAAAATCCATCAGAAGAACCTTCCCCCGAAACTGTGACCCCCCCCTCTGCAGACGCCTTCGACGGAACTCTGCTCACCGGCATGCACACGGTGATTCTCAAGACCAGTCTGGGCGACGTGACGCTGGAGCTCGATGCCGACAGCGCGCCCAAGGCCGTGACGAATTTTGTCGTGCTCAGCCGCACCGGCTTCTACAACGGCCTCACCTTTCACCGGGTGATCGAGTATTTCATGATTCAGGGAGGGGATCCGAATGGAGATGGAACCGGAGGCGAAAGCGTATTCGGACCGACGTTCGAAGATGAAACCGCCAATAATCCCATCCCGCTCGTGCGCGGCGTGATCGCCATGGCGAATCGCGGACCCGACACCAACGGAAGCCAGTTCTTCATCATCACGCGGGCCGACGGCACGCCGTGGCTCGTGGGCAAGCACACTCCCTTCGGGCGCGTGACGGGCGGAATGGACGTTTTGGATGCCATCAGCGCCGTTCCGACGGGAGCGAATGACAATCCGGTGGATCCGGTGACGTTTACAGTGGAAGTGGTGAATTAAACGGGAAAAGCCACGTCCATGAGAAACACTGTCTCCTGTGTTTGTGCAGTCACCCTGAGCAAAGTCGAAGGGTGACGTTTACAGTGGAAGTGGTGAAGTAAGGGAGAGGGAAGAGAGGTATAGTAGGTACTGTACGTAAGGCACGTGGAGTTCTCTGTCGTCTGTCGTACCTTCTTTGCCTACTGTACTTTCCCTGCCTACCGTACCTTCTGCACATGCGTACCCGCTTCGCCCCTTCCCCAACCGGCTTTCTGCACGTAGGCGGGCTGCGCACCGCCCTCTTTGCGTATCTCATTGCCAGGCAGACCAAGGGACGTTTTCTGCTGCGCATCGAAGATACGGATCAGGGACGAAGCGTCGAGGGGGCCGTGGAGCATATGCTACGCACGTTGCACTGGGCGGGGCTTGATCCCGATGAGGGAGTGATGATGCGCAAGGGCATCATTGCGCAAGAGGGAACGAAGGGTCCGTACATCCAATCGGAACGTTTGGAGCTCTACCGGAAATACGCCGAACAACTCCTGAACGATGGACACGCCTACCCCTGTTTTTGCACTCCCGAACGTCTGACGCAGATGCGCGAAGGCCAGATGGCCCGCAAGCAGGCACCCATGTATGACCGGCACTGCGCCCATCTGCCCAAAAAGGAAGTGGAGGAGCAGCTGGCCCGGGGGGATGCGCACGTCATCCGTCTGCTCGTGCCGCACGAGCGCGTTTTCACCTACACCGATGAAATCCGCGGGGAGGTCGCTTTTCAGGGACACACGATAGATGACCAGGTGCTGCTGAAGAGCGACGGGTTCCCCACCTACCATCTCGCGCACGTGGTGGATGATCACCTCATGGAAATCGACCTCGTGATCCGCGGCGAGGAATGGCTCAGCTCCACCCCGAAGCACCTGCTGCTCTTCGAGCGATTGGGATGGACGCCGCCGAAGTACGCGCACGTGCCGCTGCTGCTCAACGCCGACCGTACCAAACTCAGCAAGCGTCAGCAGGACACCGCGGCGGAAGAGTACATGACAAAAGGATATCTGCCGGAGGCACTCATCAATTTTCTCGCGCTGCTCGGTTGGAATCCCGGCACGGAGCAGGAGCTGTTTTCTCTCAAGGAACTGACAGAAGCATTTTCGCTGGAGCGCGTGCAGAAGGCGGGGGCGATCTTCGATCTGGCCAAACTGGACTGGCTGCAGGGCCAGTGGATCCGAAGATTGCCGCTTGCGGAATTCGCCGACCGGCTGCAGGAGCTCACGGCGGAGCGCTTTCCCGAGGCCGCTCATGATGCCCACTTCAAAGACAAGGCAGCTCTCATTCACGAACGTGTAACTTTTCTCAAGGAAGGACCCGATATGCTCACGTTCTTCTATGTGGACCCGAAAGTTGATCTGGATCTTCTCGCCAACGGAAAGCAGAGAGTTACACGGGAACTACTGCCGAAGATTTTTAAAGTGCTGGTGGAAACCCTAGAGAAAATTTCTGAGGATGAATGGACGGTCGATTCGCTCAAGGAAAAGCTGCTCGCCCGCGCCAAGGTAGAGGAACTGACGCAGGGACAATTGCTCTGGCCGCTCCGCGCTGCTCTTACGGGCCTTCCCTACAGTCCCGGAGCATTTGAAGTGGCCGTGGCATTGGGAAAGGAGACGACGCTTCTGCGGCTGGAAGTGGCCCGGACCAGCCTCCAGAAATAACATAAAGACGTCCCGATGGGACGTCTCAACAAAACAGAACGCAACAACCGTTGGGGGTCCGCCGTCACTGGGCGTGAAGGGGAAGGCCCTGCTGAGTAGAGTCATGGCATGCCATGACCCTACATGCCGGCGAGTCGGCTCCGGAGCAATAGCCAAAGGGAATTCATGCTAAGATCCCTTCTGCCTTCCCCTCCTCCAATGCCCGAAACAGCCGATCTCGAAATCGAGCTTAAGACAGAAAGCAGTAAAGCCGTGATCACCGGAAAAACATCCGTGCCCTTCCGCACGTTCGTCGGTCTGGTCCTGCAGCGCAAAGTGTTCCAGCTCTTCAGGCAGTGGGATAAGGAGCCCGTGATTCTCTCGAGCGAACTCCTCACGCAACTCGCGAGCGCCCCGCAGGACAGCCAGGAAAACCGCGCGCACCTCATCATCGTCACGTTGGGAGTGGGGGCCCTGTTCGGCGTCTTCGTCTTCGCGCTGGGACAAGTGGCGCTCACGGCACTGGGGTACAACCTCGGTTCCGCGGAACTCATGCTCATCGCCGGAGGACTGGTCTGTCTGGCCGTGCTCACGGTGGTTTTGGCGCGCCTGCAAAAACTGGCCCGCGCCCAGCGCATCGCGGACATCATGGAGCGCACGGCTTCGTTCCTCTCGAGAAAATAGCTTACTGCCTTCCCTCTCCCCCGGGAAGAGGGCTAGGGTGAGGGGGAATGCAGATCCAGGAGCTCATCCCTCTCGCGCCCCGCACCACCATGCGCATCGGCGGCAATGCGCGATACTACGCGGAATTGCAGACGCAACGGGATGCGGAAGAAGCGTGGCAGTTTGCACAACAGAACAACGTACCGATGATTGTGCTGGGTGCCGGGTCCAACACGATTTTCGCCGACGGAACAATCGGGGCTCTGGTGGCGCGCGTACTTGCGAACGCCACCGACGTAAGCGGCAATACCGTGCGTGTTGATGCGGGTGCTTCGCTCGCCACCGTCGTGACGCAGCTCGCCAAACGCGGACTGGATCTTTCTCCGTTGACGGGAATCCCGGGAACGGTGGGCGGAGCGCTCTTCGGCAACGCCGGACAGGGACCGCAGGGAATATGGATCGACCATTTCGTGCAGACGGTGACCGTCCTGCTGAACGGGGAATGGAAAACATTCTCGCGGGAGGAGTGTGAGTTCCGCTACAGGGAAAGCATATTCAAGCATCTGGACCATCCTCTCCTGTGGAAGACGACACTCTCTGTGCCGTCGCGCGCGGCGAAGGAGATTGAGAGTGATATCAATACGCTCCTGAAAAAGCGCTCCATTGCGCAACCGTTCACCCGTACGGCCGGCTCCTGCTTCAAGGCAATGAACGGCACGCCGGCCTGGAAGATCATCGATGCCGCCGGCCTGAAAGGCGCCAAAGTTGGCGACTTGCAGGTGAGTGACAAGCACGCCAACTTCCTCATCAATACAGGAAACGGCACCTACGACGACGCCAAGAGCCTCGTCACGGAAATCCGCGAGAAAACAGGGTCGCCGCTCGAACTCGAGATGCGCTTCATCGAAGAGTCGGGGGCGCTGTTGCAATAACACCGTGCAAAGACGGCTTTGCATCCCACAGAGAAAGAGGTATAGATTCTCTCGATGCTCCGCCCGATGCACCCGGACATTCACATGTGTCTCCACCCGCCTGTGCGGAACGATCGGCTGCCACAGCAATCCCCGACACCGCAGCAGCAACTGCAAACGGCACTGAATCGCCGTCTTGCCCTGGACCGCGCACAGCTGGCACAGTGCATCCGGTTTGAGCAGAGGAACACCCGTCCCTCCTGATGCGGGAATACTAGAAGGGAAGATCTTCGACTTTCACTTCCGAGGCGTACTGGATCTCGGGGATATCGGGGGAAGAAACGGCCGCGCCGGAAGGAGCCTCCGTCAGTGCGGTGCCGGATTCCTGAGGAACGCCGCTGCCACGTCGGTCGCGACCGACGTGGCGCTGCGCACTCGTCTCGACGGTTTCAAGCGCTGCGGCATTGCGCACACCCAGAAGCGCGCACTGATCGGCGACGATCTCGGTTGTAGTGCGCTTCTGGCCTTGCTGCGTCTCCCAGCTGCGCGTCTGCACGCGGCCCGATACGAAGACACGGCTGCCTTTGCGCACGATTTTGCCCACCTCCTCCGCCAGTGCGCCCCAGATGACGACGTTGTGGAACTCTGCGCGTTCCTTGGTCTCGCCGGTGGAACGCTCCTTCCATCGGTCATTGGTCGCCACTCCCAGCGTGAGCACCTGCTTGCCTCCTGTCGTCGTGCGGATCTCGGGATCGCGCGTCACGTTGCCCACGATATCGGCACGGTTCACCGCGGCCAGTGTGAGTTTGGCTCCTTCGGGAGTCGGCTGCTGCCCGTCCTTCGGATCGAGCAGAATCATGTCGAGCGCCACGATCTTGGTCTTGCTGCGCTTCTCGTGCGTGGTCTGATCTTCCCAGGAATCCGTCTGCAGCCTTCCGCCAATGAAAATCTGCGCGCCCGGACGGACGTACTGGCCGGCAAAATCCGCCATGGAACCCCAGAGCGTCACCGTATGGAATGCGCGCCCCGAAAGCGCCTCACCTTTCTCGGACTGAAAGGAATACGGCACGACCAGATTCAGATCAACCACGCTCGTACCGCCTGGGGTCTGCCTGAGTTCGACGGGTTGCGTCTGATAGCCGATGATGTGCACACGATTGAGGGAGAACATGCTGTATGGGAGAAAATAAATAAAGGAGGCCACGCACGATCGTGGAAGGGGAAGGTACACCAGCGAATGCCCGGAGCAAACGAATGGAGTTGAACAATGACGGGAACCGCTGTGAAATTGATTTCGAATTCCTACGCCCTACGCCCCACGCTCTGCGCCTTAACATGCTACGATACCGGCCACGATGCGCGTGCGCCTGCAATCCCCTCTCATCATTGTGGCAGGTCTGCTGACGGCAGCTTCTCTCTCGGTGCGTACTGCGAACGCCCTCAAGATCGACGAGCCTGTTGATTTCACCGCCGTGCAGCAGAATGTGAGTGAAGTGCAAGCGGATATTGAGAGTGCCCAGTGCGGTGGATGGAATTTCAACGAGCATGTGGAAAGCAGAATCCCCACTGTCACGGGCGCTCCCGGTCGCAAGGGCATCGTCATGGATGCCGGGGCGCTGGTTCCGGAAGTGGCGGAAGGAGGTCTTGCGAAGCGCGACGAGACGTCGGGAGCATTGGAAGACGGCTTTATCTTCCCGTCTTCGGAGAAGGCGACTGGCTGGTCCACGGTGTGCGAAGTGTTCGAGTGCGGCAACAGTTACCCATATTTCAGCGAATGTCCAAGAGAACCCCCCTGTAGAAACCCCGAAGAATGCCGACAGATGTGCCATGATCTGAACGCGTGGGTGAAACGCCACCAGAAGTGCACCGCGCAATGGATACAGCTTGCCGCGGATGGCACTCCGTTCCCGGCATCCGAGACCATGGAAGAAATGAGCCCCTGCCGGAACATCGACAACGGCGACTGGTGCCTACCGGGCGACGAGTTATGGGCGGGTGTGGACGCCCGTTTGCAGGATATGCATCCGGATGCGACTGTGACGTGTGCCGTCGATGAGTTGCTCTACTGCTGCTCTGACGCGAAAGTCGATGACCGCGAAACCGATGCGGAACGCAACTGCATCGCCTGCAGCGGCGACGGCCTCGAGGACCGGAATAATCCGGGCTTTGATGACAACGGAGAGGTTCCCGCTGACCTGGAACAGACCGGTTGCCGCAAGGGTAAGAACGCGCCCAATGGCCGGGAATACGTCTCCATCTATCGACGTTACCTGGTGAGCTTCGTCCGCGACGCCGTACCGGACGTTCCGCAGGATGACACGCACCGAGACGACATCCCGGTGGACTGCTACTGCCGGTACGAAGAGTTCGATCCCAAAATCCACCGGACCAAAGAAGAGGATTATCGCTGTGTCATCACGCTGGACGATGCGAGCAAACGATTCGACGATATGAAAAATTCCCAACAGGGAAAAGGGGAGTACGGCCAAAATTCAGACTTGGCCGACCCGGCCTACGAACGCGACGCCGGGCGCGATACGCGCAACAATCTGTGGGTCAATGGCTTCAGTGATGCATTTTCGTTATTGAATGGAAAAACGCTCCAATCTTCACCCAAAGACAACCTCTTTCCCCTACTGCAACTCGACAACGCGGACCTCGTGGCGACGGCGCAACTGGATGCCGGGCGCCCGCTCTCGAGCGGAAGCCTGATTCGTTCCACGGATGATTCCGTGAATACGAACCGTCCCGGCCGCCGTATGATCACGGAATGGTGGCAGGAACAGCAGACACAGTCCCACAAGCTCTTCACGGCTTCCGTCCTGCGCCTCATCCTGCCGACCCCGGCTTCCGTCGGGCTGGATCTGTCCGATCCGTTCCTGACCCCGCGAAGTAGTAGCTCCCGGAATGCGCGACCCGCGAACCAGCAAATGATCGATGTTCAGATTCACTCCTCGCCCGAGGACCTGCTATCGGAGGTCAGCGCCTACCTGCAGAACGGGCTCCTCCTGCATGTGCGGGAGGAACCGGTGCCGCTCGTCGTGCCGCTCGCCTCGCCCGTGGAACTGCGCGCGCTCGCGCAGGGCTGGAAACGCTGGGGCGAGGAGCAGGGACCATTGGATGATGAAGCAAAGATCAAAGCTGCAAGTGCAGCCCAAAAGTTGGAGGACTACGCGGAGCGCATCGATCAGGTGCGGGCACTCCGTGGGGAGCTGGCCCGGTACATCGGGCGGCTGCTCACCTACCAGGGAACCATGATGCGGGCGATCGGTGATTGGCTGACGCAGAATTACGGAGCCTGGCAGCGCTACGCCGCCGTGCGGCAGCAGAGCCTCGCCCTGAAGCCGAAGTGGGAGGAAATCCAACAGAAGTACCGCGTCTTCCATGACCGGACCAACATGCCCTGGTGCCGCAATGATCGTTTCACGACGCCGGTCTACTCGTTCCTGGATGATTGGATGCCGGGCCCATCCGACAATGACGTGCGCGATCTGCAGTTGAACATCGACGATCCCCCGGCTAACGATCTGGAGGAAGAAAAACTCCCGCGCCTGTCGATCGAAATGCTGCCGGACCTCGTGTATGACTTTACGGCATTGCGGGTTTCGACCGGCACGGTTCTGTTGCCCGTCCTGACCCCCATCCAGATCCGGCTGAAGCAGTCGCTGTTCAATCCGCCTGCGTTCTACGAAGATATGAACGATGTCTTCGCGCAGCTCAATGAGTTAATCCAGCTTCCGGATCTTCCGCCCGTGCCATCAATTTATCAGGAGGTGCTGGATAATCTCTTCCCGACCGAAATCATTCACCTGTCTTCTCCCTCTCTCATCAATCCGGTCATCGCGGATCTGCCGCCCGAGATCGGGCAGGTGATGGACCGCATCTCGGAAATCATCACGAAAATGGATGAGACGTATAAAACGTTCTGGGACAGCATCACGACCTACCCGGAACAGGATGTCCCCGAGAAAAAATGGGACTGCCGGAATCTCAAAGTGATGCCATGTATCCACGTCGAAATGGATCTCCTGGAGCGCTTCACGCGTATCGGAGCCCGCCCTGCCGTTCAGCTGAAGGAGGACCTTGATGCGCGAGGCCTGCAGCGGACGGCTGTCGTCAAAGATACGCATTCAGATGAACGGCTCCCGAGCACGAAATTCGTCCCGCCGACGGCCAATCCCCCCTGCCCGCGCGAGGACTGGGCCTGCCAGATCCTCAATGTGCAGAAAACATTCGCCCGCGAGGGATGGCGTGTGGAGGGCATAAAGGAAGATTTGAACAAGGAAGATCTTGCCAACCTGCGTAACCGGCTGAGAAAGCAAACAATCCCCGGCAACAGCAGTAGTTCCTTCCCCTACACCGTCACGCCGGAGGATATGCTGCCTTCTTTCAACCTGCCCTCCCCCATCTCGCTCCCGACCACCCGTTTCCGGCAGAGCAGCTCTTCCCCGTAAACGATGACCCTTCGTCCATTTCTTCTTTGGCCTCTCGCGCTCCTGCTGCTGATCCTGCCGGTGATCAGCTGGTCGGAGCCTGTCGTCAACGCCGATGTCGCAACATGCCGTGCGCTGGTGGAAAAAGCTCTCTCCAAAGAGCAGCGCCTGTACCGCAGCGTCCTCTTCGGTCAGAAGAAAGCACAAGATGCTCCGATCAACGAAATCCGCTTCGACACGGACGGCATTCCGTGGATCAAGGAAAAGGATAATACCTGGCGCTCGGTCTCGCCGGGTTACGAAGATACGGATCGGAGCGACACGCAGATGAGTGACCGGAACGAACTGCCTGTGCGCAAAGGGATTTTCGAAACCCGCCGGGTCGCGACTTCGGATCTGGTGCCCTACCTCACGCAGGCATACCGCGCTCTCAAGTGCCGTTCCACGATCGTCTGCAAGGTTGTGGAGAATTCCCTGGGACAGGGGAGCGCCGAGCCGCAGGAGGTGATCGTGACTGTACCCGGGTGCATCGAGGAAAAGCGAAAAACCTTCCCGGGCTGTCACCTGTACGCAGCGGAACGCAGCAGGGTGGAGGAGGCCGATCTGCTTACCTATTGCCGCCTGGTGCGGGACGGTATGGTGGAGCGCGAGAAAGATCTGCTCAAGCTGACGACGGAATATGACGCCTCGTATCGCTCCCTACTCCAGCTGTCGGGGCACATGGATGCTTTCCTGCAGGAATTCCGCTGGCCGCTCACAAACTCTCTGCGCAAGACCGCAGAGCTTGTCGGCGCCCTGTATCGCATCCCCTGCTTCATCGCCAGTTGCGATGAGGCCCCCGCACCCAATCCGGATTAATGATTTCCCGCAATGCGCGCATCGTCGGCCTGATCGTCTTCCTCCTGCTGGCGGCGCTCTGTGCCGGCATCGTCGCCAACTCGAAAAAACTCACGGCGACGAGCGTCAGCCTTCTCATGAAACGCGAAGCCGAGAATTCCATCCTGACCCCCTGCTCCCGCTTCACGGAGAGTTACATGCAGCTTCCCTTCGGGGATACCAATTTCGCCCGGTGGCCGAAGCTGTACCACGAAACCGCCGCGGCCGTCATCGAAGAGCACCTTCAGTCGTTTTCACGCGCGCCGCAGTGCGCCGCGGCAACGGGGAATGACGTGCTCCCGGGCGGACCCAAATTGCAGGAGCTGTCCAAAAAGCTCCCCAGTTGGAAAAGCACATCCGTCAGTCAGTGGGAGATGAGTTCCGTTCTGCTGGAGTATCTGCGCGCGTACGAGTGCGCCCTGGAGGAGAGGCTCTACTTCCTCCACCCGGATGCGATGAAGGAGCTGGAAAGCAAACTGGAAGCCAAGGGAGAGTCCACTGATATCCTGCTGGGAGGACTGATCGCGGAGGTGGCGGAAGAGGATCGAATCATCGCTCAGGAGCTCGTGACCGCCCGGCCCACGCTCAATCGCTCGCTTGCCGTGTTGGCAGGCCTGAGCCGTCTGCTCCCGCTCCATACGGAGCTGCAGTGCATCGAGCGCGCCTCAATCGACATCCGTAATGCTCTCGCCCTTGGTGCGGAGGCCGGGTCCTGCCTGCCCCGCATCTGGAATGCCAAAGATCCGCTTCGTGATCTGCCCCAGTGAAACGCCTCTTCGCTTTCGCCGGCTTCGCTTTGCTGCTCCTGACCGCAGGCGGTGCTTGTGCTCAAAGTCTCGGCGACCTGCAACTCTACGAAAACATGCATACAATCACTCTGCAGGAACGCACGCTGGAGGGCGTCGACGAACAAATCATCAGCTACGTCGTTCAACTGGCGCAGCAGGAGAATATGATCCCTGAAGGTAAAACCGCGTCAGATATGACCGAGGTGGTGAAAGCGGCTTTCGAAACGCGGCTCGATGATTTTTGCGAGAAATATAACGGCACATTTGACGCCTGTCCGCAGACGTACCAGATGTTCCGCGACTGGGGCATGGATATCATCGACACACGCACGCTCTCGACGGATCTGCTCCACATTGCGGCAGGCTACGAAACGGGTGTGATCGGAAACATGGGTGAAATCTTCACCATTGCGGAACGCACGCTCACAATCCGGAATCTCTGGCGCAGCGCGGATGACGCCCTGCTGACCCCCGAGGTTTTTCCGCTCATCCGTGCCGTCCCCCGGCCGGATAGCGTGACGGACGGCATGTTCGATGCCGTGTCAGAGGCCCTTGGACGGGAGCAGGCATCTGCGGGAAGTGTCAACCGGTACCGCTACGGCATCGCCGTATTCGACCGAGAGCCGTGCAGGGAATCCCAGGGACCGAATGAGCTGTTTGAGGCAACAGAAGCACGTAATTGCACATTGGAACGCGCCCTCACCGCTATCCGCAACGCGCTTCCGCAAGACCCCCTTACTTTCGATCCCCCTCTCGCACGGGGAGAGATCGTCATCTTCCCTCTTCGGATTCTGGAGACTCCGCCCAACGTCATCGTCTGGATGATGGTGGAGAATGTGAACAGCGAGATCAGACGGGACGTTGGTCTTGGCTGGCAGTTGATGCTCGAAACAGTGCCCATCGGAATATTGGGTGGCGATAACTGCGATCCGGGCAAGATGGGCGAATCATACTGCACGGTCTTTGACCGCTTTCTGATCCGCCCCGGCGGCAGGTACGAAGACCCTCCCAGGGAACCCACGGAACAGGAGGGGGGCCTGTGCCATCTGCCCTTCGCACGCGACGGCTACCTCTGCCGCCCGATGCGGCATGACCGGTGCAATGCCGACATTGAGGATAAAGAACCCGACTCGATCGTGTTGACGGAATGCAAGCCCGCACAGGCCAAGCAACCCGTCGCACTCACAGAATCCGGTCCCGATATCTGCCGCACAAGCTGGTGGCGCATCCCGTCAGAGGAACTCAAAAATATGTCACCGCCATCGGCAGATCAGGATGGGCCGCTGCCACTGGGAGACTGTGCTCTCTGCCGCCTCGATGTGCGCTGCAAGGATGATTGTATGGACGGGGCTTCGGCCGTCACCGAACCCAAAGACGACAACGGCGTGATTCACATTTGCATTAATAGAAGCGCACCACGCGCGGTCCTGCGCACCAATCTCATCCACGAATTGGTGCATACCCAGCAGTTGTGCAACCTGCCGCCGCATACCAAGATTTTCGACACCGTCGAGCGTTGCTGCGCAAGCGAGATGGAAGCCAATACGGTTTCCTGCCGTGTGCTCGCCGAGGACGGTGTGCTCGATGAGGCCGGTGTTTCGATTGAGGAATGTACCGGAGGATTGGCAAATATCAGTTGCAAGAATTACGGCGAGAAGCCGTGCTCGGATCTCAGTGCTGCGGATGTCAAAGACAAGATCGAGGAGGTGCTGAACCGCAAAGAGCGGGAACCCGGCAGTAATTTCCCCTCCTGCGACGAAGTCAGCGCGGAATGGTTGAAAGGCATCGCCAAACTCGATGCCCGCATCATCTCGATGATCGAGGGTCTCAACGGCGCCTGTTCCCCCGGCTGCCAGACCAAGTACCAGAACACTATCGGCAACAATCTCTGCTACATCGGCCAGTGCGTGGAGCAATCCATCGAGCAATCGCGCGTCATTCCGGGCCGTATGGCGCTCAACGTGGGCGATGAATCTTTCCCTTGGGATTCCTGCGCGGCGACGGATTCGCTGACGGGCGGGTTGATCACGCTCCCCGCCGTCTCGCCGCCTCTCACCCCCGCCTACAATCCGCGCCTGCTCGTGGAGTCGCTGGATCGCGCACTCTGTCAGCTGAACGGTCTCCCTGCCATGACCCCGCCGATTCTCTGCCAGTTCGACTACGAACGGAGATTGAGTATCCCCACCAGCGATTATGTCTCGACCGCTCTCAGCTTCGCATCGCAGATCGAGGAGAACGACACGCCGACCGCCTCGCTGCAGCGTATGACCCAGGGCATGGGAACGCGTATCGGCACCTCGCTGCTGACGCGTTACCTCTCATGGGCGAGCATGGCGCTCTCCGATTCCCTGCGCGCGGGCAATCAGCTGCTCAATGCAATGGAAAATACAAAATTCCCGCTCTCGACCTGTCCGCGTACCGCGACGGAAAAACCTGATTTCTGTACTGCTTCGTCTTCCTCGGATTAATGACACGCATGTCTTTGCTGCTCACCGGCCTCTCGTTGCTCACGTTCCCTCCGATGGTGCTGGCGGCCGGAGATCAGTACGCCGATCTGCCCCCGGTCTCACCCTACATGGAGCGCGTTGTGCGCCGCGTCCGCGCGGGGCTCGATGCCGCAGGGGGCGGCAATACCTCCTCCGACCGTGCACTCAAGCTGTTCTGGCTCGACAGGATCACCGGCGCCATCCTGCTGACGGTCGATACGGATCTGCGCATCGTCGAGCAGCAGCAGGATCTGATTGAGAATTCCCCGTGCCTGCGTCTCGATACGCTGATCATCGAGGGATGGATGGAACGCGCGAGAATCCGCAAGAATGATGCCATTGATGCAGGACGCATTTCGGAAGCCGTGAAGTTGATCTCTATGCAGCGGTACCTGAACAACCGCTACAAAGCACTCCTGCTGGGCGCACGGGATCCCACGTACGTGGATGAAGAGGAGGGAGAAGTGTACTCCTTCGATCCACCGCCCTTCTGGTGCTGCCCCGGAGATACGGACCAGGAAGGGGAGGAAAGGAATACCACCTGTGCACAGGTGGACGAGAATGGATATACGGAATGCATACAGAACAGAGGAACTGCCTTCAAGCGACGGTACGCGTGCGTACAGGCAGGATGTACCTCGACGGAAACGGGGGGGGAGGATGAAGAGGAGCCCTGTCCCTTCAGTACCGATTATCTGCCGCCCACCGGAGTGGGATACGGTTGCGATCTCTCGGTGCTGGAGAGCCGATCGAACGGTCCTGAAGGCATCAGCAGGGAAATAGAAGGCCTGAAGAAACTGGTGGAAGACCGGGATGCCGCCATTGCGGACATCGGCACGGTCAAAGACACCATCGTGAATCTCGAGCGGCTTCTGGGCGGAGGAGAAACGGACCTTTCGAATTTCGGAGCGGGGGCGGGCAGCAAGCGGACACACAAAGTGAAGAACGGTTGCCTCGCGGAAGACGAGAAGCTCCCCGAAGGGATCACCTTCTGGGAGCGGCGCGGGCCTTTCTCGTTTTCATCGAACGAAATCGTTCTCATGCCCAAGCTCGCCCTCCTGTGGAACAGTTGGGGCAGCCAGCGCCTCCCCCCCGCGTATCTGCGCAATGCCAACGAACTACAGGATGGCACCCCCGAGAAAGAGGCCGCGCAGAACATGGAAAACAGCATGCTCTTCTGGCTTCTGGGCGCGCGCTTTGATGTGCAGCAATACCTGCAAAAATTCAGTCTGCAGCAAGCCAGGGAGGAGAGCATGCAGGTCGCCAAAACCATCGACGCCCCTCTCCGGGTGATGGAAACATTGGTGCCTCTGCGTAAAGAGGTGCGTAATCTCGCCCTGACCGTGCAAGCATCGGATACAGGTATACGAAAATTCGTGCGCGATTTTGCCGCCTTCCTGCGCACCTCCTGCATCTTCCGTCCCTGCAACGAACAACTGGACCGTGTCCTCAAGATCATCTTCAAAGATGAATGCTTCCCCTACATCAATGGCGCGGCCTTAGACGAGGATGTCGCAGATAAGTGTAAAAATGCAGCAGGACTGTGAGAGAGTATTGGAGTATTGGAGTATTTGGAATACTGGAATATCGGGAAATTCAGTGCAAGGAAAACCTGATACGCAGTTGCATGTAAAACATGACGAATGTTGAGTCCCCTCACCCCCCTCTCCCCCTTCCCGAAGGGGAGAGGGGATAGCGGAAAAGTCCGAACTCACTCGGCTGCATAGGAGCTGTTGGATTGGTAGCGATTTGAATGCAAGTTGGTATGAGCAGTCCCTAATATTCTGATACTCTGATATTCTGGTACTCCTGATGAAAAACCGCATTTCACCCCTCTCATGAAAGCAACGGACTTTGTTCATCTCCACTGCCATAGCACCTACTCTCTCCTCGAGGCGCTCCCCGGTCCCGAAGAGATCGTGGAACGTGCGAAGGAACTCGGCGAGAGCGCAGTCGGCATAGCGGATAAGGGCTATGTCTACGGTCTCGTGGAGTTCTATCAGGCATCCAGAAAAGCGGGGCTCAAGCCGATACTCGGTCTCGAGACGTACATTGCGACACGTACGCGTTTCGATCAGGAGAGCGGCACCGATACCAAGCGCTATCCTCTGGTGCTGCTGGCCGAAACTGATGAGGGGTATCTGAATCTGCTTCAGCTTGCAACGCACGCCGCACTCGAAGGCATGTACTACAAGCCACGCGTGGACAGCGAGCTGCTCGCGAAATTCGGGAAGGGGCTCATCGCACTCACGGGCCCCATTTCGGGGGCCATTCCGCAGGCGGCACTCGTGGAAGACGGACAGCGTATCCGGGAACTGACGGAGCTGTACTGGTCCTTCTTCGGCAAAGGCAACCTCTACTTTGAACTCAACGATCTGCCGCATGTCACGGGGCAGAACGAAGTGAACCAGCAGCTCATTGCCTGGGCGAACACACTGGATGTCCCACTGGTTGCCACGTGCAACAGTCACTACTGCCGGCCCCTGGACAGCGAGGCGCACGACGTTCTGCTCTGCATCCAGAAGAACGCGAACGTCGCCGACCCCACGCGCTTCTCGATGCGCGACAGCGACTTCTCTATGCGACCATTTGCGGAACTGGAACAGGCCTTCGCCCATGTGCCGGAAGCCCTCGCGAACACCCGCGTCATCGCCGATCGCTGCTCCGTGACCCTGGAGCTCGGCAAGTACCGCATCCCCCGTTTTCCCGTGCTATCTGGCGAAACAGAGGAGTCAACGCTGCGACGCATGGCCGAAGAGGGATTCAAACGGCGTTATCCGAACGCGACCCAAGAGCAGCGCACTCGCCTGGATCACGAACTCTCCATTATCAAGCGCATGGGATTTTCGGGGTACTTTCTGATTGTCGCCGACTTTATCAATGAAGCCAAACGCCGCGGCATCGCAGTGGGGCCGGGGCGCGGATCTGCCGCAGGATCCATCGTCTCGTACTGCCTCAATATCACAACGCTCGATCCATTGGAACATGGCCTGATCTTCGAGCGCTTCTTAAACCCGGAACGCATCTCCATGCCGGATATCGATACGGATTTCGCAGACACGCGTCGCGATGAAGTGCTGGAGTACGTCCGCGAGAAATACGGACGCGACCGCGTGGTGCAGATCTGCACATTTGGAACGCTCGCCGCGCGGGCGGCCGTGAAGGATGTCGGGCGAGCCTACGGCGTGCCATTTCTTGAAATGAACAGCCTGGCAAAGCTCATCCCGGAACGCCCCGGCACCACTCTCAAAGACGCCATGGAAACAACGGAGCTGAAGGCGGCGTATGACAGCAACGAAACCTACCGCAAAATCATCGATACGGCGTTCAAGCTCGAAGGCAAAGCGCGTCACGTTTCCGTGCACGCGTGCGGCGTCATCATCACGCCGGAACCGACCGTGCAGTATTCGGCTCTCCAGCGCGCGCCCAAAGATGAAGAAATCATCATTACGCAATATGAAGCGAAGCCGCTTGAGGCGCTCGGACTTCTGAAAATGGATTTCCTCGGTCTCACGAACCTCACGGTGATCGAGACCACGCTCGAGATTATCGAGCGGCTGCACGGCATCAAGCTGGATATGACTTCACTGCCGCTGGACGATCGTGAAACGTATCAGTTGCTGCAGCGCGGCGACACGACGGGCGTCTTCCAGCTGGAATCCCCGGGCATGCGCCGATACCTGAAGCAGCTTGTCCCGACAGCCTTCGGAGATATCACCGCGATGGCCGCCCTCTATCGTCCCGGCCCCATGGACTGGATTCCCAGCTTCATCAAGCGCAAGCATGGCCGGGAGCAGGTGGAATACATCCACCCGGATCTGGAGACAATCTTCCGCGAAACCTACGGCATCGGCGTGTATCAGGAGCAGATTCTGCAGCTGGCACGCGTGTTTGCCGGCTACTCACTCGGAGAAGCGGATATCCTGCGCAAGGCGATCGGCAAGAAGATCAAGAAGGAACTGGACGCGCAGCATGACAAATTTATCAAAGGAGCCGTCGGAAAAGGGTACGGCCAGCCGCTTGCAGAACGCATTTTCGAGGACGTCATCATGCCGTTCGCAGGTTATGGTTTCCCCAAGGCCCATGCCGCGTGCTACGCGCGCATCGCGTTCGAGACAGCCTACCTCAAGGCGCACTTCCCGACGGAATTCATGGCGGCGCTCCTCTCGAGTGACGCACAACGGACGGATCGCGTCATGATCGAGATCGAGGAATGCCGCCAGATGGGTATTCAGGTGCTTCCTCCGGACATCAACGAATCGCTCCGGCACTTCACCGCGCTACCACCCACCGGAGCTAAACTCCAGCGCGGCACCGCCCAGAAGGGATCCATCCGGTTCGGCTTAAGCGCCATCAAGGGCATCGGGGATGCCTCGGTGCAACAGCTCATTGCTGTCCGCGAAGAGGGGGGCAAATTCATGTCCATCGAGGATTTCGCTCATCGTGTGCCATCGAAGGTACTCAACAAAAAACTCCTGGAGGCCCTCGCCAAATCCGGCGCCCTCGATTCTCTCGGAGAACGCCGGATGCTGGTGGAACACTACGAGAAGATTGTGGACTACGCCAAATCCTGCGGCGACGTTTCCGCGGCCCAGCATGACCTCTTCGCTGCAACGACCGACGGACTGCATGACGCGCATATTGATTTCCCCAAGACGCCCGAGGCGACCCCCTTGGAGAAACTCCAGTGGGAAAAAGAGACGCTCGGCATGTACGTCAGCAGCCATCCTCTCGCCGGACTCAAGAAATACATCGGCAAGAAAGCTCAGCTCATCGCCGATCTGACGGTGAAAGACAGCGGAAAGAAGGTGAAGATCGCCGGCCTCGTGGAGAGCATCAAGCGCATCACGACGAAGAAGGGGGAGACGATGGCCGTCATCCTGCTCGAGGACCCGACGGGGAAAATTGAGGCAACGCTCTTCCCGCGTGTGTACGCCGAATTCGTCCAGCTGCTGGAGCTGCCGGACTCTGTGATGGTCGTGGGCGGCACGGTGGATCTGCGGGCCGGGCAACTCCAGATTCGTGCCGATGCTCTCAAGCGCGCCGTCCTCTCCACCATGATCGCACACGCGCGGACGGAAGGGTTCTTCGATGAAGAGGAGGCGCGCCACGGACTCACCATCACACGCAAGCGCCTCGACGAAACGGAAGAGATCGAGCTCGTGGATGAAGAGGGCAATGTCATCGCAGGCGAAACGGCAACAGTGGGCGAAACGGCGGCGGCCGATGATTTCCACGGACCCCTGAGCGCATGGATTCTGAGCGGGATGCCCGTCACAGACCTGTTGCAAAACATGGGCTTCATCGATGTTGAGGCTGCGAATCCCGTCACTCCGGCGGATGTAAAACCCGGAAAGAAATCTTCCCAGCCCAAAGAGAAAACAAAGGATCCTCCTGCGGAACCCAAAACCTACTCCACCGAGATTTCCATTCACACCATCGCGCTCCCCGAACGCGCTCCCAAGAAACTGCTGCTGGATCTGAAACACGTGCTCGAGACATTCCCGGGAAAAGAGAAAGTCCAACTCAAGATCGGTGACCAGCTGATTCCGCTCCCTCTCACGATCAACATGTCGACGATTCTGGAAAAGAAAATTGAAGATGTGCTGAGCGCCTACGCCTCCTCCATCACGTAATGCGTATCGCTCTGTTCTCACCGGAGGCAATGGACGGGGCCCTGCAGATTCTTGCCGCAGGCGGCGTCGTGGCCCACGCCACCGAGACCTGCTACGGGCTCGCCTGTGACCTCACGAACCCTGCTGCGGTAGAGAAACTCTTTGCCATGAAAAACCGCCCTGCAGATCAGCCCGTGAGCGCATTATTCCCATCCGTTCAGGAGGCGCAGAAGTACGTGGAATGGAATGACCGCGCCGAAGCACTGGCCCGGAGCCATCTTCCGGGTCCGCTCACCCTTATCCTCCCGCTGCGCCAGGATGCCCCTCCTGTTTTTCCTACGCCCTACGCCCTACGCCCCAACCCTACATTGGGCCTTCGTGTTTCCAGTCATCCTCTCGCCATGGAATTAGCCACACGCTTCGGAAAGCCGCTCTCCACCACTTCGGCCAATCTGCACGGCAAACCAAATACCTACTCGACTGTCGACATCACGGAACAACTCCAGAACCACAAAGGTCCCGACCTCATTATCGATTCCGGTGATCTCCCGCTCAATCCTCCTTCCACCATAATGGATCTCACTACAGACGGGACGGTGCGAAGAGGGAAAATTTGAACAGCTCCTCTGCATCATGGTGCATCTGACGATTGCGTACCGTCGTCTTCCCGAAAAATGATGCGGATCATTTCATGGAGATCTTCCCCAATGGATCGCTGATCGGCTTCAAACCCCCTGAGCCATCCTTCCGCCCGATTGCGCAGTGCATCAGGATCATTTTCTTGCAACCACCGAATACGCATAACGAATGCCCCGTAACTCGCCAGCGCTCTTTCTTTGGGGATATGCCCTGCATCGAGGGCCTCGTCCGCTTTTTTTGTCTGTACAGCATAGAAGTACCGCCGGTATGCATCGTAGAGCTCCCTCGTTGGCTCGATCCTGTCCGCCCCTTCCGGACCGCCATTGATACACATATCGATCATGGTAGAGACACTCAGGAAAACCTCAAGAAGGACGCTCACCTTAGGGTATACTGACTCTTACTTCCCCCCGGCCCATGACAAAGAATGAACGGACCAGCCCCCGCGTGGCGCGCATTGCCGCACGGCTGCTCAGGCGAAGCAAAAGCAGGAAAGTGCGCGCCGTCTCGGCCAGCGCCCTCACGCAGGCCCCCGACCGCCGCAGAAAGCGCCGTTAAGAGCATTGGCGGGAAAAACTCGATCTACCAGCTACAAGCTACTAGCTGTACGCTGGTGCCATGCACTGTCCGCGCTGCAAAGCGGAAGACACGGCCGTTATTGATTCACGCATTGCGGAAGACGGCCGCGCGATCCGTCGTCGTCGTGAGTGTGCCAAGTGCAACCACCGCTTCACCACGTTCGAGCGGCAGGAGCTGAGTAATCTCATTGTCATCAAGCGTGACGGCACCCGCGAACCCTAC
>JAQTQU010000007.1 GCA_028712095.1 Candidatus Peribacteraceae bacterium
GGAGCGTTGAGTCGGGATCGTGGAAATCGCGGGGAGACAATCCGAACATGTGCATGCGCAGAAATATCTGTTCTTTGGTGAGCCTGAGCTGCTGCGCCACTCCGCCCTCTCCGTCAATGATTCCCTGCGGAGATTGCCGATAGGCGATCAGCAGGTCGCGTATGGTTACCAAGGCCATGACGATATGCACGATGACCTCCTGACTTTCGGCATCATCATGTTCCAGCGTGCCTTCCTGCAGCTGTTCCAGATTGTACAAGAGACAGTGAGCCCAAGAAGCGTCTTCGGCGGAGAGGTCATCAAGTTCCATGCTCATCGAATGATATCTTGGCCTCCCATATACGGCCGCAGCGCCTCCGGAATCGTAATGCTCCCATCTTCGTTCTGATTCATTTCAAGCAGCGGGATTAAGATCCGCGGGCTTGCGATGCAGGTGTTATTCAGCGTGTGGACGAAAAGCTTCTTGCCTTCACTCGTCTCATACTTGATGTTCAGTCGTCGCGCCTGAAAGTCGCCCAAATACGAACATGAGTGCGTCTCACCGTAGCTCTCGCGGCTCGGCATCCACGTCTCGATATCCTGCATGGTGACCTTGCCCTTGCCCATGTCGCCCGTGCAGATATCCAGCACGCGGTAGGGCAGGTTCAGAAGTTGCAGCACCTCTTCCGCGTTCGTGCGGATCTCTTCAAAGAGGTCGAGCGCGATATCCGCGTTCGCGGGGCACAGCACCACCTGCTCCACTTTGTCGAACTGGTGGATGCGGTACAGGCCCTTCGTATCTTTGCCGTACGTGCCGGATTCCCTCCTGAAGCAGGGCGAGAATCCCGCGTAGCGCTTGGGCAGGTCATTCTCCTTCAAGACTTCGTCCTTGTGATAGCTGCAGACCGAGACTTCCGAAGTGCCGATCATGTAGAGGTCATCCGGTGTGATCTTCTCGCCCCGTTTCTCCTGTGCGCCTACGGCGTAGGTCTGCTCCTCGGCCCCGGGGAAGAACCCCGTGCCCATGAGGCACTCCCAGCCCGCCATATACGGCGGCGTGAAATGTACCCAGCCTTTTTTGCCCAGATGGTCCAATGCGAGCTGCAGGACCGCGCGGTGCAGCCGCGCCCCGTCGCCTTTGAGGAAATAGCTGCGCGCGCCGGCTAATTTCACTCCGCGTGGGATGTCGATGATATCCAGTGCCTCGCCGAGCGTCACATGGTCTTTCGGCTCCTTCACTTTCAATAGTTTTTTCGGATCACCCCACTTTTTCACTTCCACGTTTCCTTTCTCGTCCCTGCCCACCGGCACGCGCGGGTGCGGAAGTGACGGCAGCATCAGCTGCAGAGTCATCCACGTCTCTTCGGTCTGCTGCAGCTCGTTTAAGCGGTGCTTCAGTTCCTCTGACAGCTCCTTCATCTCTTTCAGCGCTTCTTCCTTCTCCTTTCCCTTGAGTCCCGGAATACGCTTGCTGGCGGAGTTCTGGCGCGCGCGCATCTCGTCGGTCATCTTCTGCAGTTCCCGGCGGTACTCGTCGGTCTTGAGGAACGCCTTGATATCCACCTTGATGTTCTTGTTGTCGGCGGCTTCCTGATAGACGTCTGGGCGGGCACGAAGGTCTTGGAGATCAATCATGGAAGAAGTGTAGCGGAAACGCAGTCATCCGGTAACGGCGCTCGCGTAGGCGGAACGCAGCGATTTTACGGATTGGCGGACGATCTTAAGGACGTCATCTTCTTCGGGATCCTCGATGCGCCGGAGCATCTCTGCCATGGCCGGATGACTGAAGTCGCACCTGCCTTCGATGATTGCGATATCCACGAATTGCCTGCCGCGCTTGCGCGCAGTGAACACCTGTTGGTTGTGCTCCGGGTTGTTGGAGGATGGGATTGCAAATTCCCCGGTCCTCCTGAAGTCATTGTCGATGGTGACGCGCAATATGCCCATGTGGAGGGTGAATCTACGCCGCAGTGTTTTGCTGTCAATGAATGATTTCCTGCTGTTTCTTCTGCTGTTTTGGATTTTGACAGAAAATTGATATATGTTATCATGACGTTATGAATTCACCGATTGAAGGAAATCGTCAGGAACTGCAGGCGACGAAGCGCCAATTGGAGCTGAGATCTTCTGCGCTCGTCCTCCGCTCCGCTCTCGCGCGCCAAAATCTGCACAGCTACCTTGCCATGGCGGAGAGCGACGTACCCGATCCAAATGCCCTCTCTCCAGGACTGACGGAAATGCTGGAACGTATGGATGCCCCCGGAGCAGATGCAGAACAGATTCAGGCTGGCATTATCGGGCTCATCCAGGCGGCACTGACAACGCTGGATGCCCGTGAGCAGCGGCAAATAAAACCCGAATCTGCGGAGGAGGCATAGAAGCGTCTGCGGCTCCTTGGTACAATGCAGGGACATGCCGGAGAGCAAGCCCTTCCGCCTCGTGGCTCCCTTCAAGCCCACCGGTGATCAACCGAAGGCTATCGCGAAACTGATTGAGAACCTCAAGAAGGGCGAGCGGCACTCGACCCTGCTCGGCGCCACCGGTACCGGCAAGACGTTCACGATGGCGAATGTGATCACCGAGCTGCAGCGTCCCACGCTGGTCCTCGCGCACAATAAGACCCTTGCCGCGCAGCTCTGCAGCGAGTTCCGCGAGTTCTTCCCCGATAATGCGGTCAGCTACTTCGTCTCGTACTACGACTACTACCAGCCGGAGGCGTACCTGCCGGCGACCGATACCTACATCGAGAAGGACGCCAGCATCAACGAAGAGATCGAAAAGTTCCGCCATGCGGCGACGATGAACCTGCTCACGCGCAAAGATGTGCTCATCGTCGCGTCGGTCTCGTGCATCTACGGACTTGGCAACGTGAAGGATTACGAGGCGCTGGCGATCCATCTGGATAAGGGCCAGCCCATCCAGCGGGATACTCTCCTCCGCCGTCTCACGGACATCCAGTACCGCAGGAGCGGCATCGAGTTCAAGCAGGGCATGTACCACGTGCTCGGCGACACGGTCGAAATCTTCCCGCCCGGCGGAGACACGGCGATCCGGCTGGAGCTCCCGTTCGACGAGATCGACTCGATCGAAGAGGTCGACAGCTTCACGGGCGAACTCGTAAAAAAACTCGACGAGGTGACGTTCTTCCCCGCCGCGCACAACGTGACGACCAAGGAGAAAATCGACCGCGCCACGGAGGCGATTCTCAAGGACATGAAAATCCAGGAGAAGAAATTCCTCGAGGTCAAGGAGTACGCCAAGGCCGAGCGCATCCGCACGCGGACCGAGTACGACGTCGAGATGCTGAAAGAGACGGGATACTGCACCGGCGTCGAAAACTACGTCCGTTATCTGGAAGAGAAAACTCCCGGCACGCCGCCGTCGACCCTGCTCGATTACTTCCCCAAGGATTTTCTGCTGATCGTGGACGAATCGCACATCACGATCCCGCAGATCGGCGGGATGCATGAGGGCAACTTCAGCCGCAAGCAGACGCTGGTGGATTTCGGCTTCCGGCTCTTAAGCGCGCACGACAACCGTCCGCTCAAGTTCGACGAGTTCGAGGCGCACATCTCTCAAGCCATCTACGTGTCGGCCACGCCCGGCAAGTACGAGTTCAAGTTTACTCCCAAGCAGGGGCTGGTCGAGCAGATCATCCGTCCGACGGGCTTGCTCGATCCGCCGGTGACGGTCAAACCCTCGAAGCACCAGATCGATGACGTGATGACCGAGATCCAACAGACCCTCAAGCGCAAAGAGCGCGTGCTCCTCACGACCCTCACGAAGAAGATGGCCGAAGATCTCACGCAGTTTTTGCAGGATGCAGACCTCAAAGTGCGCTATCTGCACAGCGACATTGAAACCATGGAGCGCATTGAGATTCTGCGGCAGCTCCGTACGGGCGAGATCGACGTGCTCGTCGGCATCAATCTGCTTCGTGAAGGGCTGGATCTGCCCGAGGTGAGCTTCATCGGCATCCTCGACGCCGACAAGCAGGGGTTCCTGCGGTCGCGCGATGCACTGATCCAGACCATCGGTCGCTGTGCGCGCAACGTCAACGGCCACGTGACGCTGTACGGAGACAGGATGACGGATGCCATGCAGCAGGCCATCGACGAGACCAACCGCCGTCGCACGATTCAGGAGGCGTACAACGTGAAGCACGGCATTACCCCGAAGACCATCGAGAAGGCGGTGAAGGATATCGCCGAAGCGCATTCCAAGGCCGCGCTGAAGCATCCTCACCGCGATCCGGCCAGGATTCCCAAAGACGAGAAGAAGCGCTTCCTCGAAGAGCTTACCGCGCAGATGGAGATTGCCTCGGCGAACTTAGAATTTGAAAAAGCCGCCGATCTTCGCGACGAGATTGATCTGCTCAAAAAGGAGCCATAATCCGCCTCTGTTGCCGTTTTCTATGGGTGGGTCCTCTGGGAAATTATGCAAAGGATTATTGACATTTCTGACGAATCAGACATAATCCCCC
Organism: Candidatus Peribacteraceae bacterium; assembly: GCA_028712095.1. GTDB lineage: Bacteria > Patescibacteriota > Gracilibacteria > Peribacterales > Peribacteraceae > Peribacter. The sequence goes on from JAQTQU010000007.1 coordinate 4,463, forward strand.
GCTATGGCACTCCTCCCCCGCCACCGTCGTTCTCGAACGATGTGGCCCCGAACACGCTTCGCTGTCATGGCATCGGCCATCCTCGCTGCCTCCGTGCTCTCCGCAACGCCGGCGATGGCCACCTCGCCGAATTACCGCTATGACTGGGATATTGACTGGCTGCAGAAGACGAATGGAGGATTTTCGAGCGGGTACTTCTACGATCCCACGACGTTCTACTACACGCTGCCCTCGCGGGCGAAGAGCTTTGCGCTGCACTCCTATTTCCGTCAGAACTACTACAAGACCTACCATGCATTCCCCGCACCGGTTGATTATGAGGAGGAGCTGACGCCGGCTGAACTCGTGCAGTGCGGTAACTACACCTTCTCGCGTTACGATCGCGTGCCGCCGTTCGGGTACGAATGCACGAGGTAGGGATTAGGGATTGGTATATTGGGGATTAGGACTGTAAACAACACGACATCTATGGGTTCCTTCTTGGATTTAGAGGCGACGAAACAAGCTCTGAATCTTGTTGCAGAGGTCTATCTGCTTTGTAAGAAATTACCAAAAGAGGAAATATACGGATTAGCTTCCCAACTTAAGCGCTCGTCTTCCAGTGTTGTGGCAAATATTGCGGAAGGCTTTGGAAGGTACACGTATGCAGACAAGGCGAACCGCTACACGATTGCGCGTGGAGAGTGCACCGAAGTTGTTGCCTATCTTCATGTCGCGGTTCGTGTGGAATTGCTGTCTCTTCAAGAGATTCAGCACAGCTTGGAAATTGCCGATCAAACCGGGAAACTCATTTCCGGACTCATATCCTTTTGCAAAGAAAAAAGTTACGTGTCTCATTCCTAATACACTAATCCCCAATCCCTAATCCCTCGCTACGAAACCATCCCCAACATCTTCACCGCCTCCGCATATCCTTCGGGCGTGCCGGTATCGATGCGTGAGCCGTTGCACTCCAGCGCGTAGATCGGCAGGGTGTTGAGTGCTGCGATGAGAGCGTCGATCAGACGGATCTCGCCGTCTTTGCCGACCGCCACCTTGGGCAGCGATTCGATCACGGAGCGCGGGATCAGGTAGCGCCCCACGATGCCCAGCGTGGAGGGAGCCTTCACGGGGTCCGGTTTCTCGACGAGGCCTTTCACTTTCCGCAGGCGCGGGTGGCCGGGGACTTCCTTTGCAATTTCGATGACGCCGTAGCGGCTTGTCTTCTCACGCGGGATATTCTCGACGGCGATCAGTGCGAATTCCTTCTCGGGGATGAACGCGCTCGCTTCGATCAACTGCACGATGCCGGGCTTGTCGCCGACAAACAGATCATCGCCAAACAGCACGGCGACCATGTCGCTCTTCACGCACTGCTTTGCCTGCAAAATCGCATGCCCGTCTCCCAGCATCTGTTCCTGATACGCTGTCTCGAAGTGCGCTTTGGCGTAGGGCTTGAGGGGGTCAAGCAATTGTTCCTTCCCACGCCGTTTGAGCTCCTTCCGCAGCGCGGGATCCTCCTCAAAGTACCGTCCGATGGATTCCTTTCCGTGACTGATCACGAAACAGATATCCGTAATACCGGCCTCCAGACACTCGTCCACGATGTACGCGATGATCGGGCGGTTGCCGAGCGGCAGCAGCTCCTTGGGCACGGCCTTCGTCCACGGGAGGAAGCGTGTGCCCAGTCCCGCGACGGGGAGGATGGCTTGGGTGACGGTCATGGAGAGAAAGTGTAGCGGAACCGTGAGATTGACAAATATTCATAGTAATATAATAATGCTTTTCTGCTCTTTTTGCTTACTCTCAAACCTGATGGAGGTGCCAGATGCCGGAACCCCGAGACCCCGAGCTCGAACGGTTATTGGGTCAGTATGCCCGTATCCTCAGAGCCAACACTGCTGACTCGTCCGAAGCACGTCACTTCGTGGATCAGCACCGTGAAAACGGAGAGTTCGTAGAGTTGGCGGCGATAGCCAGGACCCTGAAGAAGGCCTGGGCCATCGGTCCGCAGTGAGTGTCAGAGCAGTGAGGGCGGTCTCGACTCTTCGGAGTCCGGACCGCCCGTTTCTATTGTTGACGATCAGGGAGTGTGACGGTCATGGCTGCGGGGGAGGACTGCGGCGCAGCGTGAGCGCGACCAGGACGACGAGCACCGCGGCCGCGCCGCCCATGCCCACCCACGGCAGCCACGGCAGGCGTTCGGTAACGCGGCTTTCCTGTGTGTCGCAGACATCGCCGATATGATCACCATCCGTATCTTTCTGATTCCGGTTGGGCAGATTGGGACAGTTATCTTTGCTGTTGATGATGCCGTCCTGATCGAAATCGTCGCAGATATCCCCACGGCCGTTGCTGTTCAGATCTTGTTGGTCCGGATTGGCGATCGAGACGCAGTTATCCTGCACATCAGGAACCCCGTCACCATCAGTATCGGCAATACGGTAGGTGGGATTGGGCTGCGGAAGACTGCCACCGATCGGCAGCACATCTTTCGCCGACGCCAGATCTCCCGATTCACCGACCTTGGCGGATACTCTGCGGTCAGGATTGAAGTAGATGCGGTACGTCTGGTCTGGCTGAGCGAGAAAGCGGAGCGAACGGATGAATGGCGTGGCATTTTCCCGGTTGAACCGAAGCTCGGTGATGCGCAGCGGCTGACCATAGGTGAGTGTCATGGTCCATGTCTGCGCAGTTGTGCGGGGAAAGGAAATAATTGATCTCTGCAGTTTGCTCGAGGCGAGAACGATTCTTTCCTCCCCATTCACCACGGCACGGATTTCCGCCGTAAGCGGGAGAGCAACATGGTCATCGACGAGCAGCGTGATGGACGAGGCGGTCACCGGGGAGGCACTGGTCAAGGTCAGCGTCAGACGGCCTTGTGCATCTTCGGGAAGCCGAAACTCCGCAGAAGTACGCTCGTCTGAATCCAGCATGTTCGGCAGCGTTCCTTCCAGAAGAGTCGTATCCGATGAGAGTGTGATGAGGGGGGGCGCAACATCCTGACGGAAGAATGACGGCTCAAAGGCGCCGGTGGTTTGGTTCCAGACCGCGAAATCCGTGCGCTCAATGGATTCAGTATTGAACGGGACCTCGATCACGGTGGGCACGCGGATCGACAGGGAACCGACCTCTTTGTACTCGCGGTAGGCACTGATGACCTGTTCCGGCGTGGGGAGGGCATTTTGTGCCTGTCCCTGTACTGTCATAGCAAGCAGACAGAAGGCGAAGGCGGAGCAAACAATGTACTTCATTGTGAAAAAAGGAATGGAAGGAGACTTTATGAAGAGTGTTTCTTTCTTCCCACGAAAGCCGTGGAGATCAGCAGAGCGCCCACGAGGAAGAAGGTGATGATTCGTCCGGAGAGTTCCATGCTCCACACGTCGATCAGGAGCAGCCGCGCCACCACGCATCCCAGCACCACTCCTCCATATACCTTCAGTCCCTGCTGCCCGTTCGCTTTTCCCGTCAGATGAGTGATGAGGCCGATGATCGTATAGACGGCGAGCGCAGTCATCACGGCGGTGGCATTGAGCAGTGTTGCCTGCAACGAGAGCCAGAGCAGTGCGTAGAGGTAGAGGGAGCCGGCGTCGGCCAGAAGTCCGCTGGGGAATACGCAGTCCGTCGTCTTCGTTGCCCGTGCCTGTGACCAGAAGAAGGTGCCGAGGCCGAGCAGTATCACTCCCAGGATGAGAAGCACGAAGAAATCTTCGTATGGGATGCCCATGAACCACCGGTAGGATGTCAGGCTGTCTATGGAGAGCGCAATGGGTCCGACGAAGAGCAGGCAGGTCCGCAGCGCCAGCTTGAGATCCTTGAGAAGGCCGAACGCCAGCAGGGCGACGACTCCGGCTTCCAGCGTGTAGGCGATGGTCAGGGTTGCTCCTTGCAGTTCCGAGGACAGAGCGGCAGCGAGCATGGCGATGCCCACCCCCACGTACACGTAGAGCGGTTCGCGTTTGTGGGAGATCGTGAAGATCGAGAACGCCCCGATGACGAAAACCAGCATCCATCCGACGATGATCAGGCTTTTCCATTCGTCCGGAGCGGCAATCATAATCCATGCCAGCAGGAACAGGCCGTTCCCCGCTGCCGTGAGCAGATCGGGCAGCATTTCTTTCTTCTCCAGCTTGAGCAGGCCCGCCGTATTGGTGACGAAGAAGGCAGCTGAGAACGCGTAGGCTATGAGAAGCAGGGTGGGGAGGTCCACTGGCCTCGAGCCGAGGACGGGAACGCTGTAGAGGGCGACAATGATGAGAGCGGCTGCGGTGAGCTCGTGTCTGCGGATGATGATGGCGATCCAGACGGCGCCCAAAATCACGATCAGCAGGTAGGTGAACAGTCCCACGAGATTCGGATCGGGAGAATGGGTGAAGAGCGGCGCAACGCTGGCGAGGATCAGGCTACTGAGAGCAAGAGCACGGCTGTTATACTTCACGCTGGCCAGCCCCACGAATGCCGTCGAGAGGAACATCACCGCGAGCGCTGTCGTGGGGGTGAAAAACCCGTACACCGAACGTGCCGCAAAGATCGTCATCAGAATCACCGTGGATCCCAGCACCAGAAAGACCCCTCCCTGATGGATGAATTTCCGGATTCGAAAGAAACCGAGAAGCAGGAAGAGGACACCGGCGCCAATACCGAGGGCGATACGGCCCATGGGGCCGATCCAGTTGTTCATGAAGGCGTAGGTTGTCAGCCAGCCGAATGCGATGATCAGGAGCAGGGCTCCCAGCTTGAGGAGCCAGTCCTGTTTGGCCCATTGCGCGAACAGCTCGAGAGCAGTGGGACCGGTGTGGGAGGGATGCCGAGGTGTTCCCTCAGTCGGGGGCGTGGGTAATGGTGCGGGCGAGGGGGCGCGTCCCTGTTTCTGTTCCAGCAAGAGTTCCAGTGCTTCCACTCGCCTTCTCAGTCTGGAGACGGAGGAGAACAGGATGAGAGGGCTCAACAGGAGGAAGGCAATTACGAGGAGAATGATGAGGATGATGGGTTCCATAGACTCGCATCATAGCAAATCGCACGTACATGCACAGAACGGATGGGACTGAAGCAAATGAATGCAATGGACGCAGAACGGGGATCGGAATGTGCGATGAATATTGATTGCGGTAAAATACGTCCTTTTGCGCTTGTTCATGCCAAGAACAATCCATGTTCCCGGGGGTGAATATTGGGCAGAGGTTTGACCATGATGGTAAAAACCGCTACAATGTCTCGATTTCTTCCACACAAACCCCATGACCGTCTCGCAGTCCGCACTCGCCAAGGTCCACGATCTCTACGTCATGCAGATCGAACTCTGGAAACATTTGCGCGAGGGAAATTTTCAGAAGGCCGATCAACGAAAAGAAACCCAGAAGTGTCTGAAGCAATTTTCCCGCCTCCTCGATCAGGTGGACTGGCACTACATGGGAGGCGAGGATGTGCTGGCGGAACTCAAGACCATGCGCGGCGAAGTGTCGGCACAACTGAGGAACATCCGCCGCAGGAAGACGAAGCGAAAATAAGGAATTCAAAGAAATCAGGGATGACAAAGAGTACAAAGAAATACTCATCTGCGAATCCTTGTACTCCTTGTTTTCTTTGTACTCCTCGTACTCTTCGTTTTCCTCGTACTCTCTTCGTCATCCCCCCTCACTGATCCTGATCACTTTCACCTTTTCCTCTTTCGGTACGAGGATCTTCAAAATGCTGTCGCGGTTGAATGTCGCTTTCACCCGCTTGGGATCAATGACGCAGGGCAGCGTGACGGAGCGCGAGAACTCCCCCCAGAAACACTCCTGCAGGTAATACTGGTCGCGTGCAATGGCGTCAGGCACGGTCCTCCTGCCGCGGATGGTGAGTATCTTGTCATCCACTTCGATGTCGAGGTCGCTCAGTTTCACGCCCGCGAGCGGTGCACGAATGATGTAGTAGCCTTCCTGCTCGTAGATATCCACGGCGATCTGCCCCACACCTGACTGGCGCTGGGGGGCCGGATCTTCCGCTGCCAGCTTGACCGTGGTGGCCGCCGGCGCCGCGCCCCGATCCCACTCGGGGGAGCCCAGTGAACTGAAGATGCCGTGGAAGGGGGAAGACGCCATTTTCAGGAATAGTATCGAATTTTGCCGAGCGTTGGCAAAGAGGATCAGTAGCGCATTAAGAGAGATGTGATGAATTGACAGCCCTCCATGATTGGCGGTTGCTCGTCACCCGGCGGTTTTTCAGCGAGTCCTCTCCATATTTCTGTCGCACACTTCCGATGATTTCTGTAGCCTATGGCGCGTGTTACAGATACTCGCACACTGGCTGGTCGATACCGTCGGGACTCTGGGGTACCCCGGCATCGTCCTGCTCATGGCGGTGGAGAGCTCCTTCATTCCTTTCCCCAGTGAAGTGGTGATGATTCCTGCGGGGTATCTCGCCAGACAGGGTCAGATGAATCTGGGCATCGCGATTGCCTGCGGGATATGCGGCTCGCTTGTCGGGGCGTGGGTGAACTACACCATTGCCGCCACGTTCGGGCGCCGCGCACTGCTGAAGTACGGTCACTGGTTTCTGCTCTCGCCCGAAAAGTTCGAGCGGGCGGAACGCTTCCTGCTCCGGCACGGAGAGATCAGCACCTTCGTCGGACGCATTATCCCGGTCGTGCGGCAGTACATTTCTTTTCCCGCGGGGCTGGCGAAGATGCCGCTTGCCCGTTTTTCACTCTGGACGGGACTGGGGGCGGGATTCTGGGTGACGGTGCTCGCACTGATCGGTTACGCCGTGGGCGGTAATGAGCAACTCGTGCGGCAGTGGTCGCAGACCGCGACACTCTGGGCGGTCGGCGGGTGCATCGTTCTCCTGTGGGTCTATGTGCAATGGAAGCGATGGCGCACGCGTCGCCGGTATTCCCCGTTGCGCGGATGACGGCATTTGATGCATTGCTCCTCGGCCTGCTGCAGGGGTTCACAGAGTTCCTGCCCGTTTCAAGCTCGGGGCATCTGGTGCTTGCCGAAACGTTTCTGGGTACGGGCATTCCTGCGCGCCTGCAGAGCTTCGATATTTTTCTGCATGCCGGTTCTCTGTTCGCTCTGCTGCTCGCGTATCCCGTGCTGTGGTGGCGGATGCTGCGTTCACTCTGCACGAGGGAAAGCAAACCCCGGCACCTGCTGCTGGTCATCGTGCTGGCATCCGTCCCGGCCGCAGTGGCGGGCGTCCTGTTCGAAGGAATGATCGCCGCGCAACTGCGCTCCCCGTCATCCGTTGCGATCGGGTTTGTCATCACGGCTGTTGTTCTTCTGCTGGCAGAACGCATACCGCAGCGCACCGATCTGTCGCGGATTTCATGGATGCATGCGCTCCTCATCGGGCTGGCGCAGGCGTGCGCGCTTCCGCCGGGCATTTCACGTTCCGGACTGACCATTGCCGCCGCACGCGCCCTCGGATGGCGCCGCGAAGTCGCCGTGGAATTTTCTTTTCTGCTCGCCGTTCCCGTCATTGCGGGTGCATCACTGTTCGCCACCAGAGATCTTCTGGACGGGGCAACCCTGCCGTCTCTGCCGGTTCTGTCGGCCGGCGTGCTGTCTTCGTTCGGCGCGAGCCTGCTCGCCGTTCTTTTTCTGCGTGCGATGGTGCGCCGGTTCAGTCTGGCATGGTTCGCGCTCTACCTCATTCCTCTTTCCATTCTTTTGCTTGCGCGATGAACCGGACGTCACTATGTTTTTTTGCGCAAGTGAAGAACGCACAGCAAACCTTGATCTTGTGAGCGCCGTCAGTACAATGCGCCCCTAAGTCACCTTCCTCCTCCCCCTCCATTCATGTCTTCCGTCGCCCTCAAGAACTGCATCCGCCGACTCCGTTTCGAGAAGAACATGACGCAGGAGGAATTGGCGCTGCGCACGGGGGTGAGCCGCCAGACGATCATGTCGATTGAGCGCGGCCAGACGAATCCTTCGGTCCTTCTCGCTTACAAGATTTCGGCAGCCCTCAGTACGCCTATTTCCAGTGTGTTCCAGATGGAAGGAGCATTGGCGCCTGTTTAATTCGTGAGGGAAAAAGCCGTAGGTTTTGTCCCTCACGGGCACCCTTTTTCCCTAAGCGGTGTCGCTCCGGACGGGCGGAGCCCGTCTTCGCGACGAATTACTTGTTATACTATTCTCTTCTCATAGAGTGAGGATGCCCCTTGTAGAATTCCCGAGGGCAATGGGCGCGTACAGCGGCAGCGCAATTGAGGAGCGGACGGAATTCCTCGACGATGCGGGCAATAGCCGCGCGCCCCGCTTCACGATGCTCGTTATTCTGCTCGGTGTCAGGGGCTGAGGATTGCATCTTGATCTCCGGCATGTCCCTACGATACCACTGTTTCGCGCTGCCGGTGTTCTTTTTGGAATGACGTGGTAGCGACCCGTACATCTTCGATCACGATCTGCGGCGCCCGGTGGCCGTTCCACGCATCGATACCGATCTTGCAGACCACGTCGATCGGTGCGGCGGCGGCATTCATCAGGTGGCCCAGGCGCCACCCGATGGTCTTGATGCCTGCGATGCGGCACTGCAGATGCGCTCCGTCCTTCCCCACGCGGCGGGGAGATTCCATGCGCACGTCTTGCAGAAGGAAGAACGGTTCGGGATTTCCCTGCCCGAACGGTTCCAGATGTTTCAGTTGCCCGCAGAGGGAAAGAGAGATGTCCTGAGCCAACAGTATTCCATCCACCGTGAGTGCGGGGAGAAGGTCTTCGCCCGTTGTGCGTGTCGCGATATCCTCCGAAAGACGTCGTATGATTTCGTGCAGGTTCTGCTCCGGGAAGGTACACCCCGCCGCCTGCGCGTGGCCGCCGAAGCTGGAAAACAGATCCGCAATCCGTTCCAACCCCTCGGCGATGTGGTAGGCGCGCGTGCTCCGCAGGGATGCCGTACATTCTCCGCCACGGCGGTCGTGACCGTCCGTGGCCTCATCCCGGATGGTCACGACGAGGCTGGGATGTCCTGTGGCCTCGGTGAGTCTTCCCGCGATAAGCCCGATGAGTCCCTCAGGAAATTCCGTACCGGAAACGACGAGGAGCGGAGGGAGCGCAGTCAGCTCTGCAGCCTGCGGTTGCGGAGAGAGATGCAGGAGTTGCCAGGCGCGGGCGAAGAGGCCCCCCGTGGCGTCCTGCCGGTGCGTGTTGAGCTGTGCGAGTGCCGCCAGGGCCTCGCCTCCTTCCAGCAGGGCTCTGAGCGCGATCTGCGGGTCCTCCATGCGTCCGGCGGCATTGATGCGGGGAGCGAGCCTGAAGGCGATGTCCGTGCTTGTGAGGGGCGCACCGTGGGTGCGTATGGAATCCGCAAGGAGGGCGAGCGGGCAATTTTCGAGTGCATTGAGAGCGGCAATTCCTTTTTGTACGAGCACGCGGTTCATTCCTGTCAGAGGGACGAGATCCGCGATGGTCCCGATCGCCGCGAGCGCGAGATCCGTCCGGTGGTCGTCCCACACATCCGTTGCTTCGAGTGCGCGGACAAACTGCAGGGCGACACCGGCGCCGGAGGGATGGGGCAGCGGATGACTCGGCGCGAGGGCGGGATGAATCAGCGCCAGCGCATGCGGCACTTCATCCTGAACGTGGTGGTGATCCGTCACGATCACGTCGATCCCGAGCGCGGCTGCCGCGGCGATTTCCTGCACTGCGGTGATGCCCGTATCCACAGTGGCGAGAAGAGTGATGCCGTGTGCCGCACATTCCTCCACAATTACCTGATTGAGACCGTAGCCATCGTGCACGCGGTGGGGCAGACGCACGACGGGTTCCACGCCGTGCCTCCTGAAATATCGCACGAGGAGTGCTGTCGCGGTAATACCGTCGCAGTCGTAATCGCCGAAAATGCCGATCGTTTCATGCGATGCCATTGCCCGCCTCACCCGTTCCACCGCGCGCGGCATATCGGGGAATATCTGCGGGGATGGCATGGTGCCCGTTGCGAGGGAGCGTTCAGCGGACAACCGGGCCAGAATGGCCGATGGTACGGCATCGGTCTGCTCAGGAATACTCCACCGTTTACCCGTCAGTGAAAGAGGGCTCTGCACAGGCCGATGAGACTAGCAGGCGTGCGGGAAGACGGAAAGGGCCCTGCCTCACCCCCCAACCCCCTCTCCCCCGCCTTCGCCAAGGCTTCCCCCTTCGCTAAAGCTTCGGGGGACAAGTCGGCGGGCAGGCGAGGAGAGGGGGAATGTTTGTTTTTTTGTAGTTGTTTCATGCATTGAAGTACTCCCCTTCCTCCACGGGAGGAAGGGGCTGGGGGATGGAGGTTAGAACAAAAATGAGAGGAAAGTTGGGGGGTGGCAAAAAAACAACTCACAATAAAGGACCCTTCGTCCCAATCCCTAATACTCCAATCCCCAATCCCTTATCGTGCGATCACCACTTTTCCCCTGTGTGCGCGCAGGAGCGTCCAGCCTACCGCCCCGATCATGGTCAGTCCCGACAGGATGCCGCCGGCTCCCGTGGGAGCGAGAGGGGCGCCGCCGTGCAGCGCGTCCGCCTGCATGGGGAGCATGCGGTCTCCGTACAGCACGACCTGCTGGTTGCGCTGCACACGGTGAAGCAGCCGGATCGTTTGCAGCAGTCTCAGATCGTCCTTAGAGAGGGAGCCTTCCGCCGGAACGGCACCATTGCCCTCGACGGGCGCCGGGACCACGGCGGCACTCGACGCCTCTGAGGAGTGCTGCGAATTGAAGATGATTTCCTGTTCGCGCTCGCGGCGCTCGGCGCTCTCGCGTGCCTGAGTGGAGACACGATCGAGCGTCTCCCGCGTCGTCGGGGGCAGATAGAGTTCCTTATTGAGCAGCACGTCCTCCGGCGAGAGGTAAGCCAGCGCGGCCGGCGCCATCGAGAGGCCCAGAATCAGGAGTGCGCCGCGGAGGATGTGTTTGTGGATCATCGGATTATTATACAGGATTGAAGGGATTCTAGCAATCCGAGCCGCCGGTCATCAGACACTGGTAATACCGCTCTCCGTCGGAGATATCGTTTTTGAGGGTGGACCACATGCGCGGATCGGATTCGCCCTCATCAACGATGCCATTGAGGTTTTTATCCTCTCCCAGCACCTGTGTGTTCCGTCCCACACCCAGTTTCATGAGACCGTCGGGCAGACCGTCGCGATCGGTATCCCACTTGTTCGGATCGGTATCGCCGATTTCGAGGTGGCCGTTGTGGTTGGCATCTTCCAGACCGTCGATAAGGCCGTCGCCGTCCGAATCGCGGCGGATGGGGCTTGAGTGCAGGAAGAAAATTTCACGGCCGTCCGAAACGCCGTCTCCGTCGGAGTCGGCGACAGCGGGATCGGTACCGTATTCCTTTTCCACCTGATCATTGGCTTCGTCGTCGTCCGGATCGAGTCCCATGGCGAGGGGTACCTGCGACATGATGTAACAGATGCTGCCCGGATCGAAGGTTTCGATTTCGTGTTCGATGCGTCCGGCGGGCCGTTCGCGCAGCTGATTAAGATCCTCCTCTGTCAGGTTCTCGGGCACCGAGAAGCGCTCATTGAGCTGACGCTGGTATGCGTCGTCGCGCGCCTTGCGTTCCCCCTCCGACAGAAACACCTTTCCGGGAAGCCGGTCACCGGCCACGGCTTTGGTCTGGTCATAGTTCTCGGGCAGACAGTAGCCCCAGTAGCGGATATCCATATCGTAGGATCCCAGCAGGATCCGTCGCAGAATCGGCCGGGTGTCTCCGGGGATGGTGAAGATCACATTCGTATCGGGGGGGATCGTTGCGCCGCTCTCCACCATGTTCGCGTCGATCACGCGCCACTGCACTTCTTTGCGATAGGCCGCAGGCAGCAGTCGTCCCTCGAGCGGCGTGGAATTTCCGTCAAAACCGAGGAACGCATAGCCCACGATCAGCAGGCTCAACCCGCCGAGCGTGAGGGTGGTCCAGCCGAGGAATTTTCTCGATAAGGATGCGCTTGAGGCCATCGGAATATTTTACCACAAAAAGAGACGGGCTTCCACCCTTGCTTCCTGACCTTTCCTTCGCGATCCTGAGGGGGTGCCCAAGGATCTCTATGCCATTCTCGGACTTGAACGCAGTGCCTCCAAAGAGGACATCAAGCGTGCGTACCGTCGCTTGAGCAAAGAACATCACCCCGACCGGCATAAGGGCGACAAGGCCGCGGAGCAAAAATTCAAGGAGGTGAATGAGGCGTACGAGGTCCTGCATGACGACAAGAAGCGTGCAATGTATGACCAGTTCGGGACGACGGGGGGGCCGGCCGGATCGTCGGGTGCGGGTGGCGGAGGGTCGGGGCCGTTCGGCGGATTCAATTTTTCCGGATTCAATGCCGAGGATCTGGGGGGATTCGGCGATCTGTTCGAATCGTTCTTCGGCGGGGGAGGAGGGCGGAGGGGAAAGCGCGACCAGAAGGGGCGCGATCTGCAGGTCGAAATCGCCGTCGAGTTCGCGGATGTGGTCGAAGGCAGAGACCGGTCCCTCACGCTGGAGCGCCAGCGCCCCTGCCAGAAGTGCGGGGGATCGGGAGCCGAGGAAGGCACGAAGCAGGTGACATGCCGCGAGTGCGGCGGGACGGGGGAGGTGACGCGCACGACGCAATCGTTCTTCGGCACGTTCCGGCAGGCGGCGGTCTGTTCCGCGTGCGGCGGAGCGGGCAAGACCAACGAGCATCCGTGCAAGAACTGTGGCGGGGACGGAAGGGTCCGTTCGCGTGATCCCGTGACGATCCACATTCCCGCAGGCATGCAGGACGGACAGACCCTGCGCGTGCGCGGCGAGGGGGAAGCGGGTGTCAGGGAGGCGGCGACCGGGGATCTGTACGTTACGGTGCGCGTGCGGCCCGATCCCGCGTTCGAGCGCGACGGCGACGATATCCGCACTGTTGTTTTCATTCCAGTGACGTCTGCACTCCTCGGCACGGAGATTGCCATCGAAACCGTGCGCGAGTCGGTGACACTCAAAATTCCGGCGGGCACGCAGCCCGGTCAGGTCTTCCGCCTGAAAGGCAAAGGCATGCCGGTTCTCAATACCAGCCGCTTCGGCGATCATTACGTCACCGTGAACGTCGAAATTCCGACGCGCTTAAGCCGGGCGGAACAGAAGTTGCTTGAAGAGTGGAAGAAGTTACGCGGAGCGTAATGTAGCTCGTTGGCTCGTTGTTCGTTACTCGATGGAATCAATAACGAGCCAACAAGGAATGAGCAACGGAACTGTTCTACACATCCAAATTCTCAAACCCCTCTCCTTTCGGTGCCGCATCTTCCATCACAGGAGAAAGCTCTTCCCCGACGGCGGGGCCTTTCTTGCTCTTGAGTCTCAGCACCACCTGCCGGTAATCGCCTTCTCCGATGCTTTCCGTCGTCAGGTCCTGGAACGTGGGATTGTTGGCGATGTGCAGGTGCACGATGCGACGGAAATATGGGCTCATCGGGGCCAGTGCCACGCGGGTGCCCGTGCGGCGCACGAAGTCGGCTTTGTTCTCGGCCATCTTCTTCACCTTGTCCTCCTGCTCGCGGCGGTAACCGTCCACGTCCAGCACGAGAAACGGACTCTTCTCCAGATTCTCTTTGCTCCGGAGAATCGACTTGAGCAGGTGCTGCACGGAGTTGAGTGTTTCGCCGTGCCAGCCGATCAGGCGACTTGCCGCGGAGGACGTGATGTCCACGCGCGTGAATCCCTCCCCTTCCGTTTCGTTGACCGTGATTGCATCAAACGGAAGATCGAGGAGTTTTAAGAGCGAGCCCAGGACGTCTTGGATGAGAGAGCTATTCATCGGAAGCGGAGGATAGCGTGTGACGAGGGATTGGGGAATAGGGATTGGAATATTAGGGACGCAAGAAGTGGCGGGAATCGTTTCCAAGGAGCTTCGATTTTGTTTTCCTAATCCCTAATACTCCAATCCCCAATCCCTCAAAGAAAGCCCCCGTTTTCACGGAGGCCCTCTCGTTACAAACCAAATTTGAATTTACCGGACGGCATCCTTGAGGGTCTTGCCGGCCTTGAAGGACGGGACCTTCATCGCGGGGATGGAGATCCTCTGTGTCGGGTTCCTCGGGTTCACGCCCATGCGGGCGGCGCGCTTGGAAACCTTGAAGGTTCCGAAGCCTGTGATCGTCACGTGATTGCCACGCTTGAGTTCCTTGGTGACGAGCGTGATCAGGGAATCGAGCGAGGAAGCAGCGGCACGCTTGGTGATGCCGGCCGCATCCGCGATCGCGTTGATGAGATCCTGCTTGGACATACGGAATGGGGGAAGGAGAAGTAAATCAACCCTCAGTGTACGGAGAGGAATGGCTTAGGCAAGCCACGGATGCGCAGCAACACGTCTTTTTCCGCTTCACTTCGTCAGCATGGCTTATGTAAGCCAATTCTTTTGAGCACCAAAGGTAGTCAGTGTGGAGGGATTTTCATGGTGATTGAGTCACATTTCTTCGAACGGAGCAACTTTTGTCTTTCTGCCCCGCACGATTCGTCTTCTGTCTTTCTCTTTGACACTCGCTTGCTCCGACCACTAGTCTCTCGAACTGTTTCCTTCACGCACCTTTCTCATCCACAGCCACGTGGTTCGCCCTCGCTTCCCATAAAGAGGCCTGCTCCCGCCTTCCTTACCTTCCTTACCTTCCTTACCTTCCCTTTCTTCCCGTGCCCAGCCACCTCGTCATCGTCGAAAGTCCCACGAAGGCCAAGACCATCAAGCGCTTTCTCGGAAAAGATTTCGATGTCGAGGCGAGCATGGGGCACGTCCGCGATCTGCCCGAAGGGTCGCTCGGGGTCGACACGGAGGATTTTTCCGCGAAGTACGTGATTCCCAAAGAGAAGGCGACCGTGGTGAAGAAACTCCAGAAGTCCCTCGACTCCGCCGCTGATCTCTGGATCGCGACTGACGAAGATCGCGAAGGGGAAGCCATCGGCTGGCATCTGACGGAGATTCTCAAGCGAAAGAAGAAGCAGCCGGTGAAACGCATCGTCTTTCATGAGATCACCAAAGAGGCGATTGATGCGGCGGTCGCACATCCCCGCACGATCGATGAAAAGCTGGTCGACGCCCAGCAGGCGCGCCGGATCCTGGACCGCCTCGTGGGCTACACCCTCTCGCCGTTCCTGTGGAAGAAAGTCTATCGCGGCCTTTCGGCCGGACGCGTGCAGTCGGTCGCGGTGCGCATCATCGTGGATCGCGAGCGCGCGATCAAAGCATTCAAAGCGGAGGAGTACTGGACGATCAAAGCAGATCTCCTCAATGGAGCTGCGCAGCCGTTCTCGGCGGAACTGAAGCAGAAGGATCATAAGAAGTTTGTGCCCGTGACCGATGCGCAGGCTCAGCAGGTGCTGGCGGATCTGAAAGGCGCTTCCTATTCCGTCGAGACACTGGAAGAAAAGGAGGTGAAGAAGACTCCTCCTCCCCCCTTTACAACATCCACGCTCCAGCAGGAGGCCGGACGGAAATTGGGATTCAGCGTGAAGCAGACCATGATCGTTTCGCAGCAGCTCTACGAAGGTGTGGATCTGGGCAAAGGCGAAGGGCACGTGGGTCTGATCACCTACATGCGTACCGATTCGGTGAATCTGAGTGACAAGGCGCTCGCGGACGCACGCGAAACGATTCAGAAGCACTTCGGCCGCGAGTACATTCTCTCTGCTCCCCGCAAATACAAGACCAAGAGCAAGGGCGCGCAGGAGGCGCACGAAGCAATCCGTCCCAGCGAGATGTCTCGCGTGCCCGCATCGCTCAAGGCGGAGCTGGATCATCAGCAGCTCAAGCTCTACACACTGATCTGGGAGCGTGCGATTGCGTCGCAGATGGCCGAGGCGCAACTCAAGCGCGTGGGGGCCGATATCCAAGCGGGTGCCTACACCTTCCGCGCCACCGGCCAGACCATTGCCTTCGATGGCTACCTGCGCGTGTACATGGAGGGTCGCGACGAACCCGAATCGCAGCAGGCTGCCGAAGAGGAGGAAGGTGCGGGCGTACTTCCGCCGCTGAAGGAAGGCGAAGCGCTCGACTGTCAATCCTTACTACCCGAGCAGCACTTCACCAAACCGCCGCCCCGCTTCACCGAGGCGAGTCTCGTGAAGAAACTGGAGGAGGAGGGCATCGGTCGTCCTTCCACCTATGCTCCGACCATCTCCACGATCCAGCAGCGCGGCTATATCAAGAAGGAGGGCAGGCAGCTTCTGCCCGAAGATATCGCCTTCACGGTCACCGACCTCCTCACCGAGCACTTTCCCGATATTGTGGATCCCGCCTTCACGGCCCGGATGGAGCAGTGCTTAGACGATATCGCAGAGGCCGACCTCAAGTCCGTCACCTTCCTCAAGGGCTTCTACAAGCCATTTGCAAAGCTCATCAAGTCCAAGACCGAAGAGGTGCAGAAGGGCGACGTGCTCAAGGACCGCGTGATCGGCATCGATCCCGAAACAGGGCTCGAGGTGCTGGCGCGCACGGGACGATTCGGCCCGTACATCCAACTCGGACACATCGAGGTCAAGAAAGGAGAGAAGCTTAAAAATACCCCCAAGCCCAGGAGCGCATCGATTCCGAAGTCCATCGGCAAAGATGCAATCACGCTCGCGCAGGCGCTCTCGCTGCTTGCCTTCCCGCGCATGCTCGGCGAGAAGGATGGCAAAACCATCGAGGTGCATCTGGGGCGCTTCGGTCCGTACATCAGGTGGGGCGAGGTCACGTCCAGTTTGGGTACGGAACTCGATCCGGCCCAAGTGACGAAGGAGGAAGCACTTGCCCATATCGCTTCGGCCAAGGAGCGTAAAACGAAAGCGGCCGAACCGCTGCGTACTCTCGGTTCTGATCCGGTGACGGGAGCGGAAATCCAAGTGAAGACCGGCCGGTACGGGCCGTACGTCACCGACGGCAAAACCAATTGTTCCCTGCCCAAGCGTTTCACGCCCGAAGCGGTGACGCTGGAGGAGGCTTCGGATCTGCTTGCAAAAAAGCGTGCGCGGGGGCCGGGCAAGCGGTGGGGCGGGTGGAAGAAAAAGTAGATTGGCAGAGCGGCCCGGTTGTGATGACTCAACTTTGAATCCCAGAGGGCGTTTTTGAGGGGGTGGGTCAGCCGGACACGAGGGCCGACCGGTCGGGGTAAAAATGAGACAAAGTGAGACAGTACTTTGAGGGGGTAAACCGAACAATCCGAATAGTACTGAGGGGGGCTGAATGTGACAGTACTTCGGGGGCTCCCAAAGCCATATTGGATCACAGGAATTCCATCTGTCCTACGAGGCATTTAAGACAGTACAACAGGGAGGCTGAACCGAAGAAATTCACTCTTCCAGAATTTCCTATAATCTCCTATAATCTCCCACAGATCGTTACGTATCATTCTTATGAATGCAAATCGTTTCGAGAAACGGTTACAATTCGATCCAATAACTTCGCAGGAGATTGCGAAGCTTCTGGCGCGTATCGATGAATGCAAAGGATACTGGGAGGCGTTCTCCCTTCTCTCACCCGAATATCTGAAACGCATGAAACATGCGGTCATCGTGAGTTCCTCCGGATCTTCGACACGCATCGAGGGAGCACATCTCAGCGACGAGGAAGTGGAGCAACTTCTGCGTGATGCCAAGGTGCGGCGTCTCCGAACGCGTGACGAGCAAGAAGTCCTCGGGTATCTCGATACGATCAAGAAGGTCTTCGAGTCTTGGGGAGCGATGAAATTCTCCGAAAATCTCATCAAGCACATTCATGCATCGGCATTGAAATACAGTGAGAAAGACTCGCGACATAAGGGAGAATACAAATACACGCCGAATCGCGTAGAAGCTGTTGATTCCAAGGGGAAGGTCGTCGGAATCATTTTCGATCCCACACCGCCGTTCCTCACGCCGAAGGAGATGCAGGAGCTGACGGAGTGGACGCAGGAGCAGTTCAGAAAAGCGATACTGCATCCGCTTCTCCTTATCGCAAATTTCATCTTCGAGTTCCTCGCAATCCATCCTTTCCAGGACGGGAACGGCAGGACGAGCCGCATCCTCACGAACTTGCTCCTTCTTCAGCACGGATACGGCTTCGTGCCTTACGTGTCGCACGAAAAGCTCATCGAAGACAACAAGGTGGACTACTATCTCGCACTCAAGAGAACCACGACAACATGGCAGAAGGACAACGAGAATATTACTCCCTGGACGCTCTTCATCCTTCGCATGGTTGCAAAGCAGGGTGAGATGGCCGTGGCTCTCACGAAAGAGGATCACACGGAGCAGCTCCTTTCCGGGAATCAGCTGGCCGTCTGGAAGGCCTTCCACGATGCAAATACACTAAGCAGAAAAGAGATCGCAGAGAAGACGGGGATCAATATTCGAACGGTGGATCAGGCACT
This sequence comes from Candidatus Peribacteraceae bacterium, assembly GCA_028712095.1. Lineage (GTDB taxonomy): Bacteria > Patescibacteriota > Gracilibacteria > Peribacterales > Peribacteraceae > Peribacter. Next base: position 22,731 of record JAQTQU010000007.1, read on the forward strand.
AGCGAAGCTTCTCTCCCTCAAGAAAATATCGAAGATCGGGGAAGGGCGGGCGACGAGATATCGTATATCAGGAAAACACTGATAAGCGTGAATGAATCTCCGATTCAATACCCGTCTCGTAACAACTCATTCGTTGCATCGATATCGAATTCTTCAGCATCGAATTCGTCCCCGTTCTCAAGCCCCAGCCACTCGAGCATTTCTTCATGCGAACGTCCTTGGCATGAACGAGCAGAAGGCGAAGAAAATTAATCAGAGAAAGTACGTGGAGTACGTTCTTCGGAACGGGACAATGGAGGAGAAGAGAGGGCTGCTGGGGAGTTTGAAAAATAGACTCGTGCTAAAGCAGGGCGACATTCAGATGGAAGAATCACATGGCTAATTTCATTATCGGTTTCTATTACACTGGTCAGTTCCGCGATCAACTTTTAATCCTCCCTGCTTCCTCGTCAATAACCTTCAAAATGGCGGCAACAATTGCATGGTGTGAATCCAAGCATTTTTTGTCGATGTTAACTTTGATTCGTTCGGCATCGTGAACGTCTTGCGAATCTGCGGGTCCCTTTGCAAGAAGAGAGAAACTTACGTTATCAATATCTGCCGAGAGTCCATGCTTGCGCAAGACGTCGCAAACTCGAGGTCCAATGCTTTGGAGACAGAGGTGCGTGCCTATCGGACTCACAAACTCTTCCCCCATTTGCAGATTGAGCAGCCTAGAGGTGCTTGTTGAGTTATTCACCACGGAAATTGTACCCGGCCTAGACAATTGCGAAGATGCTTCTGCTTGCATATTTACTGGGAAGAGAACATGTTAGATGATGTAATTGTAGGATGTCAAGTGTACCTTGATTACCCAATAATTGTCGCGTTTAGGGCAGACCGATCGCTGTTCTATGTGGTCCCCACTTCGTTCCTCTCCCTCGACAAGCTCGGGATCGGAGCTTCGGGGGACCAAGTATCTTCGGACTCACTGCGTCCCCCCCGGCAAGCTCGGGGTCCTTGTTCGTCTCGAATTCAACTTGGCAGGTCACGTCACATTAATGTGACGTGACAGGCGCGGCCCCACTTCGCTCTGCGGAGCTACGAGGGGCCTATCGCAGATCATGAGAGTAATTGGATCGGTTGCTTGGGTTTTGATCTGGCAGGCGCGGTAGGGTTCGAACCTACGACCCCAGGTTTTGGAGACCTGTGCTCTACCAGCTGAGCTACGCGCCTAGGCCGCTCCTATCTTACTCAGCCCCCGAAGGAAACGACAGTGCTGTCGGGCAAAAACTGCTCTCGCCGATTCCGCAGGGTTCCGCTACACTCCCCGACTGTTCCTTCCCCCTGTTGTATGGACATCCAAACTCTGCTCCAGGCGCTGCCCCAGGCAGTCTTCACGCCGGAGTTTTTCATGGTGTGCGTCTTGGTCTTTTTCGTCTGCGAGGCGCTCTTCAAGATTCCGCAGCTGGCGGAAATGGGATGGGGCAAGCCCGTGACGGCGCTCGTCATCGGCGCTGTCTTGAGCGTACTGCAGTACGGGTTCGCTCTCGATGCCGTGCTCATGGGTATCATGGCGGGCGGCGTGACCACGCTCTCTGTGAATCGTCTGGACCGCTGGCTCATCAAAAAGAAGAAGTGATTTGCTTCTTTTTCGGGTACCGAAAGGGACTCCGGTTCTTCCTTTTACCGGATCCGTCTTGCGGTGAGGGAGCTCAACGCGCGGACAATACTGTCCGAAGAGCCGGCATTGTCCTGTGCCCACTGAAGGCGCACCGTGCCCGCCGTCATGCCGGTCGAGATGAAGCCATGCACCAGGTAGGGGACATCTCTGCCGCTGCCGGCGATATTTTCGATGGTCGCTCCGCAGGTTGTCGCGGCTCCACCCGTGGCGCCTTCGGCATCGCTCACTGATGTGAGGCAGGTGGAACCTGCAGGGGCGGTGACTGCAAAACGGAAATCCCGCGATGTACTGCTGTTACCTGCCAGATGCATCTCGAATTCCCACTGCTCATTCGCGCCGATGGGGAAAAAGAGGTGATCGTCATCCTGCAACACCGTAGAGTTCGTTACGGTTTCATCCTCGATTTTTGAGGCAAAAATAAACGGTCGTGTCCAGGTAAGCTGCCCCGCACCATTCGTCGCGAGGACTCTTCCCGATGCCGCACCGTCACTCGCAGGGAAGGAATAGGTGACACCCCCGAGTTTCACGGTGCTCCCGAGTGTGGTGGTTCCCTCGATGTTTGCCGTTCCGCTGATGGAGAGATTCCCGGATCCTGAGATGGTTCCCATGGTATGCACGGCGCTGCTCAGTTCGAACCGCTGCGCTGTGTTGTTATACTGCAATATTTGCGCTCCCGCGCTATTCCCGAACGTAAGGACCGCGTTCTGTGCCGCATTCTTGTAATTGAGGGTCATGCCGCCCTCGGTTCTGAGGGCGCCGGATGCCGTGAGGGCATTCATGCCGGATGCCTGGCGAATGATGAGAGTGCCTGTCATCGTTCCGCCCTGCCGTTGGAGGTAGCGGGCGTCAGTGACATCCAGTGTGGCACCGGTACCCTGCAATCCTCGTGGCCCTGTTTCCCCCTGAATTCCTTGTGGGCCCTGATCACCCTTCTCTCCTTTCTCTCCTTGAATACCCTGCAATCCCGTTGCCCCGGTGTTCCCCCTCGGCCCTTCCGGTCCTACAGGTCCCATTTCCCCTTGAATACCCTGAATTCCTTGCGGACCGGTCTCTCCCTGAATTCCTTGCGGACCCTGGACGCCGTTCGACCAGTGGAGTTGGCCGGAGCCGTTCGTCTGTAAGTACAGGCCCGAACCGCTGCCATCGGCAGCAGGGAATGTGTAGGTGACACCTCCGAGTTGTATCGTCCCTCCGAAACTCGCTGCTCCGTTCACCACCAGTGATCCGCTGCTTTCGAGGCGATCCTGCGCATGGAGTACTGAGCCGCTTGTTGTTCCTGTGATGCTGAAATCGCCGGTGACATGCACGTCGTCACTGAACTCAAACCGCTTCGTCGTGTTGTTGAATTGCAGCGTTTCCGGTCCCGCCTCATTTCCGAACGTAAGCACGGCATCGGCGGCTGTCTGATTTGCATTGATGCTGAAATTCAGCAGGTTTGTGCCGCTTCCCGTCTGCGCGATCCCGATTTTGCCCTGCGGTCCCAGCAGCAGGATGTTCCCTGATTCCGTTCCGGTGGTGCGGTTATGGAGCGTTTCCGCATTCATCGCATAGGCGACGGATCCGATGGGTTGTCGGTCTGTGGCATCCGCTCCGGCATCGCCGGTGGGGTCGAGGAGCTGATAATCCGCATCCGGCTGTCCGTCGGATTTTATTTCCACCTGCAGGAATTTATGCAGTGCATAATCGATCTGCGGGAGGGCGGTTTCATTGCCCAATTGCACGTTCACGATGCCGTTACCCGTAGGAGTGATCGTCTGGACTTCTGACCATCCTCCGTAAACGGATGATGCGGTATTGATGGAGCCGCTTGCGGTATCGGTCGTAACCCAATCGGCGTCTTTCCAAAAGGAGAAACGTAACACGATGGGAGTGGTGACGGGGCGGCGGTCGGCATCAAGGATCCTCCCTTCGTACAGGAGTGTGCCGGGAACAGTCGCGGCATGGGCTGTCACGGCGATGCCGAGCAGACAGAGCAGTGTCGTCAGTGAAGAAAGGGATTTGAAATTCATGTGTATATGCGGGAACGGGGAACAGAGCGTGGTTTGTTTTTTTTGTGATCCGGTGCAATCCGGATGGATGAGCGGCGCGCCCGTCTGTTCCGCAGGGCGGCGGATCGTACGGAAACAGCGCCCGTGGCATGGGAATGCGCCCAGAGGAGCTGTATGAGAAGCGCTGCCAAACTGACAATGGCGATTTCAAGGATCGTGGAGGCGCTGGGGGTGAGTTGCACGAGCAGTGAAGCAAGAACGGAACCCGAGGGTTTCTGCGTTTTCGTTTCTGCAGCATCGGATGCCTGTCCAGAAAGACGGATTACAGAAGAGGGCGGTGGCTGATCGACGGGAATTCCGGAGGATTTTTTCCGGATACTCGTAAGTGCATTCTGCGCGGGCAGCGGCTTGGTTTCCTGTTCCAATGTGGTGTTTTGAGGGGGAAGGAGGAAATCCGTTTCGGTCGCCAGCTCTATTGTCTCTTCGACATGAAAGGATGGCTGCGTTTGCGGCTCGGAGACCGGAGTGGCTGTGACTGTCTGTGCATTGGAACCCCTGTGTCCGCCGATCGTTGCATTGGGCGATTCCGGTTGCACGTTCAGTACCCCCCCGTCTGTATTCTGAGATTGCTCTTTTTCAGAACCTTCCTCAGCGGAACACCCGCTGCTGTCGATGACGCACTGATCGGTGCACAGGATATTTCCATGCGCAAACCCAAGAGATTGGCAACTCACAGAGCCGACGTCACTGCCATCACACTCTTCGTTGTCTTCCCGGATATTGTCGCCGCACATGGCGCCGGTGCCTGGAGTGCTTGTCTGTATTGTCGTGCCGTTGCCCGTACCCTGTAACGAGACCATCCCCCCCTCGACGAAAAACTGACTCGTGCTCAGCATCCCTGTTTTGCCCTGCACACTCTGGTAATCTACAATGAAGCCCTGGGCGCAGACCTTGGGGCAGCAAGTCAGTATTCCAGCCGCACAAGTGATGAACGCAAGAGAGAGGCGCATAGTCAGTATCGGGCATTATGTGTATTTAATGATATTATACAATAATATTCTATATTGCACAATAGACCGACATTCGTGCAGTTCAGAGAGCAGTGCGTGACGACATGTGTCAGGATTGTGGCGAAGGAATAATGATGTGACGGGTGAATCGTGTGGATTGCCGGTCTATCAATAAAACAACACAGAGTGCTATTCCTTTTGTCTGCTTTTTCTGGGAGGCGCACGTTAACGCGTGAAACGCATAATCTGTAACCTTTCCGCGAAGACTTCCTTCGGAGTACGGTAATGGAGAGAACGACGGGGACAATTGTTGAGCCATTTCACGGCAGCGTCAACGTCCTCTTGGGTCTTCTGCGAGAAGTCCGTTCCTTTCGGGAAGAACCTCCGCAGTTCCCGGTTCATGAATTCATTGAGGCCACGGTCACAGGATCGGTAGGGTCTGGCGCAGTACACGGCCATGTGCAGGTTCTCGGTGATTTCTTCATGCTTCGCAATCTCTTTGCCATTGTCGTGCGTCATTGTTAAGCGGAGTGTTTCAGGAATATCTCCCAACGCATCCGTACTTGCTCTGACCATTTCATCGGCCGACTTGTCGGTAACGAGGATCGCCCTGAAGTACATGCATGTGCGCTCTGCGAAGGTAGCGACAGCACCATCTCCTTCCTTGTTGCTCACAACGAGATCACTTTCCCAGTCGCCGCTGCGTCCCTTTGCATTCACGATCTCCGGGCGTTCCTCGATGCCTATGCGATTCGGGATCCGTATCTTGTCCTTGGCTATGCCACGCCATTTGTACTTCTTGCCCTGGTAGCGCAAACAGAGATGCAGCGATCCGCCTTCCTCTTTCTCCCGTTCAACGTACACGTAGATGCTCTGGTGGCTGACCGTGTGCTTCCTGCCTCGTTCCGCCATGCGTCCGGCGATCTGATCCGGACTCTTCCTGTCTCTGAGTTCCCGCTCCACATGTTTTCGCAGCCGCGCATCATCATGCCAGCGCGAACGATCATCGTACGCATGCAGTCTCCGCTCGGTTGCGCGGACGTGGGCCTTGTGCGCGGTGTAGTGACGGCGCAATCTGGGGCTGCCACGGGCAAGTTCGCGACTGACCGTGGATTGATTGCAGCCGACGATGTCTGCGATCTCCTGTTGCGTATGACCGGCCCGGTGCAGTCCTTCGAGCTGATCGCGCTTCGAACGTGTAATGTGTGTCATACGGTATGGGTGGAAAGGAGCTAGAACGCCTTCCCTCATACCGTACTTTGAAAACTCTCTCAGAAGGGCTGCGCGCTACGCCCGCAGCCCTTCTGGATTATGCGTTTCACTTCTGAATTTCGGAGGGCTCTATTTGCTGAATTAGTAAAAACATGGTATTATCTTTAGTTGTCCATCACACCCACACCCATTCGCAGACACAAACGATTACTGGGACGCCTCATTCGCCGTCGTGAGCACCGGCTGGCCACCTATACCTGTCTGCTTTCGATCCTGCTCTGTTTCTTGCTCGGCATGGAGCGATACCAGGCACAGGAGATTCGGGCCTTCGTCCAAGAGGCGGAAAAGAAACAGGGGGATGCCTCATGGATCCTCTACCGTGCCGCGCAGCGTCGGCAGGAACGCATGGTGCGGTGGGAAACCGTTGCGCAATCCTATCCGCCAGCCGCATCGGATCGTGTGGACGTGCGGCAGCTTTCGGTACAGGCGGATTTGCGGGCGAGCGCCGATACGCCGGTTGTCATTCTCCGTTCGCAGAAACAGGAGGTGTTTCCCGCATTCGGGCACACGGAATTTCCGGTGTCTGTTGTGCCCGATTGGGGAGCCATGCGCACGGCTGCCGAATGGGACCGGCCGTTCAGCCAGATTCCCGCAACCGAATTCGTTCCGTTGCCTGCATACGATCTTTCGACACTGCAAATTCCTCTCAGTTCACTCACGAATCCCATCCGTTCCGCTTCCATTCCCGTTCTCACTGCCAAGCTCACCTACTCCACACGGTACTACGGAGCCTATGATCTGGATGCAGGGGAGTTCTCCGGTTTGCATCCCGGCATCGATTTGAAGATCGCCTTCGGCACGCCTGTGGGAGCCATTGCCGGAGGTCGGGTGCATCTTGTTTCAAAGAATGAAGAGGGATTGGGTCTCTATGTGATTGTCGAACATCATCTGGAGAATAGCGAAAAGATCTACTCGATCTACGGCCACCTTGATACGGCTCGAGTGCAAGAAGGTGAGGATATGGAGCCAGGGCAGATCATCGGAATGGTGGGCCTCTCGGGTCGCACGACGGCGCCGCACCTGCATCTGCAGATTGATCGTGACGATGGATCAGAACCACACCAACCGTACTGGCCGTCGAGCCTTCCCTCGTCCGTGGAGGCGGATCGTCATACGGCTCATCCGGTTTTCTTCATTGAAAGGTTTGCTTGGGGCGAGTAGCGAAAGCGCCCGCCTCTCCTCTGTACATGATCCGGAAGGGGAAAGCGGGCGTATGTCGGCAAACAGTGTCTCATTTCAGCGCACACGCAGGGTCAGCAGTGGCTGACGATCCGCAGCGAAGAGTTGCTGGCGGTAGCGGTCGCCCCAGAAGAAGGTGATGAGCGAATCCGGATGGGTCCAATAATGGCCGGAGTGATAGCGCTTGCAGCTCATGGGTGTGAGATCATTGGCGGAAACGGAGATATTATTACGAATACATGCATTCCAGATCGGGTTGGTGGAAAGGGGGATTCCCTTTGCATCTACGGGCATGATCTGCTGGATACTGGCAACGGAGACAGGAGGCGTGATGGAAGCCGAGCCGGAACACAGGCCGGGATCCTGCAGGGCCTGCTCTATGATGGCAGGCTGGAGATTGAAGAACGGAGCCATGTATTGAGCCATCCAGATAATCAGTGACGATTCGGCACGGGGAGAAATGGAACGCTGCAGGACACAGAGGATTTCACGTTGTCTCGGGATAATCACGTTATCGCCCTGTCCTCCGAATGCACCCGGAGCGACTGTGCCTCTGCCACCTCCGCCTCCTCCCGCATTGGCGAGCACGAAGTGTACGACGGAGGAGTAAGAAGTCAGGTTATGGCCGCGGCCACTGCCGTTTTCGGGCGGCTGGGGGACGACAACGAGCTCTGCAATATCGGAAGTGCTGCCGATGTTATTACTATCGCCGCTATAGACCGCCGTGAAGGAATGAGAGCCAAGCGCGAGAGACGAGGTTGTAAAACTGCCGGAACCGTTCGAGAGCGTGAGAACGGCAAGATCCGATCCGCCATCCCTGAAGGTGACTGTCCCGGAGGGGAAGAAGCCCGTGACAATCGCTGTCAGTGACAAGTCATCACCAAAGAAACTCAAATTCGAAGAGAGGCTTAAGCTGACGGAGCTCTGGAATTTATCGACCACCTGAATGATCGCACCGGTCGAGGAGCTGCTGAGGTTATTGGCATCTCCCAGATAGTCCGCATGTACGTCATAGTTGCCTGTGGCAGAGAAGATGTAGTTGAGCGTGGCGGATCCGGCGAGGATCGTTCCACTGCCGAGAAGGGTGGAACCAGAAAGAAAATTCACGATTCCTGTGGGGTTGTACCCTCCGCTCACGCTTGCCGTGAAGAGCACCGTATCACCGACGATGGAGGAATTCGGCACACCGATGGCGGTCGAGGTGGATGGCAGAGCCTTATCCACCACCTGTACCGTTGCCGAGGGGGAAGTGCTCGAATTGTTACTGGCATCGCCGAGATAGCGTGCTTTCAGTAGGTAGTTCCCAGCTATCGTAAAGGTATGGGAGAGTGTGGCGCTCGTGCCCGTGAGAGCCACTGTTCCAAGAATTGTGGATCCACTCATAAAATCCACAAAGCCTGTGGGATGGAATCCTCCGGAAACCGTGGCGCTCAAGAGCACGCCCGAGCCCACGGTAGAGGAATTCGGCGCCGAGAGAACGGTCGCGGTGGCCGGAGAAGCCTTGGCAACCACCTGCATGACGGTGCCTGTTGATGTACTGAGGTTATTACTGCTGTCGCCGAGATAACGTGCGGAAAGAGTGTAGTCTCCAACGACTGTGAAAGCGTAGGTCAGAGAAGCGCTCGTACCGACGATGGAGCCGGTGCCGATAAGCACGGAACCACTCAAGAACTCCACAGTGCCCGTGGGATTGAACCCTCCAGTGACGTTGCCTGTCAGTGTAACGCTGTCGCCGACTGTGGATGTCGATGGCGCATTGAGCACAGTGGAGGTCACCGGTGAAGCCTTGTTCACCACTTGCAGCGTTCCTGTTCCGGACGTACTGGGATCATTGTTCCCATCGCCCAGATAGTGGGCGGTCAGTTGGTAATCTCCTACTGTCGTAAATATGACGCTGATACTCGTTTTCCCGCCCGTGAGGGAACCGGTTCCAATGACAACTGATCCACTCAGAAATTGCACGTTGCCCGTTGGGCCGAATCCCCCGCTCACACTCCCTGTCAGCGTCACGGGATCGCCCACGATAGAGGCATTGGGAGCCGAGAGAACGGTATTGGTGGTCGTGGAGACTGATGTGACGGTAAGCAGACCATCCACAAACGCGAAGAAGTAATTGGATGACGCGAGTGAACCGGTTCCGGCAGTGATGGCGTAGGGGCTGCCCGAAACAGGGCTGGCGGGTGTGGCGGCTGTCGTTAAGCTTGGTGAGCCGGTGACGTCGGACGTTCCGAGAACTTCCCCATTCACGAAGCCGCTGTAGCCGGCGGTAAAAGCCGGATTCGCAGCACCGTAGGCGCGGCTCGCGCCATCCGCGGTGACGGTCAGGGTCGCCTTGTTCACGACCTGCATGAGAACGGGGGAGGTGGCTGTTTCATTTTCGTTGTCTCCCGAATAGACAGCAGTTATTGAGTGAGAGCCGCCACCTAGAGTGCTTGTGGCGAAGGTCGCGGAACCTCCGGCGAGAGCTACGCCCGACGCGATCGTCGTTAATCCATCCTTAAAATCCACCGTGCCCGTTGGCGAGTAGCCGCCGGAGACCGTTGCGGTGAAGGTGACGCTATTGCCGTACGTGGAAGGGTTGAAATCCGGGGTGACGGCGGCGGTGGGCGTGAGCTTGTCGGCGCCGCAGTACGGAGCGGCCAGGCGGGTCACCTGTGCCTCCGTGAGCGCTGCGTTGTAGAGGCGGGCATCATCCATCATTCCGGAGAAGCGTTGTCCGACGAGACTGCGTGCTCCTATTTCGAACGCGGCGCTATTGAGTATGCTCCCCACGAGCGCATCCACGATGGCTGTGGTGGACTGAGCGGAGCCATCCACGTACATCTGCACCCCCGCGGCCACGCCGGAACCGTCGTAGGTGAAAGCCAGATGGTGCCATGTTCCGGCTGAGAGGGCGGAAGACCCCACGACGCGGAGATAGTTGCCTGCCCCGTAATCACGAATGATCCATGTTTCGGGCACGCCCGCATTCAGGACGAAAAGGTATCCGCGCTTCGCCGACGTCGTATCATCAATTTTGTGCCCAATGACTCGGTAACTGCCGAAGGATACTCCATCCACCCACACAGAAGCGGAGAACGCATCGCTCGTATCGAACTGTAACGCGGGAACATCCCCCACGGAGACAACACTATTCGTTCCATTGAATATGAGTGAGGCGGGATCATCGAAGCCAATCGATGGCGGGACGGAGGCAGACCATCCGCCGGTGCCGCCGATGCTTCCCGTGTTGCCTCCGATGGTATCGGCCGCCGATGCGCCCGTTCCTTCGTCGAACTTCCAATAGCCAACGAGGCTGGCATCTTCTGGCGTGCAAACGAGAACGGCGGCGCTGGCCATCGGCACGAACACCGGAATCACCGAGAGCATCGGGCTAAAGATGAGACTGATCACCAGAGGAAAGAGCTGCACTCTGGCAAAGAATTTTTGCGTGAAACGCATGCAGAGAGGGGAAAGAGCGGGCGAATCTATCATGTGAGGTGATGTTGTCAAGAGTGCACTGCCAATACGGTGATTCCGGATGGGGACCCGCACGTTGTTCGGTTTTTCCCGAGCCCTTCTCTGTGGGACATTTCCAACCCGTCGGAATGTATTGACTTCATAGAGTACTCTGCTCTCAAATGTATTTGTCGTCCCCCGAAAAGTCGCCTGTGGTGGTGGGGGAGAGGATGGTCAATGCAGCGTAAATTTGCTACAATGCTATGATATGAAGTTTTCACAAATTCTGCACATCGCCCGTTGTCCCCTCACCCTACCCTCTCCCCCTTTCCGAGGGGAGAGGAGACAAGGAAACGTATTGAATCGAGATGAGCTAAAACAAGAGGTGATGGTTTAATGCCTTTTACCATTTTTTGCTGATGCTCCGCGTCGAAATAGACATCCCCCATCCGGTCGAAACGCTCTTCCTGTTGTTCGCAACGGGAGGGGTGCTGTTGTGGATGACGTGGGACGTTCCGCAGAGCAGGAAGACTCAGGCGTCGATCGCTCCCGCCCATGCCGCATCGACAACGGATACAGAGATCGGTGGCGACGGTGGGCTTGCCCACCGTAGTCCGGACGAAGGCGGGCCGGATCGTCAGGCACGCATGCTGGCACTGCGGAGTGCCGAGGATGACGCCCGCCGCATCCGCACCGAGCAGGCGGTCCTGGAACGCAGCGAAGAAATCCTGCGTTACGAATTGAAAATTCTGGAGGATGAAGCGGTCCGTTCGGGCGATGACGCGGCTGTGCGCAGAGCAAAAGAGAAGCTGCTTTCGTTGCTGGCCGATGAGCGCGCTGCCGAGGAGCAGTTCCGTCAGACTCTGCGGGAGATGTGGGAAGCCGAGGGGCTCTCGGCCACGGCGGTCGTGGGCAGCCCGGGGATCGTACACGTGCTGTGGCCCGTGGAACCGGACGAAGGACTCTCTGCCACGTTTCACGATCCTGCGTACGAACAGCGATTCGGTATTCCGCACAACGCCATCGACATTCCGGTGCCGCAGGGTTCCGCCATCCGCAGCGCCGCGGATGGTGTGGTGGATACGATCGTTGATAACGGTCTGGGATACAGCTACATCATCGTCAAGCACGAGGGATTTGCCACACTGTACGGCCACGCGAGCAACTTCTTCGTGGCCGAGGGCGATCGGGTCCGGCAGGGCGATGTCCTCGCCGCATCCGGCGGCATGCCGGGAACGCCCGGAGCGGGCACGCTCACGACGGGTCCGCACCTGCACTTCGAGGTGATCGTCGGCGGCGAGCGCGTCGATCCGCTCACGGTTCTTCCGGCGCGGCAGGGGCTGCGCCCAGTGCAGCAGTGAGCTTGAGCTCACATGCCTGTTTCAGTGCGAACGCATCCGTCATGCCCGAGACATAGTCTTTGACAGCTTCCGGCAGGGGGCTCGAGTTTTTCTTCACGAGAGCGAGAATCTTGTCCGATGGATGACTGGCGTACTGTCGGCACAGAGTGGTCACGATGGATTGTCCATAGGCGTTGCAGGTCTGTACGTGCGGATGCAGGTACAAGTGCTGCCAGAGAAAATCGTGGAGTGTTTTGAGTTCTTTCTGCATTGCATCCGAGAAGCGCACGAGGGGGGCCTGTGCGGCAGAGACATCCTTGAGAGTGCCGATTGTATGGGTCTTGAGTTCCCGCTCGGTGGCGGCGTACAGGTCGGTGACGAGCAGATGAATGAGTGCTCCGCGCAGCGAGGTGCCCCGCGCATTGGCGCGTTTCGCTGCCGATTTGGTGAGAGGCAGCGCGGTGATTTCTTCGAACATGAAAAGTTTTGCGCTCAGTCCGTCGTCACAGTCGTGCGCGGTGTAGGCGATCTCGTCGGCAATATTCACAAGCTGTCCCTCCAAGGTGGGAATGTACCCGTGTGAAGCGCTTTCTGGGGTGTCATGTGGGGTGAGATGTTTTTGAAGACCCTCCAGTATTTCGCGGTTGAGGTTGAGTCCGGGCGTGCGTGCCGCGTGTTCCTCGAGCAGTGTCACGATCCGGAGTGATTGTTCGTTGTGCTCAAACGTTCCTTCTTGTGTCTGCATCCACGCATCCAACGCTTCCTCCCCCGCGTGGCCGAAGGGCGGGTGGCCGAGATCGTGCGCGAGGGCGATGCACTCGGCAAGGTCCTCATTGAGGCTCAGTGTCCGTGCGATGTCGCGGCTGATCTGCGCGACTTCGAGAGTGTGCGTCAGGCGCGTGCGCACGTGATCTGATCCTCCCGCCACGAAGACCTGTGTCTTCCCTTTCAATCTGCGAAAAGCCTGCGTGTGGATGATGCGGTCGCGGTCGCGCTGAAAGGGGAATCGCGTTTCATCCTCCGGCTCCTTCATCGACCGTCCCAGTGTGCCTCCGTGCGGTACTGCGTAGGGAGCGAGGAGGGTATTGGCCTGGTTCAGGCGTTCTTGGAGTGGGGGCATGAGAGAACCAGTGTACCTCTTTTCCACCCTTTTCTGGCGACAAAGAAGGGATCATTTCCTCGTTGAGGAACATATGAATCGGTTTCTTTTGTCAGAGGAGGAGGGAAAAGAGTTCGGTTCCCTACCCCCTCCGACACCTCCCTAACCTTCCTAACAGTAAACCTCGTAATTCTGTTGACCCTTTTCTGACATTGACCCAATGGTGCTATGCGCCGTTTTTTTGTTTTCTGTGTGTGTTTCCGTTTCTCCGAATAAGTTTTGGAAATAAAAAATCTTGCCGCAAGCACGCCAATACTCATTGCGAAGTTGTACGTTGTTGTCGCACAGCGACATCAATAATTCGTGCCGAAGCGCGAGGATCTCGTGGGATTGAAATAATTCGTCGCGAAGACGGGCTTTGCCCGTCTGGAGCGACACCACTCAGGGAAAGGGGAGCTCGTGAGGGGGAAACCGTAGGTTTCTTCCTCACGTCCAAACAGCCGTTGAGCAGGGACGCTATGCTCCTGGGTTACCAGGTGGGTGACCGCATCCCCCGACCACGGTCGGGAGAGAGTAGGCCTCCCCTAGAGCACTTGAGGAGAAACGTACCGGCTCTGACGTGCCGTCCAGACGATGGGATTCTAGCAATGAGGATGGAGGATTGCCATGTGGCTCTTTTGAGAGGAAACAGAAGAAACAGAGGACGCAGAAGAAGAAAAGGAAATAAAGGAGAACGATTGTGACCACACCTCTTTTTATTCCTTTCTTTCCTCTATTCCCTTTCATTCCTGTCCAACAGGACGCATCCCAGCACGTTCGTCCATCCACGTTTCACTGCTTCGCGGTCGCCTCCCCGGTAGGTCCAATACGTTTGCGGGGCGCAGCAGGTGCAATCCGGCGAGCGTTCGAAATGATCCCGCGGAAGTCCCAGCGTGAAGAGTTGTGCATCCGCCGCTCCGCGCAAGTCGGCCTGGTTTCCGTTGATGAATTCCGGGGGAATGGAAGGGAGTTCGCGCTCAGGGTCACTGAACCCTGCGCATTTCTGGCAGAGCGATGGCCCTGCGGCGACCCATGTGTCTTTCGGATCGATCTTCCATTCGTTTTTCAGCGTCGCGAAAAATGCTCGAATGGCTCCGGCGATGAGCCCGCGCCAGCCCGCGTGCAGCACGCCGAGGACGTGATGTTCCGGTGCATAGACGACGAAGGACTGGCAGTCGGCGAACCGTACCGAGAGGGCGAGCCCGCTTTGGTCCGTGATGAGGCCGTCCGCTCCCGGCGCGTAGCGGATGGCATCGCGGGCGATGCTGATTTTTGTTCCGTGCACCTGCTCCGCGTAGGCCTCCTCTTTCACTCCCAGGACCCCGCACACGTCATGCGGCCGCGCATCCTCTTTTGCCCACTGGACCACTTTGATCCGGTCGGAAAACGGCGTGAACAGTGAAAAGGGAGCGTGGAGCATGAGGCGGCATTGTAGCAAACCCCTCTTCCCAACCCTCTCTTTAACACAAACCTCCATCCCCCGGCCCCTTCCTCCCAAGGAGGAAGGGGAGCAGAACAAAGTGCGTCCCTCCTCCTCGGGAGGAGGGATTGAGGGTGGAGGATAAGGAAACAAGAGAGGGAAAGGGGGAGAAGGGGTAAGGGAGTAAAAGGGCGCTGATTTCACGAGGATTTCCTTTCCCGCGCTTTTTATACAGCGATATATTGATGGTATGTCTATCGATGGAGAACCCTCCTTCGATTCGCTGCCCGACCACCTTAAAACGTCCAAGCTGGCCTATGCCATTGATCCTGAGGGCGCGGCAGATGCAGCCGATAATCTCCAAGAGAGATTATTTTGGGGGAGAGTCGTATTTCATAATTTCTCTCAGGCAGAACTCAGTGTTTACCTTTGGAGAAAATGGGGGGAGCAATTGCGGGGGTGGTCTGATGCGGAAGTGCTCGCGTGGTTGAAGGCGATGGATTTTCGTGATCACTCGACATTTGATGGAATGGGCGATCAGGATGTCATCCAACTCATCAGAAAGAATGATGCCGTGCTGGCATCGTATGCGGAACGGTATGCAGACTCCGGTGATTTCGCCGTCGTCTGTCGCCAGGCTGGCATGGAACCCAGTGACAATATCGAAAAACGGAGAGTGCAGGCCAGGAGGTTTCTTTGTGAAGACCCGTTACTCAAATCTCTCCTTTCAGAATTGCTCGCACACTGAAAGGCCTACGCCATCGCCTTGAGCACCTTCGGAATTTCCTTGATCACCCTGCGCGTGCCGAACGCATACCCGTATTTTTCGAAGAGCTGCTCCGCTGCGCGCTTCATCACCGTTCCAGCTTTCTTGGCTGCCTCAAGCGGTTCCAAGCCCTGAGCCACGAGTCCCGCGATCAGTCCCGCCAGCGCATCGCCCGTGCCGCCGACGGTCAGCCCCGCGTTCCCTCCTTTCAGTTCCGTCAGCGAACCGTCGGGTCCGGCAATCGTATCGATGGGGCCTTTGAGAAAAATCACCGCTCCCGCGTTGCCGGCCTGCAGAGCGAGATCCGCGGGAGCCAGATTCATCCGTTCCAGCTCGGCGAGATGCGGAGTCAAAACGGCGGCCTTGCCGCGCACGAGCTCCAGAGTTTCTGGCTGCAGAGCGGTCGCGTCCAGAATCAGCCGACAGGGGGATTCCGCCACGATGGTCATCAGTGCCTTAAGGCTCTTTGCGTTGCCGTGGGCGATGCCCGGCCCCGCCACGGCGCAGTCCATGGTGGCGAGCAGCTCCAGAATTGCCGCGGTGTCGCCTGCGGCCAGATCATCATTGCCGAAGGGATGCACCTGAAAATTGAGCGAAGTCGCTTTCGCAATTTCTGCATGACACTTGGGTACACTCACGAAGAGCAGATCGGCGCCGCTGGCCTCGGCCGCCAGTGCCGCAAAGAGCGGTGCGCCATGCATGCTCGCCGATCCGCCGATGATCGCCACTTTTCCATTTTCGCCTTTGTGGGAGTCCTTCAGCCGATCCACGGGGTCGAGTATAGCAAACTTCCTCACGTGCGGCGCGCAACGGCTCTCTCGACGGCTTGCGCAATCCGCTCCCGAAAATGGTCACTCGAAAACTGCCGCGCGTGTTCCCGGATTGCTGCGTGATCAAATGTCATGCGTTCAAATCGCTCCAGTGCGTCGCGCAGCGCATCGACGGTCTGTTCTTCAAAGAAGACGCCGGTCCTGCCCTCCCGCACCGTATCCAGCACACCACCGCGCCGAAGCGCGATCACGGGCGTGCCGCAGGCCTGCGCTTCCAGAGGCACTACGCCGGCATCTTCGATCTGCGGCAGCAGCAGGGCGCGGGCATGGCCGTACAACTCCGGCAGATCTCTGTCCGGCACGAAGCCGAGCATGGTGACCGTTGGTCCGGCAAGCGCTGTGAGCCGCGCAAGATCACGTCCGGTTCCGGCAATAGTAAGCGGGAGCTTGAGTGCATTGGCAGTTTCGATGAGCAGGTCGAAGCGCTTGTACGGCACCAGACGTCCGATCGCGAGCAATCCTTTTCGCTGTTCTCCGGTTGTGAGGGCCTGCATGAAAAATCGCGCATCAACCGGCGGAGGAATCACGGTGCTCTCACGACCGTACACGCGGCGGATGCGTTCCTGCGTGGTGGTGGAGTTGGCAATGAAGTGATCCACACGTTTGGCAGTAGTGAGATCCCACCGGCGCATGCGTTTCAACATCCGTTTCACCGTACGGCGCAGGATGTGCGGTACCCGGAAATCACGTAAGTATTCCTCTTCCATCTCCCACGCGTAGCGCATCGGCGTGTGGCAGTAGCACACGTGCA
>JAQTQU010000050.1 GCA_028712095.1 Candidatus Peribacteraceae bacterium
CCACAGAATTTGCAGAAGAGTTGGCTTCCTGCAGCGTTTTTTTCGGAGTGAACATGTTCAAAGTGGAGAAGAGAGCTACAACAAGCTATAAAGTACCATTTTCAGGCACCCGAAACCGAACGCTCTCTGATCTTTGACACCATTGCGATTGAAATACCGTACCGTTCAACCCCCCCTTACTTTTCCCGGCAAGGAGAAAAACATGCCGCAGAGTGTTTCGTGTCATGAACCCAAGGACCTATCTCGCGAGAGGCCCTCAGGTTCGAGTGTGTGAAACGTTTCAGGAAACCACAGTTCACGAAGGAGTACCCCATGTTACACTTTCCCCCCGCATGTACGGTCGTCCCTCCGAGGATTCCCACATGCATCGTCGGTCTCGGGCCCGGCGGGTTCATCGGCCCGACCGCACACGGCCCGAACCTGCTGGCCACCAACACGTTCTCGATCTGCGCCGCCGCGACGGAACCCGGAACGGAATTCCACCTGAACGTAGCCGACAATCTGCGTTTGCCGCAGGACATGGTCAGCTCGGATTTCGGCGCCCTGCTCGATCGCCTCGTCATGATGCACAAGGCCGGCGACCTCAAGTTGCCGCCCGTCGTGGACATCTGCACCCCGACTCACCTGCACGCGCGTCAGATCAGTCTGGCCGCGACCAAGGGCATCCGATACATCATCACGGACAAGCCGGCCGTCGCGGAGATCAATGAGATCCGTCAGGTCAGTGACGTGCTGAACCGTACGGGAGCCAAGTTGTGGGTCACCTTCAACCACCGCTACAACTTCATCGTCGCGTGGCTGAAGGCCTACGTGGCCACGCACCGCGAACGGATCGAAAGCATCCACGCCGGTTTCCTTCAGGACTGGCTGATGAAGGAAGTCCACTTTCGCCAGGCAGACTGGCGTACGGCGCACAAGTACTGTGCCCTTCTCGATATCCTCACACATGCTGAGGATCTCGCGGGCTACGTGGCCGGTTCGCCGATCGTTGCCGTCGAGGATGCGAGTATGGAGATGTCCGGCGTCTTCGCGCAGAAAGCGAATTTCTACGATGCGGGAGACAGCCAATTCATCTGCGGCAACGGCCTCAAGGGAAGGGCGCGGTGCAGCCAGTCCCGCGCCGGACACGCCGACGATATCTACGTCTGCGTGACGGAAAAGGGCGGCCGCCAACTCATGTGGCGGATGGAGTGGAACAGCGATGCGCTCATGGTCGGCCAGGCGCCGAACTTCCATGATCGCCATAAGTTCGCGCAGCACCTGCGCGGACACTCCGACTTCTTCGCCATGGAACTCGGTGACGCGGACCTGGCGGGCAGGCTGGCCCAGCAGTTCGGCAAGAACCCGCCCGGCCACATCCAGGGATGGGATACCCTCTGGTACTTCCTGTTCTTAGGAGTAGCCGGCGCGATCTACCGCGACCTCGGGTGCCTGCCGTACGTCCCGTTCCTGCCGCTCAGCATGCAGATCGAGCCGCCGACCTTCGCGGACGCCGGCATCCAGGCAACCGCCTACGTTCACGCGCACGTGAAGAGCGCGGAATCCGGCGGCAAGCGCGTCGAGCTGGCCGAAGTGCTCGCATTGTAAGGGCGCCAATCGCAACCACTGTCAAAGAACCGACCCGGTCTCCCCTCTTGAATGGGGGGGCCGGGTTTTCTAATGTGAATCAGTGAACAAAGAGCATTGACCGTTGTGAAGAAAACCTCACAATACCTCTCCAGCTTCGTTTTCCGAGGCTGGCTGCTCTTTGGCACGATTGGCATGAGAACAATCTGACGATGGCATCGTGCTCCCCTGCGCGGGAACAGGCTGCCATCGTCAGGAAGCGAATGGTGGATTTGCGGCCGCGCTGCGGCCGACATTCCTCTCCTGAAACGACGGCAACATGCATGTTGTAAGGAGTGTTTACCATGAGTCGACCGGTCACATTGTTCACGGGCCAGTGGGCGGATCTGCCCCTGGCGACCCTCGCCGAGAAAGCCAATGCGTGGGGGTACGACGGCCTCGAACTCGCCTGCTGGGGCGATCACTTCGAGGTCGACCGCGCGATCGCGGACTTAGACTACTGCGATCGCAAGAACGTGGAGCTCAAGAAGGATGGCCTGAACGTCTGGGCCATCAGCAACCATCTTGTGGGCCAGGCCACGCTCGACATCATCGATGCCCGGCACCAGCCCATCCTGCCGAAGGACGTCTGGGGCGACGGCAGCCCGGCCGGCGTGCGCGAGCGCGCGGTACAGCACATGAAGGACGCAGCGACCGCCGCCCATCGCCTGGGCATCCCCGTGGTCAACGGCTTCACGGGCTCGAGTATCTGGCATCTCCTCTACTCGTTCCCGCCGGTCCCGCCGGCAATGGTCGGTGCGGGATTCGACCTCCTGCACAACGTCTGGATGCCGATCCTGGACCACTTCGCCGATGAAGGCGTGGGGTTCGCCCTCGAGGTTCATCCCACCGAGATCGCCTACGATTGCATCACCGCGGAATGGGCTCTGGACGCGCTGGAGCACCACGAAGCCTTCGGGTTCAACTTCGACCCCAGCCACCTGCTGTGGCAGGGCGTCGACCCGGTGACGTTCATCCGGACCTTCCCGGACCGCATCTTCCACGTCCACATGAAGGACGTGAAGGTGAAGCCGAACGGCCGGACGAGCGTGCTCAATAACCACATCCGCTTCGGCGTGCCGGCCCGTCCGTGGGATTTTGCTTCGCTTGGCCACGGCGACGTGGACTTCGACGGGATCATCCGGGCCCTCAACGACGTCGGCTACGCGGGACCGCTCTCGGTGGAGTGGGAAGACAGCGGCATGGACCGGGAGCACGGCACCAAGGAGGCCTGCGAGTACGTTCGGCGGGTCGACTTCCCGTCGAGCGCCCTTGCCTTCGACAAGGCCTTCGACAAGGCCGAGCAGAAGAAAGAGTAGCTCGGCGTCATGCCAACCAACACCAAAGAGAGGAGCCTCACGTTCACCGTGGGGCTCTTCACAATGATCGCCAAATCAAAGCCGAAGGTGAAAGAACACATACAAAAAACAGAACAACAAACACAAACCGTACAGAAACAAACAAAATATCGGAAACGCGCCGACGTGCCGGCGATAGAGGAGGGTGAGACGATGCATAGGGACAAGAGTATGAGAATACTAGAGTATTAGAAAACTGTTGCAGACTTGGCCCCCCAATATTCCATTACTCTAATACTCCAGTCTGCGAACAATCACTTTCGTTGCAACAATGACACCGATTCTATATGCGCCGTGTGCGGGAACAGATCCACCGGCTGCACGGTCCGAAGTTCATAGCCGGACTTGAGGAACTCCCCCAGATCGCGCGCGAAGGTCGCCATGTTGCACGACACGTAGACGATCTTGTCGGGCTTGTGGGCCGCCACGGCCTCGCGCGCATCGGGGTGCAGCCCCGCCCGCGGAGGATCGACGATGATCGTGTTGAACGTGTACTTGGACCCGGGCTTCAGCTGGTCATTCAAGACCTGCTCGGTACGTCCGCGGTAGAAGCTGATGTTGCCGATGCGGTTCTTGCCGGCACTCTTGAGCGCGTCCTCGATAGCGGAAGGATGGCTCTCGATGCCCACGACCTTCTCGCAGTACCGCGCAAGGTACTGGCCGATGGTGCCCATGCCGCAGTACGCATCCAGCACGGTATCGCGGGGGCTTAAATCCGCCGCCTGCGCAATGGCCTGATAGAGCTTCTCGGCACCGAGGGTATTGGTCTGGAAGAACGAGAACGGGGAAATTTCAAACGAGAGGTCGAAGAGCTTTTCGGTGATCGTGGGCTTGCCCGCGAGACAGTGGATCTTGGGCGTCTCGGGCTTGTCATTGAGACCGAGATGTTCGACCACGAGCAGCGAAGCCAGCCCCGAACGTCCGGCAAACCGCATGAAGTACTGAAAGAGCGGCTCGAGTTCTTTTTTGCGCGCGTTGACGAGAAAGGCGATCATCTGCTCTCCCGTAGAGATGCCGCGACGCAGCAGAAGAATCCTCAGCATGCCGCGGTGCGTCTTGGGATTGAAAACCGGCAGCTTCGTCTCACGCATAAACCGCTGTACATCGGCAAGCAGGCTCGGCAGCTGCTCGTCGTACAGGTGGCACTCCGAAACGGGAAGAATCGTGGACCACTGGTTGGGCAGGTGGAATCCGACGGAAGGATTTTCGTCGATGAACTGGCGCCGGCCGTTTTTCTCTTCGGTCCGCATGGATTCAAAGCCGAACGACATCTCCAGCTTGTTGCGGTAGTAGAAGACCTGCGGACTCGGAATGATCTTGAGCACCCGTCCGGCGAGAGACGCTCGCACGGCGGGGTCCGCGGGAGTCAGGTGTGACAGGGTCTCGCGCACGATCTCCTCCTTGTACTCAATCTGCTTGATGTACGAGAGCTGCTGCCACACGCAACCGCCGCACGCGTGGCAGTGCTGACAGTGCGGCATGACTTCATCCTTCGAACGCTTGATGATTTTTTCGATCTTGGCCTCGGCAAAAGAGCCGCGGTTCTTCGTGATGATGATCTCCGCCTTCTGCCCGGGCAGCGCCCCGCTCACAAACACCGGCAGCGTCTCGATATGGGCCAGCCCCGCACCGCCGTGCGTGAGCTTCTCGATCGTGACCGTGTGCCGCTGACCGGCCCGCGTGTTCGCTGCCTGCACGGCGGATCCTGCCGCAGCAGAATCGCCGTCAGATGAGCCACCCTTGGGCGTAGGCCCAATGTCCTCTGGTTCATGGGATGTTGACATCACTCCGAAAAAGTAGTATAAATAACACCTTTTTGCCTTCACGTGCAAGGAAGAGCCATCTTCATGATCGGCGTCGCCCTGACAATCAGCAATGCTTCCGGCCCGGCCGGAGCCGCTGCCAGCATAGCACAAGAGCCATCCTCTGCAAGTGTACAGGCGCTTGCGCAATCCCTGCCACGTCGGTCACGACCGACTGTGGCCCTGCCGACCGTTACCTTGCTTCCATTGCCGGAGGAATCGCACGAATCGCGGGGCGGGACACGCATCCTGTCGAAACAGCGTACATGGCTCCCCGCTCCGGTGGCGACAGAGCCGCCAGGCAAGCCTGTGCCGCAGGCACCCGAGCAAAAATTCCTCGCGGTCGTGGACCAGCCGGATATCGAGGAACACCACAAGATCATCGCCGATGAAGTCCTGCGTCTCCTCCCTGCAACCTGCACGAGTCAGCTCAAAAATTTCTACGTCCGCTACGACAAACCGGAGCGCCGCGGGCTGGCCGGAAAGTCGACGATTATCTTGGATGGCACGCTTCCGGATGAGGAATTCCGTTCCGTGCTCATTCACGAAGCCATGGGACACGTCTTCGACCTGGGTTGCCTCACAGGCTCCCCGCTCGCGGGGAACAGCATCTTCAGAGACGGCAACGAACCGATTTTCCGCGACGATCCCAGCCTCTCCTTTTACCGCATCTCCTGGGTGGACAGTACGCACCAGCGCACGGGGACAAACCCGAAAGATTTCGTGAGCGGATACGCCGCGTCGGACCCGTTTGAGGATCTGGCGGAGAGCGCAATCTACTATGTATTGCACAACGGGGAGTTCACGCAACGCGCGATGACGAATGCCGCACTCGCGACGAAGCTCAAGTGGCTGCAGACGTTCCTCCCCGTCGCTCCGGTTTCATCAGGAACACTAGCGGCCGCCTGGGACGGCACGGTCCCGTGGGACGCGACGAAGCTGCCGTACGAATGGGAGGGACAAGTGATTGCGAAACGGTGACCGAGAAGCTATAAGCTGTAAGCTGTAAGCTTATGTCTTACAGCTTGTGTCTTAAGTCTTATCGATGTCCCGCCCCCGCCTCCTCCTCCTGCTCTGGCTCGCAACGGACTGCGTACTCTTCGTCGGGCTCTATGCACTGGCGTACTTCCTGCGCGTGGGCTTTGTCCTCTCGACGAACTTTCCGCTGATCCCTTTCCTGACAACGACGTTGCTGGTGGCCCCGGTCTGGCTGCTCGTGCTGGGGACCACGCGCACCTTCGCCCTGACCAGAAACCAGCGGACATGGCGCAATGCCGCCTACATCGCGTACGCCGCACTCGTGGGCGTGGCGCTCTTCACGCTCTCCTTCTACTTCCGCTTCAAAACATCGTTTCAGGGCGTGAGTCGGCTGTTGCTGCTCGAAGCCTTTCTGCTCACGGCGGGCGGCATCTGGCTGTGGCACCTGCTCTTCGATACCGTACGCCGGATCATCTTGCGCCGTTCTCCGCCAAGCTTTCCGACCCTCATCATAGGCGTAACGCGCGAGGCGGCTGCCCTCATCAAACAGTTGAACCGACATCGGAATCCTCTCGTTCCCGTCGCGATTTTGGACGGACGCGGAGCGAAGGAGAAAGAAATATGCGACGTGCCCGTCCGCGGCAAATTGGACCGTCTGGAAGAGACACTCCGCGCATACAAGATCACGCACCTGATCCAATGCAGCGATCTGGAGCAGAGCTTGAACCTGCTCAGCGCCTGCCGTCAGCGCGGCATCACCTACATGCTCCTGCCCTCCGTGCTCGGCATCGTGGAGAGGGACGAATACGTGGATACACTGGAAGGACATCCGGTGACGGCAGTGAGGCCGGATGGAAGTAAATGGGGAAAATGGTTCTTTCAGTGAAAAGAAAATGCGGGAAGAAGTGTGGAAAGAGGGAAATACGGTGAATGCGCAGAAGAAAAGACCACTATCCGGGCTCCATCATCCCTCATAACGATTGACTTGCACCGCACCCGAATCGATACTCTGCGCATGACAACCATCGCACCAAAAGTGGCGTTGACCGCAGAAATCATTGACCGAATCGACGCCAATCTCCTGAGAGCCCAAGAAGGCGCTGATCAGGCAGACATAGGAGGAACCATCTGCTTTCAGATAAAGGAGGCACGCAACCGCCTGTACGGATCTCTTTGCCTGGGGAGCAATGACCTCGTGCGGATGCAGGGCATCAAACACAGCCTGAGCTTCTTTTTCTACGATAACATGGAACAACTTACTGAGGCTTTTTTGACGCTTGGGGGGTTACGCGCCCATCCCCACCCCCCTCTTTCCATCGAGAATGCCGAATGCACAGTGACGTCCCAATGCCTATACATCGTCCATGAGCTCGAAAGAAACCATGCAACGGGCGGCTCGGAGCTCCATCTGGTGGAAGAGCTCTTCTCCATTGTGAGCCGCCATCTGCAGAGCGCAAAGGCCATGCAGCGCATGAGTGAGTATTCTGCCAAATTGAAGCAGTTGAGTGTCTCTGCTGATCGGTGACCGTCGTGGACCCGCGAGAGAAGCGGGGACTGTGGTTCTTCCGATAGACAGTAAGCAGAACGCAGGCGCATTTCTTTCCCCCGCATACTGCATACTGCATACTGCATACTGCTTATGCATGCATTTATTCTGGCCGGCGGCTTCGCCACCCGCCTCTGGCCCCTCACCGAAAAACGCGCCAAGCCGCTGCTGCCGCTTGCGGGCAAACCGCTCATCGATCACCTGCTGGAACAGTTGCCCGCGGATCTGCCGGTTACGGTGAGTATCAATGCTGCATTTCAGGAAAGCTTCGCCCGCTGGAAAGCGCAGAGCAAACATGCCCATGTCGAGATTCTCGTAGAGCAGTCCTACAGAGATACCGAGAAACTCGGAGCATTGGGGGCCGTCGCCCAATGGATCACCCGCCAACACATCACCGATGACGTGCTCCTGCTCACGGGTGACAACTACTTCGGCTTTTCGATCCAAAGTTTCCTGCAACAGTACACCTCAGGCACGCCGCTGGTAGCGGCTTTCGACATCAAAGACCCGTTGCAGGCACAGGGATTCGGAACGATCGTGCCGGCCGCCGACGGCAGACACGTTGCGGCGTTTGAAGAGAAGCCGGCGCATCCGGCGAGCTCGCTCGTCAGTACGGGGCTCTCGATGCTGCCTGCGGCACATTTGCCGGTCGTAGAGGAATACGCCAGACAGAAACCCGATAACGTGGGGGGGATTTTTGAGGAATTTCTGCGCCGGGGCATTCCCGTGGAATTTCGTGCCTACGCAGAACCCTGGTTCGACATCGGCTCATTCGAGGCCTATCTGGAAGCGACGCGCGTGCTCGTGGGCGACCGCGTGTTGTCGGGCCATGGAGCTGTATGCTCGGAGACGAAGACGGAGGGATCCGTTGTGTTGGGCAACCGTTCGGTCGTCCGCAACGCCACCCTGCGCAACGTCATCCTGTTCGAACACTGCACGGTGGAGGACTGTGTCCTGACGGATTGCATCCTCGACGATCATTGCACGCTCTTCGGCGTAGACCTTTCGCGACAGATGCTGCGGGAAGGAACCGCCTTACGGCGGGAGGTCTGAGACGTTGTAGACGTTAGGGAAGCCCGAAAGGCGACACCTATCAGGCCTCGCTAACCTTATCTCAACCTCTGGAACTCCCCACGCAAATACAAGGGGATCCCTCAGCCAAATACATCCAAACGTGTTTGCAGGCCCCTCCCCCCTTCCCTACACTCTCTCTGCTATGAAGCGCCTCTTTCCGCTTGTACTGCTCACACTCATTCTTGCCGGAT
>JAQTQU010000008.1 GCA_028712095.1 Candidatus Peribacteraceae bacterium
TTGCGGCGCTCGCGCTCTTCTGTACGGCGGTTCTCCTGAGCAACCTCGTTCGCATTCAGGATCAGGAACGGTACGCAGCCACGTACACGCAGCAATTCGGCCGGGTGCGCGACGCGTACGTCAGCGATCTGCACGCGCTCCTCGCACGAACGTGGGGCACGCAGGTCGTCACCATACGCGACACACTGCTGGGCACCGTGACCGGCAACGATTACGCCGCGCATAACGTGTATCCCTCGCACCTGGCAAGCATCTACCTCACGGCCGATGAGCTCGCGTCGTTTCGCTTTCTCCCCGACGGGGTGCCGGCGGATTGCGGAGTGACGTACACCGGTGCGCTCTGGCCGCCGGTGCGCCGATAGCCATTGTCTCTCGCTGCGCGTTCTTGCAGAGACCATTGACGTGCTCACAGGGTTTGGCAGACTGGATCAGACACATGCCCGCACCCTACAGGATCCCCACGCCCAAGTTGCTCTACGTGCACGAGAACCTGCTGCCGCACGTCCGCAGCCGTTTCGGCATCGATTCCTACGAGTACCAGCTGGCGACGGATTTCATCGCGCACATTGCGGCCGAGAAGAACGTGCGCATGGGCACGCTCGAGGAGCAACTCGGTTCGCTGTATCTGCAGTTCTTTCCGCCGCCCGGCACCTTCGACGTGACTCTCGGGTTCGGCCGCAAGGGCGAGATCCTCGCGCGGATGCTCAACAGACGCTGGGGGTGTTTCCCCCACATCCACCGTCTCGATATCACGCGCTACGAGCAGACGGACGGCAGTCATGTGCTGAAGAGCAAGTCCGATGTTTCGATTGAGGAGCAGATCAAGCGCGCGGTCACGTCCAAGTCACTCGCCATCGTGGATGACGTGCTCTTCACGGGGTTCACCGCGTTCTCGATCTTGAATCTGCTGCCGCGCCACATGTGCGACTGCATCCACCTCTTCTTCACCCGCGGAATGGAAGTGACCCGCAAGAGCTTAGAAGAGAAAGGCCACCGCGCGGCGGTGGGGGTGTGCCTGAAGGGCAAGATCGAAGTGGATGTCAGCACGATTTCCTCGATGAATTTAGTCTCGAAGGGCGCCATCCACACGCCCACGGAAGGGGATATTTCGTATGCGCAGCGGCAGGAGTGGGTGGAGGCGTGGTTCCCGGCGCGCACCAAGCGCATCCTCGATCTGGCGCACGCCATCACGGATCTGGTGAAATCGTTCGAGCCCACGTCAGAGACGGAGGAGACGATTGTCTAAAATGACCCGCAGGATCCGAACATCGCGTTCGGGGTTCCTGCGGGTGGTCCTGCAAGAGCAGTGGTTCACCATCTGTTCCACGAGATGCCCCATGTCTCGCTCGCAGACTTGCGGGGAGGCGGGGACGGCGTCGGGGTGAACGGTGCATGGGCGGGCAGGGGCAGAATCTTTCCCTGCGCAAGAGAGTCGTCGAGCCAATGCTTCAGACGATGCCTCTCATCTCGATCCATTGCTCGGAGGATCTCTGTGATCCCCTCAATGTCCGGACGGCCCGGCAGCCCGAATCTTGTCTGTGCGTCCACGGGGACGGTGCCGCCGTTGAGTGCTCTGCAGAAGGTCTGCAGGCTCTCGCGGGTCTTGTCCACGTGGTCGCGTTTCACAACCTGTGACCTCATAGACACTCCTTCGCAACAAAAGGAAAGGGATGGAAACCACTCACGCTCTGCTCTTTCGTAGATTGTTCCACAAAAATGCAGGGAACGAGTGGCGCATACATGTGAAAGATCGCGAAGCATTGTGGAACGTTTCTGTGAAATTTCAAGGAGTTACCGGTATTTCTGAGCATGGAAAACAGGAGTGACGCAGCATGTGCACCACCCCCGTATCCCCTCCGTCGTTTCGGAGTCCGTGTCATGCCGTCGCGGGAGCGACCGGCTTTCTGAGCACAACGCACGCATCCTGCGGGCAGTTACGGACATGGTAGACGTACCAGAGAATCCGGTAGTCGCCCAGATCGATGGAGCGGATGACCGCGAAGGCGCCTTCGGAACAAACGGGCGGAAAGAGATCCACCCAGTTGTTGCTCTGGCGTTCCCACGCGGACAGAACGCTATCCACCGTGATAGCCGGCCGAAATTTCACCGGGATGGTCTGTGAACCGCCATCCTTGATGATGCCGAATGTCCCGAGCAGTTCATGCTCGTCCTGCATGAGGCGGAGCCAGTGTTTCGCGTTCGGCCAGGTCAGCGTCTCGTCGCGGATCAACATCGAAAGGTCTCCTTGAAGAAGAGTAGGGAGGGGAACCGGCCCCTCCGTTTGGTAAACAAAAGGACCAGATGACTCCCTACGAGAGCAGTGATGTGAAGGAACGGCGAAAGTGCCAAAGCATACCTGACCGCACAGGGCCGTCACAGTACATTCCGGATTCTTTGCCGAGAAGGCACTTACACCAGCTGCGACCCGTACAAGAGCAGCCCGCCCAGAGCGATAGCCACAATGCCGAGGATCGGACGGATCGACGCATCGTTGAGCATGCGCTCCGACAGGCCCTTGAGCACATCGGGCTTCCATGCGGCCGTGAGTCCCTTGACGAGCCCCAGCCACGCGACGATGCGGATCAGCCCTGCGGGGTCGGTACCGATGCTGTAGTCCGCACGGAGCGTGAGGACGGTGAGTACGACGATCAGGGCGCCCGAGCAGCGCATGTGCAAAGTATTACTGATGAACTCCTGCACGAAGGCGGCCGTGGCGTCACCTTTGACGAGCATGGGAATGCCGACGAGCAAAACCAGAATGCCGGTGATTTGGGCAAATGTTTGGAGTTCCATGATTGGCCAGTCTACCTCATGGCGACCGTGATGGAAGCCCGATCTTCTTCCGTTGTATGGGAGAGGCGGAATGCGGTAGAGTAGTGCCATGTTCACTTTTCTGAAGCGTCTCATTCTCTTTCTCCTCGTTCTCGCGTTGATCCTGGGGGTTGGTTTCATGCTCCGGCAGCGCTTCTCCTCACCGTCGCCCTCCGCCGTTCCAGAGCCCTCCGATCTCGGTGAGCCCGTTATGCCCCCGCCCACTCCGGTATCCGATGGTCTGCCGCCCGCTTCACCCGAAGCATCGTCCGCCGTGCCGACCGTCAATGACGGTTCCCCCGAAGGCGTCTTCCGCGAGGCGCTGCAGGCCTTCTACGAAGCGCAGACGTACGAGCAGTACAAGGCCGCGACACTCCGCTACGCGGATAGCGCTGTCGTGCAGCAGGCGCTCGCGACGCCGGATGATGAGATCACTCCGCAACAGAAAGAGCAGATGCTCCTCGCAGTAAAAATGATCCTGCCCGTTCCGGATAGCGTCGGGACGGTCCGTACGGAGATGGTCGGCGATGCGGCGACGCTGACCGTGACGGTACAGGGATCGGACAAGCCGCTCACCGTTACTCTCGTTCGCGAGGACGGCGCCTGGAAGTGGCACCAGCTGCGCGTGGGGGCGTAGGAACCGTTTGCCGGAACTGCCGCATCTGCCGGCGGGCAGGGCTCACCATGACACGTTTTTCTCTGTCCTTTCTATCGGTACATTGGAGCTGATTATTCATGACTGGGAGGCAACAAAACGCTACATTCCCTCCCTCTATGGACCTCCGCGAAACGCTCGCTTCCGGCCGTGTCCTCCTCCTCGATGGCGCCATGGGAACAGAGCTTGCCAAAGTGAAGCCCGGTCTGCAGGGGAACCTGAGCGCCAACCTCACACATCCCGTACAGGTGGCCAGCATCCATGCGAAGTACCTGCGTGCAGGCAGTCAGGGCATCACCACCAATACGTTTCAGCTGAGTGCGCTCACGCCCGAGCAGGAGCGCCAGCAGGTTGATTTGGACCGCATGAATAAAACGGGTGTTGCTCTGGCGAGGAATGTGGCCCGCGATGATTACTACGTTCTGGGGGGACTGGGTCCTACCGGGCGGCTCTTTGGCTTGGACGCGTGCATGACGGACGACGCAGTCCGCGCCGCGTATCTGGCGCAGGCTCGTAGCCTCACCGCTTCCGGTGCAGTGGATGGCCTGATCATCGAGACGATGACGAGCCTGCGCGAAGCACTGCTCGCTCTCGATGCCTGTCGCGAGGTGACCGACAAGCCCGTGATCGTCTCGATGTCTTACTACACCATGAACAGGGATATCCGGACGATGAATGGCGAAACCGCGGCGGAGTGCGCGCAAAAGCTTACGGAGATGGGAGCGGACTCAGTAGGTACCAATTGCAGCAAGTTTTTGATGCATGAGATGGCACAGGTGGTCGCGGCCATGAGAGCAGCCGTCGAGAAGGTGCCGATCATCGCACAGCCCAATGCCGGCCAGCCGCACGGGGTTCAATCAACCTACGATATGAGTCCGGAGCAGTTTGCAGATGGAGTGGAGCAGTGCATCAAGGCAGGTGCGACGGTGGTGGGTGGGTGTTGCGGGGCGGGGCCGGAGTGGATGAGGGAGGTTAAGAAGAGGGTAGAAAAAATGTGATGAGAAATGCCAAAGAATAGGTGTTGAAGTGTAAGAAATAGGTATTTACAGGCATCGCATGTTTGCTAGAATAAAAGTACTTTCTCCCTGCCCGACTTGCCGCAAGGCCTCGTGCAGGGTTATTGGTATTGTTCCAGATACGCAGCTATGCGCCTCTGGTCTTCCCTGGGCTTCTCATTTTTTGGATAGAGCTCAATAACAATGAATTCGATGGATTGCTTGTGTCGCGCATAGACGATGCGCAATTTGTTTCCTCTCAGTGAAACACAGGGAATACGGGCCTTATACAGAGAGAAGGATGATGTAATCTTAAGGAGGGCATAGTTCTTGTTCGATGCGGGAAAGCTTTTGTCCGCCTCCAGTTTCAACGTGAATTTGCAGAAGCGCTCCAGATCAGCGGGGAGTGTCCGGTACTTCTTCTGTAGCCTGTCAAAATCATGTTCCGCAGGGCCGAAGAAACTATAATTCGTCATCATCACGAACAGAAAATGCCGCATCGCGGAAGAAGACGGATTCGTAATCGATGATTTCATGCATATCGTGTACCTTCCACGGAACATCCATGTGCGCAATTGCGCTGATTTCTTTTGCTCCGTATTGGCTGTAGCGACGCAGGACATCATCAATCATTGCAATCTCATTTGCACTAAGACCATTGAGCTTGGGCTTTTGGAGAGGAAAGAATTTTATCTGCTCCATTTCGTAGTATTTTCCATGCACTTCCTGCAGTTCGCCATTTTCTTTCATTTGCTGCACTATCGCTTCGAATTCCACTGGAAGGGGGCCATATGCTTCTTTTCGATATGTCGCACCAATTAGCTGCTCCTCGTACTTCTCATAAAAGTCAAAATCGATAAAGTAGAGCAATTTGAAGAGCACGGTTTTGCCCACATTGGGGAAAGCCCCTACTTTGCCCAAAACATAGAGAAGGACTTCCTTAAACTTCTCCACATTCTCCGGCTTCACGGTGATCTGCGGACGCGGATCGCGATCCTGGGGCACATCTCTGGACTGCACCTTGGATTGCTTTCTGAACATAACATCCTTGGCGGCTGGAAGTTTGCCGAGAGAAAGAGTATCTACAGAAATGCCAAAGAGCTCGGCGCATGTACGTGCCTGTGCCAGCTTAAGATCCGCTTCGCCCTGCTCTACCTTGGCAAGGTGCTGACGCGATACACCAATAGCTTCTGCAAGCTTCTCCTGCGTGAAACCATGCTTTGCCCGCAAAACGGTGAGGATATGAGGCATGTTGAGAGAGGGGAGAAATTACCTTCATTATAGATTTGTTATAGATGTAGTCAATAATTTGTTGTTGACGTTAACATTGTGTATAATGACAACCATGACAGATTTCTATAAAATTATCGCATACAGACCGAAAAAACGCTTTTATTCCAACCTTGCGTTTAATCGGCCCGAATCTCTTTGGACGGGGATTCGACCGTACTCTAGCCAAGTTTTGGCGGGATTGGGACATTGTTCTTTTCCCATACTGTGATGCATTCGAAGAAGCCAACGCAGACTTGGGTCAGTCCTCGTGACAGCGACTGGATTGTTCATCATCCACACGGCAAGCGTGCCTCTGGGATATTTGATGACAAGGCAGATGCAGTCGACTTTGGACGACAAGTCTCGAAACATCTCAAAACGGAGTTCATCGTGCAAAAAGGTAACGGAAAAATTCAGTTCAAAGACTCACACGGCAACGACCCACCCAAAATAAAAGGCTAAATTACTTGAGAAAATGGAGTCGGCGTTCCGGCTCCATTTTCATGTGATGAGTTTGGATACTTCGTACTAAGAAGTTATTTTTTTAGCGACTCAATAAGATCAATCTCCTCCTTCGTCAGCCCATACAACTCATACACCAACTCATCAATCTTCCGGTCGGTCGTCTTGATCTGTCGCTTAAGGGAGGCTTGCTCGTGGGGGGTCTTGGAAAGATTAAATCCCTTCTGGAGTCTCATCATCGCTGCCACAAAATCGGTGATTTGATCATGCAGCTGCCGGTTGTGTTGATTACCAAAATCAATTATTTTGATGGGAAGTTTCTCCACATTTGTCTTTTTCACTTCTGCAAGAGCCTCTCCCTGTTCTGGATTTAGGGACTGGTAGTACCAATTCATCAATTTGGAATTGATTAGACCTAAGACAAAATAGGCATTAACTTTGTCATTGTTTGGAACAAGAACATGCATATTATTCAGGCATAGATATTTTTGATCATCTATTGCCGCAACAAGGCTGTCTCCCGTCTGTCTCATAAAAATTTTGAGCGGTGCGTCAAAGTTTGCTGCTTGTCTTGGTTCAGCCAACCAAGGGCCAAATTTCAAGTATCTCATCTCAATAGGACTGAGCACGTAGCGATTGATATCCTTACCTCTCAAATATCTTCTGTAATCACTACCTTTCTTAGTCTCACTATCAAAAATTCGATTATCCACATCTTCTCTTGATTGCGGCGGTGTCCCTTTACCAGTTTGGTATGGTTTAATTCCAACATTAATTTCAAAGAACATATTCAGGCCTTCGGAATCCTTAAGAATTTTGTTCTGAAGTTTTTCATCTTCTTCAGTTAGAAAAATGTTTATTGGCTCACCCTCAAGAGAGGCCCACTTCTTTTGTTTATGCTTCAGTTCTCTAATTACAGCCAATTCATTTCTCGTGTTTACGCCCTCCACTATTCTCGTTGTTGCTTCAGAATTTATCGGCCGCCCTTTTTGTAGGATTATTATCTCGGTATCAACCGTGACTTTCGGGAAGATCTTGAAGAGAAAATGAACGATTTCAATAATCTTCGAATTCTCAATAATGAATTTTCTCAGCTTTTTCTGGAGAAGGTTAGTTAACCAAGGATTAGGGATAATCATCCCAAAGTAGCCATTTTTGTCCAAAAGAGTGTGGACGGCCAATTCTAAAAACAGTAGATAACTATCGAGTTGATAATTTTGATGCTTAAACTTTGAAATAAGATACTGCTTAATTCCTTCCCCTAAGGAAGCCCCATACGGTGGATTCCCGATCACTGCGTCAAAGCCTGGGGTCGTTCGCTTGAAAACCTGCGGAAAAGCTGACTCCCAATCAAAGACATTGATGCGCTGGCGGTCTGTATCCTCCGTATTGAGCAGCGTCTGCTGTTCGCCGTCATAGAAATCCGGACCGATGAGGGAATTGCCGCATTGGATATTCTTTCCCAAGTCCGGCAGCACGCGCTCGCGCATACTGGAAAGTTGCTGCTGCACCGTTTGCCCAGTCTCGCCCTCTAAAACCTTGAGCAGGAGCGAGAGCTTGGTGACCTCCACGGCCTGCGGGTCTATGTCTACGCCGAAGATATTGTTGAGCAGGATGCGTTTGCGTTCCGTGGTAGTAAGCCGCCACTGCGGGCCGCCTTCAGAGGAGGGGATAACGAGGGAATACATTTCTTTCTTCCACTTCTTGGGATCGTGCTCCGCGTAGTACTGGATATGCCAATCGAGGAGTAGCTGATACGCGCCGAGCAGGAAGGAGCCAGAACCACACGCAGGGTCCACTATCTTCAGTTCCGTAACTTGCTTGGGGGTCTTGCCTTCGAGCAGCTTGCCCAGCGTATGCTCCACGATGTAATCCACGATGTATTTGGGTGTGTAGTAGACGCCACCCGCCTTGCGGACTTCCGGTTTCTCCTCCACCTTGGCGTGGTGTCCCTCGGTCAGCCGGATCACCTTGCCCAGGAATTGCTCATACACCTGACCCAGGATTTCGGAAGAGATGACGGAAAAGGCGTAGGGGCTCTCAGGCGGATAGAGACAAGCAATGATTTCCTTCAGTACACCATCATCGATGATGATATGCGGCGTGACAGTATCCGGCGGCTCGCCTTGCCCCCTCTCTTCTTTGAAATGGAAGAGGCCGGAGTTGTAGCGTGCGTCCGCCTCGCGAAAAAGCTCTGTCAGACGTTCGTAAATCCCCGAACCATTCAACTCTGCCTGCAGACGCCCATAGGTCTCGAGGCCGCGATCTTCGCAGATGCGCAGGAAGATGATGCGATCAATGGTCTGCTGGACCGCATAGTTCATTTCTTGCTGGCCGAGACTGGTATTGCGCGTGGCAATGTTCTTAGCGAGAAGCTCCCTCCAGTGCTCGATCTCCTTTAAAAACTCATCATCCACCTCCTGCGTGCCGCGTCTCTTTTCACCTGCATACTTATCGAAGGAGCCTTTGAGTACAGCTTCCTTCGAGAAGATCGCCGCAATCTCATCCCAGCGTTCGGCATATTCTTCAAAGGTGCAGAAGAAAATTCGCGCCGTAGAGGCTTTGTCAGCTTTGTGTGGCCGGATGCGGCAGTCATAGATCGCAAACTCCTCGAAGTCCGTGAGAATGGAGAGGGGAAGTTTGGCGGACCACGCGTAGCGGCGCAGCTGAAGAGCGGGTGTCGGTTCGCCTTTAATATCCACAGAAGGCTTCTTGGCTTCCACAAAAAATTTACGATCGCGACCGATCCGCATGCAGTAGTCCGGTGCCTTCATAGCATCTCCAATACGGATGGCGTCTTCATGAATAACTTCTTTGTAAGCCTCAGCATGACCTTGAGTATTGCGAACATCCCAGCCCAGTGCTTCGAGTAGTGGGTCCAGAAATTCGACACGCAATTGTGCTTCTTTGTAATGAGAAGACTTCAGCTCTTCACGCTTTCGCTTGAAGTGCTCCACGAGCGTGAGGATTTCCTTTGGGGCGGGCATTGACTGCATTGTAGCGCTCCTTTACTTCCCGTGGTATTTCCTATGCATCTCTTTTCCTACGGCAAATCCTCACAAGCTATCCCATCATCATCCCCATCAAGGCCATGCACGTCCTTTCCGGCCTTCTGCAGGCACTCTTCGTACACATCCTGCGCCTCACTGTGGGTCGCAAAGTCCGGACAATTGTAGATGTTTGTACTGCACAGAACGTTTGCCGAACCCCTCGCCTCTGTCCGTGCTGTAGTTTTCGCCTCGGTCTTTGCTGATTTCGCTGTGCCTGACCCTCCGTGGCAGTGATACTCGCCGGTCTTCTTCACCGTATGACAGCCATTGGCATCCGTCTTGCCCGAATGCGCGTAGGCAACAGGGGAGGAGAGGAGCAGAGCTACTGCTACACCAAAGGAGAGGAAGGAGAGCTTCATTACGACATGAGAGTAAGGCCGATCACCAGAGCTGTTCCCATGATGACCGCCGCAAGGATGATTGCCACGCACACATTCCCTTTCTCGATTTCCTTCCACTCATCGATGGGCGTGATCCACGTGAAAACCTTGAGCAGGATACTAAGCGAGAGCGCCATCGAGATCGCTCCGGTGAGCGCCCAGCCGAAGGTGATGAGGTATTGGAGGAGGAGGTGTGAGTAATCCATAAGGAGGATGCTATGCGCAGAGTGAAGAACTGTCTATTGGGTCATGGCGCTTGTCACTGCTCTCTCACTTGTCCAGCATTAAGTGCTAGTCTGTAATTATTATGAAAAAAGTGCGTATCATGTTGTTAGAATCGGCTCTTTTCCTACTCCATCTCCTGATGGATCCTTTCGATATATTTAAGATTCAAAAACCTCAAACAACTGGCAGAGCGAATAAACCACCATTAAACATACATAGCGTAACTTTGGACAATCCGAAGCGAATTGAATTTTTACTTCAGAGCGTCCTTGAAAAAAACCGCATGCATAACGATATTGTTACGAATCTTCGTACTCTCTACATCACGATTTTTGTTGCCATGGCAGCATTCCTTGGAGTGAGTCTAGGGATCGCGGCTACAGCCGAATCTCCTATTTCCACAATCTTTTCAGTCACTACTTGGGTACTACTTATCAGTTTCATCGTCGGTGTATTTACTACATTGTTTGAATGGAGTTATGAGCGAAATCGTGTACGACAAGTACAAATGTGGGAAGAAATGGGGATGTATCTTCTTATTGAAGGTGACGAAAAGCAGGGCATGGATTTTTTGCGAAAAACTATTGATGATATTTCCAAGCGACCCCATTGGGAACAACTAATCCTTTGTATATTTTTGGTCCTAAAAAATATTTGCATATTTACTAGCTTTACTGCGCTTGTCATCATGGCTGTTGGATTATTGTTGAATTAAGAGTGCCTCTTGTCTATCACTTCCTATGAACCTCTTTTTAACTGAGTGTTTGTGACGTGGGTGTAGATCTGCGTCGTACTCAGATCCTTATGCCCCCCTGCAGTACATGCTTCGCAGACTTAAGGGCAGGCAGCTGATACCTACATGCCAGTATGCAAAGAGGGGAAGCAGGAATGTTTTGGACTTTACAGAAAGGTGTACGCGTGTACACTCGTAGTATGAATTTCTTGAAGAGGGAAAATCGGGCGCGTACAATACAAGTATTCCTCCCCACGGGATTCTCCCGTGGCCCCCGGGCGGCCCGAGCCCCCGGGACATTTTGTCTGTTCACATGTCTCAACGCGTAATCGCATACATAGACGGCGCAAACCTGCATAAGAGCGTTAGTGCTCTCGGATGGAAACTGAATTACCGTGTGTTTCGCCGCTGGCTGGAACAAAAGTTCGGCGTGGAGGCCGTATACATATTTATCGGATTGGTACCTGCACAGCGCGCACTCTATCTTCGTCTCCAGGAATATGGCTACGTACTGGTCTACAAAGAAGTCACATACGACGGCGACGGCAGAGTGAAGGGTAATTGTGATGCCGATCTTGTGCTCAAGGTCACTCAAGACTACTACGAAGGCCGAATTTCGCAGGCGATTCTCGTTGCGAGTGACGGCGACTACAGCAGTTTGGTTGCTTTTCTGAAGGAGAAGCACGTTTTCCGTACGTTACTTTCGCCGAGTAATAATTGTTCGTTCCTCCTGCGAAAGCTCAATATTCCAATCGTCTACCTCAATATGCTCCGAGGGAAATTAGAGAGGAAAGACCCTTCGACAAAAAAAGCCCCCGCCACGGACGTGTCCGTGAAAGGGTCTTCTTCATAGGGATGCTTTCAGTCTACTCCCGTTAATAGAATCATTTCAATACCTGTAATTCTATGCATATTAGCTATTAGCTGTGGTATTTGTGATGTGCTTCATTTCCCGCAGTACGTGCTTCGCACGACTGCAGGACAGGCAGCTGCTCTCTACTTTCCATGAAACTTCCTATGAACCTCTTTTAACTGAGGATTAGTTACATGGGTGTAAATCTGTGTAGTAGATAAGTCCTTGTGGCCTAGCATTTCTTGTACTGACCTCAGGTCTGCGCCATTGCGCAGTAAATCCGTCGCGAAGGAGTGGCGCAGGGTATGCGGCGAGGGGTCACTGACGATCCCGGCCTTGATGGCGTATTTCTTCACAATGTTGTAGATGGAAATACGCGATAAGCGATACTCCTCACCCGGAGGCATGACCTCCAGCGCCTGCTCATGATTGCGGATGAAGAGAGGGGAGAGGTGATCCATGCGGCTCTCCAAATAGGCCTTGAGGGCATCGGTGGCACGATCGGAGAGGAAAACAACCCGCACTTTTCCCCGCTTGCCCCGGACGGATGTTTCGCGCGTCTGAAAGTTCATGTCTTTGCGGTTGAGGCCACGTAGTTCTGCGAGACGAAGGCCGGTCGAGAAGAAGAGCTCGAGGATCGCTTTATCCCGCTTGCCGTTACGTGTCTCGATATCGGGGGAGGCGAGTAGGCGCTCCAACTCATCGTGGAAGAGGACTTTCACCTTGCGCTGGTCCTCTTTGAAGCGCGTCACGCGGTCCGGCGGGTAGCAATCCATCTCTTCCTCCGAAATAAGATAACGCAATAAAGCCCGCAGCACCGTCAAGTAGTGGTTCTTGGACCGGACCGAAAGCTCCTGTTCGTGTGCAGTGCGGTACATGTGCAGATTACTCTTGAACATGCGGATGGTGGCTTTGTTGATTTCGGCAGGGGAGTTGAGCTTCGAAAGTTCCTGAAACAGGGTCAGTGACCGCCGGTAGGACTCGATCGTCAGCGGGGACTTGTTCTGCTCGCTTCGGAGGAAGACTAAGTAGCGTTCTATGGCTTGTTCAAGCGGAGAAACAGGCTTTGTAGGGGTTAAAGGTCGTGTGGCAGCTGGCATAGGCTTCTGAAGGGGGATGATCCGATGTCCTAAGTCCTAATTCCTAAGTCCTCACCATTCTCCCTTCGTCTCGTCTTCATTCAAGGGAGGGGAGACGGTTATCCACATCTCTCCCGATTAACATAATGCATTTTATGTTAATAAATCAATTGACAGACCAAATGATCTGATTTTGTGATCAACAAGCCAAGAACGTCTGGTTCCATCGTGTCGGGGATGTCATGTTGTGAAATCTCATCGATGGGATACACGTGCGTAATGAGCATGTAGTAGAGCAGGGCTGCGACTTCCCTGCCGATACTTTTGACCTCGAAGTACCAGGGGGCCTCGAGGTCGCTTGGGAGGGTACGGATGTCCTCCCACCCCTGCCGACCGGCCAGGTAGGCGATGCGCGCAAGGTGATAGCGATCCGATATGCCAATAATAACGCTGCAGGAGCCGGTGAGCGGGCGGCTATTCAACAGGTTCTCCCACGTGGAGCGCGCGGATTCCTCGAGCGTCAAATCCCCTGCCAAAATACCGTCCTGTAGGGCAACATCGCGCATCACCTCCGCTTCACTCGCCACACCGACTCCCCCCTTGCCACCGCTCAAAATTATGTGTTGTAACACACCTTCGCGGTAGAGACGTGCGGCCGTTCCCACACGGCGTGAAATGCCCGGTCCCGGCAGCGCGCCCCGATGCACCGCTGCTCCGAATACCAGTGCACACACGGTGGCGCCACTCCCCTGCCCCACATCGGCCTCGCGCTTCCCCGCGGAAACATCACTCAGCGCCGCACGCAGCGTTGTATGACCATCCGTCGTCTGCAGCTGCGCCGTTCCTCCAAACCCCATGACCACCATCGACGTGAGCGCCACAAGCAGCAGTGCTCCTGCCGATGCGAGGGCAAGCGTGGTTTTTGTGAAGAGCCGTAATCCGCGTGAGAAGCTCATGAAGAGAACGAGGATACAGGTTCCACGTAAATATGCGCAGGAATTGGTGGGAGTTTTGGGCTCCACGGAGGCCAGATAGAGATGTCGACCTGATCCACCTCGGGAAGGTTTTTGACAATGCGCAGGGCATCCGCCACCGGCAGTCCCGCCACTTTCTCGCGCACTTTCTTGGCGAACTGCGCCCCGGTGGGGCTTAAGGGATCCAGCACGAACTGCTCGGTACCCGACAGGTCCACCGTGATCTTGATCCACGAGAGATCGTCGTTGTAGTCGATGACGTGCGCCACGAGGCGGTCGTACGTCAGACTGGTATCGAGCAGACGCTTCTCGGAGCGGACGTGTGCCTTGAGCTCGGCGATGAGCAGATCGAGGACGGCCCTGGTGTCGTACCCGTACGTGGTGTAGACGATGGTCCCCTCGACGGGAATGGATGTGACCTGCTGCCCGATGAATTCTGTGGGCATGACGAAATCCTCGTACGTGGTCTTCGTCAGCTCGTCGTAGTAGAGCATCTCGAGCTGCTGATCGGGATGCTGGGCATTCCAGAGCGTCTTCTCCTCATCCACCATCTGTTTGGCGGTGAGCAGGAGCTCGTTTTCCACCTGCTTGCGGGCCAGCTTGAGATCGTCTTTGGTCAGCACGGAGCGGGCGGAGGTCACCCCGCCCGAAGCCGTGACGGCGTTTTCGGCATAGACGAGCGGGCGCTCTCCTGCCGGCAGCCCCACGAACTCCCACTTGCGTCCCGCGGGCACGTTGCCGCGCTGCCCCACGATCTGTCCGTACAGGTCCAGAGGATCGGCTTCCGCCATCACGGTGATGCGCTGGCCGGCCGGCAGCAGTACCGACTCTGCAATGCGGAAGACGATGCCTGCCTGATTCGCCAGACGCGTGCCCTGGCGGAAAGAGTACGGCTCTTTCGTCGTATTGATCAGCGTCATCGGCACGCGGGACCCCACGCCGCTGAATTCCTGGCTGATGCGGTCGAACGTGATGGTGCGCGTCACCTTCACCTGCACAGGTTTCAGGGGCATGGTGCGGACGCGGTCGGGCACCAGCGCCAGCGCCCCCGTCTGCACGAGGAAGATATTCACCGTGTGGGTGACGGTATCCTCCCGAGGCTTCACCCGGATCTCGGCCGAGGGGAGCAGGCGGAACAGTACGAAAAGAAAGAGCCCCGTGCTCACCAGGATGAGGACCCAGATCCTGAGCTTGGGCAGGGAAAGAATCCCCATGCCCTGCAGCTGCGACCGCAGC
The DNA here is from genome assembly GCA_028712095.1 of Candidatus Peribacteraceae bacterium. Lineage (GTDB taxonomy): Bacteria > Patescibacteriota > Gracilibacteria > Peribacterales > Peribacteraceae > Peribacter. Next base: position 14,726 of record JAQTQU010000008.1, read on the forward strand.
GTCTGGCGCCACAGGTGGGGAGAAAATTCCCGCAGCGCCTCTTCGCGGGCGGGGTGCCCATCGAGTACGAACTTGACCTCTTGCGTACTGGAGAGGACGCGGAACCCGTGGACGCGCGCGGCTGCAATGAGCGGTGAGCGTTTGGTGGCGACGCGTACGCGGCTGCGGATCGCCTGCAGGGATTCAAAGAACGCCCGCTGCCCGGTGCGGTCTTTGAGCAGCGGCATCTCGAGGGTCGAGAGCAGGAGCAGCAGCTCGCCGCTCGTTTCGACCGCTCGACGGACGAACGCACTCGGTGACTCCCCTTCCGTGGGGATGAGGACAATGAGGGGTTCCATGAAATCAGAGGCGCTCTATTGTGACATTGTTGTAGGCCGAAGACTACCCTGCCTCACCCCCACCAACCCCCTCTCCCTACCTGCAACGACTCCCGCAGGGAGAGGGGGCGCACTTTTTTGATTTCATGCCTGTTCAAAAAGAAAACGTATGCCCCCTCTCCAAGGCGGGTGTGCGGTGGGTTTGGAGAGGGGGATAGGGGGTGAGGCAAAAATCTCCGCTTCACTTCTTCGCGAGCGCCCTGAATGCCGGCATCTCCTCTCCGGAGAGCATCTCGAGCATGGCCCCGCCGCCCGTGCTCACGAAGGAGTAGCCGTCCATCGGATAGTTGTAGCGTTTGTGAAAGTCAATCGTGTCCCCTCCCCCGATGATCGAAACGGCTCCCTTGGCCGTCGCTTCGCGAACAGCCTCCGCGATGCGCTTGGTGCCGTGGGAGAAGCGGTTGAGTTCGTACATACCGAGGGGGCCATTCCAGATGATCATGCCGGACTTCTCGATGATCTTTTTGTAGCGCTCAATCGTCACCTTGCCAACATCCAGAACCATCATGTCACCCATGATGTTCTCGAGCGGCAGATCCAGCTTCTCGGCTTCCTCGGTCGCCTCGGTGGCCACCACCACGTCGCGCGGAACGTGCACGTCGGCGAGCTCGACCTTCTCACCCTCGAGCATGATCTCCTGCGCCTTCTCCATCTGCTCCTCCTCATACTTGGAGGCCCCGACTTCAAATCCCCGTGCGGCGATGAAGGTATTGGCGATACAGCCACCCAGAAGGATGTCGTCGCCTTTCTGCAGGAAAGATTTGATGACCGGGATCTTCGTCTCCATCTTCGCGCCGCTCATGATCAGCGTGACGGGGCGGCGCGGGTCCTCGAGCGCATGACCGAGTATCTCCAATTCGTGGAGGAGTTCTAAGCCGGGGTAGGCCGGGAGGAGGCGTGCGACGGCGCACGTGCTGGCCTCCTCGTACGTGTGGCAGGACGCGAAGGCTTCATTGACGTAGGCCTCGGCGAGCTTCGCCAATTCCTTCCCGAATGCGGCCTGCTCAGCGGGGTTTCCCTCCTCTGCGGGCGAGAAGCGGACATTCTCGAGGTACAGAATCTCCCCGTCCTTGAGTGCGGACGCGAGCTTCTCCACCTGCGGTCCGACGATGTCCGTCGTGTGCGTGATGGATACCCTGGGGAGGAGCGTTTTTAAGTGCTCGGCGACCGCTCTCGTCGAGAGCCTGGGATCGGGCTTGCCCTTGGGCCTGCCGACATGCGTCATGAGAATCAGGCGCGCCCCCATCTTGAGGAGGAGCTCCACCGTGGGGAGCAGTGCGCGCATCTTCTTGTCGCTCTTGAGCTTTCCGCTCGCATCCGTTTCGATGTTATGGTCGATGCGGACGAGCACGCGCTTACCCTTGAGTTTTGCGTCTTTGAGGAGGGGGTACTGCATGCGAAAAGTGTACTGATTTCTGTGTGAAATTCGAGCGCACCTCATTGACACGCAATGGATTCCCATAAGAATACATCTATCGCGAACGCTACGGTGCATTCTCCAGAAAGAAAGGAGGTTGCCTATGCAGCGACTCGTGATCATCTAGACCCGCGCATAGCAAAGATAAGTCGCGTCCTGCTCACTGAGAGCGGCAGACGGTCTAGGAGACTCAGGGGACCCTTGCGTTCCCTGGATCTTTTTTCAGTGCACGCAATGTTTCAGGTCGAGGACGGTTTCGTTGACATCGTCCTGACTGGTGCCTTACCGTGCAAGCAGTAGTTTCCGGCATCTTGCCGGAGGCGAACCCCCGCGGGATCAACCTGGCCCCACCTTGTGGTCCCGCGGGATTTTTGCGTTGAAACGAACTACACTTTCTCGCAGTGACCGTACGTCACGGTCACACGTATCACTCGTGGAGGTGCCCTATGGCTGACCAACGCATGTTGTTGGTTTCCGTCCACCTCCCCATGCAGATGATGTAAGCCTGCGAGGCTGAAAATCTGCAACAAGGCGCGGGATGGTTTTCTTCCTTCCGCGCCAATTTTTCATTCATACGTGGACACCTTGCTCCGCCTGAGACTCTTCTTTTGAGCTCATTCCAAGGAGCACGCCGTCTTTGTTGGCAACGAACGCCACTCCTTTACCCTCCGAAGCCTTGGCGGAGGAGGGCCTCCTCCGTGCAGACGGTTCCACGCGGTCCAAGAGCGGGATGATGGCCTTCGCAAGATCCTTACCGACGATGTACCCGCGCCGGTCGAAGTGGAACATTTCGCTCAGGCGTTCGGGCAAATTCGCTTCCGTTGTCGGGTAGAGGTCCATGGAGGCGTCGATTCCCCGTTCCCGGAAGGCGGCGTTCCACTCCCGCAGGATGTTCCCGGCATCCGGCACGTGGCCGATGATGCCGTAGAGCTCGCGGTGGATGGAAGTGCGGGGCTTGGTCACTTGAGGGAGTGTAATCATTTTTCCCCTCTCCCCCAACCCTCTCCCGCGTGGAGAGGGAGGTTGCATTTGTGCATCAAGAAGCATCATGAACCGGGCTTCCCTCTCCTACGGGCAGAGGGGGCATAGCGCGAGACCTCAAGGTGAGGAACAATGCTCACGCAATGTCTCCTTTCTCCATCATCTTCTGGTCCGCGTTCGCGACGTTCATCCTGACGGTCGTGCTTCACCTGTTTGCCTTGAGGTTCTTCCCCCGATGGAGCCTTCTGGATTTTCCCTGGCGCTACGGTCTTGCGCGTCCTCCCATCCCCTACCCCACCGGCATACTCGCCGTTCTCGCGTTTCTGTTCTTCTTCGTCAGCTTCGAATCCACCATTGCGCTCAAGCCGTGGTCGCTGCAGGCGTGCGGTCTCATCGCCGGTATCGTCCTCCTCACCCTCGTCACGGTGCGGGATGATCGCCGTCCCCTCCCCTCCTCGCTGCGGCTGCTCACGCAGTTTGTCGTGGCACTCGTGATTTTTCTCACAGGGACGCGTATCTACACGCTGACCAATCCCCTCGCCGCTCTCACAGGCCTCGACGTCTTGCCGCTGCACGTGCTGCAGTTGCCGATTGCCGCACTCAACCACCCCTCTCTCATAGGGATGCTCTTTACGGTGCTGTGGCTCTCACTCACCATGAACGCCCTCAATTGGTTCGATGGCATTCGCGGGCAGGTGAGCGTGGTCTCGGTGCTGGGATTTATCACCATCGGCTTACTTTCCTTGAGCGACCGCGTGGGAGATTTCTCGCTCGGGTTGATCTCTTTTGCGCTGGCAGCGATTGCGCTGGGTTGCCTGCTCTTCGACCGACCCGGCCCGCTGACGCTTCTCGGTGATACGGGCTCCATGTTCTTCGGGCTCATGCTGGGGGTGCTGACGATCTTCACGGGCGGCAAAGTGGCAACGGGATTTCTGGTGCTGGGCGTGCCGCTCATTGATTCGGGTCTCGTCATCGTGCGGCGGATTCTCAAGGGCAAGTCCATATTTGAAGGCGATTCGCAGAGTGAACACTTACATCACCGTTTGTTACGAAAGGGCTGGACGGAGTGGCAGATTATCGCGCTCACGACGGCTCTGGGCGCATCGTTCGGGATTACGGCGCTCTTTCTCTCGACTACCGAAAAATTCCTTGCCGCCCTCGTACTCCTGCTGATCATGCTCCTGCTCTCGATCTATTCCGGAAAAACGGTCCAACGCCCTACCCCCTAATCCCATCCCTTCGTTCTACCACCTCATCGTCTACGTCCCCGTTGCAGCCGCGAAGTCTGTTCGTGATGCGATGGCCGGTGCCGGAGCAGGCAGCATCGGACGCTATGACAGCTGCTCGTTCTCGTCACGCGGCACGGGGCGCTTTCGGCCGCTGAAAGGCGCGACGCCCGCGGTCGGAGCAGTCGGATCACTGGAGGAAGTCGAAGAGGAGCGCATCGAGACTGTGGTACAGGAGGATGCTCTGCAAAAAGTGCTGCAGGCTATCGTGAAGGTGCATCCCTACGAGGAACCGGCGATCCATGTGCTCAAGATGGAGGATTATCACGATCAACTTGGGCGTAGGGCGTAGGGGGTAGGGTTCCGGAAAAACCTCTTCATGAAATCCTGCACCCTACACCCTCTTCCTACGCCCTACTTTACGTACCGCATCGGCTGACTCTGCGTACCGAACGGCATGGCCTGAATGACCAGCGTGCGACGCTCGTGCGGCAGCACGCCGACCTCGGCACGGCCGTCGTGGAAATCGAGGACCGAGAGCGTATCGGGCTGAAAGTCCGCACTGCCGAACGAAGCGCGCAGCGCGATATCGCGCGTGAGCATCGGGGAGGTCACCACGTTACCGCGCGCATCGAGCAGGGTCAGGCGCACGCGCTCCCACCCGCGATCCGTGTACGAGCCGTCGTGCGTGATTTCCACGGAAACGACAGGCGTGCCGGAAGCCTGCGGCAGGTCTTCGTCGCGGCTCACCACCACTTCACGCCGCTGCACCACCTCCCCTGTTTCGACGGGCAGTGATGGGGAGGATGAAGAGACGGATGCCGCGGAGGCGGCGGGACGCACGGCCACGGTCGCAACACTGCGCGCCGCCGCCAGCCGTTCCGCCCTGCGCTGCGCCACGCGGGATTGGACGCGTGCGATCCACGTCTGGCTCATGACGCTGGATGCTGCAGAAGAGCTGCCCTTGCCGATCTCCGTGGCATCCACGAGCGTGACGGGCGCATAGTCCGCCTGCACGTAGAGCAGAGGGTTCACCGTAAAGGATGTTCCGCGGTCCGTGTGGAATCCGCGGTTGATCGCCTCCGTCTCAGAGTAGCCGACTGCGCGTAGCTCCTCGGCCGTGAAGGGCCAGTAGGGGTGCCAGGGGGCGTCTGCGCGGTCGATCTGAAAGTGCAGGTGGGGGCCCGTGGCGTCGCCGGTCATGCCCGACAGCGCGATCTGCTCGCCTTTTTCAACGATGTCTCCCGGATGCACGAAGGTGACGCTCAGGTGGGCGTAGTTGCTGAAGAGCACGGTCGTCTCGGAGGGCCGTGAGGGATCGGGAATATTGGGATGCCGGATGACGACGGTCTTGCCGAACCCCGTGGCGTCTTTCACCTCCTCGACAATGCCGGAAGCGATGGAGCGAACGGGCGTGCCGATGGGCACGCGGATATCCACGGCCGGATGACTGCCGGAATTCTCCTTCCCCGTTGTGTAGGATCCCATGTAGCTCACGGAGTAGACCAGTTGCGCCTGCGTGTTGCTGAGTGCGGAGGAATAGGATGGCAAAGGGATGAGCAGGCTCTGGGGCACCTCGCGGAACGTATGATCCTGCGGGTTGCCGCCATAGGTGTTCCAGCGCAGGTAATCGGGCACGAGGGCAATAGGAGTGACTGTGCCTGTGTAGACGATCAGACTATCATCGTCGCGTCCCATTACCGATTTCCAGAACACCTGCCATCCATGCTGACCGATCATGTTGCCCGTCACGAACGCAAGAAGCGAGAGAATCGCCACCCAGAAGGATGTGCGCTGCGCCAGGTAGTGGAACGCATGCGGCTCCACGTGCCGGTGCAGCGGAGTGGCGCCAAAGCCCAGCGTTTTTCGGGAGACAAGATGCGTCATAGGAGTGTCTGTTTGTCTGGATCTATAATAACATTTTGTTATAATTTCGTCAATGTCTGATTCCGTCTCTCTTTGGCTTACGGACGCCAAAATGACCCACGCTGCGGGGGCATCACTCGCGCAGTCGCTCTACCGCATTCCGGTGACGATTCTGCTGACCGGACCGCTGGGTGCCGGCAAGACCACATTTTTGCAGGGATTGGGTGAAGGACTGGGGATCGGGCAGAGACTCACGAGCCCCACCTACGCGCTGGAGCAGCGCTACCGCACGGAACACTTCGGGGAATTGCTGCACATCGATCTGTACCGGCTGACGCAGCACGATGCCGGCCAGCTCATCCATTCCTCGGAACGGCATCACGGCATCCGCTGCATCGAGTGGGCGGACCGGCTGACGGTACAGCCGGACGGTGAAGCTCCACCAGCTCACGCTGGTGGTTTCTCTGACAACCGCCTTCGGCGGTCGCTCGCGGAACCCGCCGAAGCAGCTGCGGAACAATCAACGCATTCCTCCGTCGGCTTACAGCGACGGCTTCCTGCGAAGGCGGGTGAAACGATTGCCATTGCGCTGACTGAGAGACCGGATGGGGCAGGACGGGATCTGCGCGTTGCCTTTCAGGATATCGCCCTTCCCACGCTGTCACAGGTGGATGCCTGGCGGCAGGAGCTGTTTCTGCCCCACATCATCGCGCGTCACTGCGATATGGTGGCACAGACGGCCGTACGGTTCGGCGAAGAACTGCAGAAGCGCGGCATCATCGTCCGCCTTGCGACCCTGCGGGCGGCCGGGGCGGTACACGACCTGTTGCGCTTTGTCGATTTTCACCGCGGTGCCGCGCACATCGAACGGCAGATCAATCCTGCGCATGCACGGAAATGGGCGGAGGTGAAAGCCGAGTACGCAGGACTGCATCATGAGGCGGCCGCAGCCAAATTTCTGACCGGAAAGGGATTTCCCGAACTGGCCGAGATCGTGCGCGTACACGGACTCACGCTCGCCGATGCCACCCGCGTCACCACCGAGCAGCGTCTGCTCTACTACGCCGACAAACGCGTGAAACTGGATGACGTGGTCAGTCTGGAGGAGCGGCTGCGCGATTTTACGGCACGCTACAGCCATCAGGGCAGGCTGCGGGAATCCGATGCCTGGTACGACGAGGCGCGCAAAACGGAGCATGCGCTCTTCCCCGACGGGCCTCCGTTCTGATGCAAACCCTCACAACATTCTTTGCATTTGCTGCGAAGTTTCTGCATGCTATCGCCATGCTCTCCTCCCCGCTGCTGCTCACGCTGCTCAGTGTCCTCCTCGTCAGTCTTATTTCTCTGGTGGGAATTGTACTGTTCTCACTGCATGAACGCCTGATCCGGAAGTCATTGCTGCTGCTCGTAGGATTCTCTGCGGGGGCACTGCTCGGCGATGTGTTCATTCATATTTTCCCCGAGATGCTTGAAAAAGAGGGCTTCGCGTTTTCGCCGTTCCTCCTCGTTCTCGGAGGCATGCTGCTCTCCTTCGTCATCGAAAAGGTCATTCACTGGAGGCACTGCCACTGCTCCGCTCTGCCGAAAGATTCCATGCATATACATCCCGTCGGCATCATGAATCTCATCGGCGATGCCATCCATAACTTCATCGATGGTGCACTGATTGCCGGCAGTTACCTGATCAACCCGCAGATCGGTGTTGCAACGACGATTGCGGTTGTGCTGCACGAGATTCCGCAGGAAATCGGCGACTTCGCCGTGCTCCTCTTCAGCGGATTCACAACCAAGAGGGCAACGCTCTTCAATCTGCTCTCGGCGTGCACTGCCTTTGCGGGTGCCATTGTTGTGCTGGCAGCTGCACATTCACTCCCCTTCCTCGGCATGTACCTGCTCCCCATTGCTGCGGGGAACTTCCTCTACATTGCCGGAGCGGATCTCATGCCCGAGCTCCACAAAGAAACACGCCTCTCGCGCGCGGTCCTGCAGCTGATTGTCATCCTGCTGGGACTCAGCGTGATGCAGCTGCTCACGTTCGTCGAGTGAGCCATGAGTGGACTGCCGCAAGAAGCAGACCGACAGCACCGGCACACGCGAGCAGGAATGCGAGCCCCCATTGCTGCCCGAAGAGTTCCCATACCCGTTGCACGGGAATGTGCAACACCGGTGTCCAGCTGAGGAATCCGCTCAAGTGACCGATGAACGCCCCATAGAGCCACCAGCGACCGACGAAAATGCTGAAAGGTGAAAGGAGCAGGGCAATGCCTATGACAAGCAGCCACCACAGCATCACAAGCATAGATGGTCCAAACGGCAGAACATTCCAGAGCCAGATGACGACGATGTCCCCCTCCGTTCCTCCGGCAGCGAGACCGCGTTGTGTGATCAGATGGTCGGCGAACAGTGCGAAGGTAAACAAAAGAAGAGGAACCCGGTATGTTCTGCGGATCTGCATGGAAGGCATTATAGCCTCCACGGAATCATCTCGTGGGCGACTGTCGCAAGGAATGCGGATGTGGGAATTCCCAGAATGGCCGGAGCGGCAATCAGCAGGATCAGCGTGGCAACGAGCAGGAAGAGCAGCAGCCGTTCACCCGACGCAAGGGCGTTGCCCAGACGAACATGCAGCGTGCGCATGTGTTCGCCGACGTGCAGGAGCATCTCGAGAAACCGGTGCAGAATCTCGAATTTCGGCAGAAAAACGCCGGCAATTCTGGCAACGGACAAGTCGGCGCGCACCACCCCGCTCAGGGCGACGACGCCGATCGTGTGGTGCAGGTAGACCGAAAACGTGAGCGCCATGACGAGCAAAAAGATATCGATCAGACTTTCGCGTGCGGTGCCCTCCAGCGTGTGCTTCCAGGAGAGGTGGTGCACTTCGCGGTACTTCACAAGGTCGAGAGAGATATGCGCGGCGATGAGCAGCGCGAACGCACCCAGATTCAGGAGTGCCGCGGCCACGACGGTCAGTACCAGGTAGCCTGCGTGAAACGCCGGAAGCTCGTCGTGTGCGTGCGCGAAGCGGCGCAGCGCGAGCAGAGCGGTGTGTGTATGCACTATTGGATATTATAGAATATTTCAGTAAGTTTGTAAACTTTACCACCCCTGCCATACAGAGAAGGTGTATGCAGTACCGGTGCAAAGGACTCTATCCGCTGAAGACCGTTGAATGCACAGTGCTGTCGGGGTACTCCACCCACGTCCAGAACGTCAATGTGCAATGTTGCAGAATTATCGCCCGATGATCTGATGAACCATCTTCAGACGCTCCTTTACCTCACGCTCGAACCCGCGATCGGTCGGTTCGTAGAATGTGCGCGGCGCGACGCCAGTCGGAAAATACTCCTCCCGCACCACACCGTGTCGTGCGTCATGAGGATACTGGTAGCCTTTGTGATACCCCTGATCAGCCATTCCTTTGATCGGCGCATTGCGCAGGTGGAGAGGCACTTCGAGCAGGGCAGACGAGCGGATCACCTCCCGCGCACCGGCCATGGCACGGGTGATGGCGTTCGATTTCGGAGCCTGACTCAGGTAGATGCAGGCGTGGGCCAAAAAGAATTCCCCCTCGGGCAATCCCACGAACTCGAATGCCTGCCACGCCGCCACGACGATTTGGAGTGCGCGGGGATCGGCATTGCCGATATCTTCGCTGGCGAAGATCGCCATGCGCCGGAAGAGGAACCGTGGTTCTTCGCCCCCCGCGAGCATCTTGAACATCCACAGCAGCGCCGCATCACAGTCGCTCCCGCGCATGCTCTTGATGAAGGCGGACACGGTGTTGTAGTGCTCCTCGCCGGTTGCATCGTAGCGCTTACCGCGCTCACGGAAGAGCGCGTCGATCTCCTTCATCGACAGGTTTTTTCCTGCCGTGAGGACGGCCATCTCGAGCAGGTTTAAGGCAATGCGCGCGTCACCGTTCGCGAGGAGGGCGATCCGTTCCATGGCTTTTTTCTCCACCTGCACTGTGCCATTGAGTCCCCGCTCATCCGTGAGCGCGCGCTTGAGGATTGCCAGCAGATCCTCCTGCGAGAGAGGGCGCAGCAACGTCACCTGCGAGCGCGAAACCAGAGCGGAATTAACTTCAAAGTACGGATTCGCAGTGGTCGCGCCGATGAGGATGACCGTGCCGCTTTCGACATACGGAAGCAGCGCATCTTGCTGGGACTTATTGAACCGGTGGATCTCGTCAATGAAGAGGACGGTGCGTTGCTTCAGGCCCGTAAATATCCGCTCGGCCTCGGCACACACTTCCCGCAGCTCTTTGACTCCGCTCAAGACCGCATTGATCTGGACGAAATGCGCTTTCGTGCGCTCTGCCACGATCTTGGCGAGTGTCGTCTTGCCCGTACCCGGAGGCCCCGAGAGGATGACAGACGAGAGCGCATCCCCCTCGATGGCCGCACGCAGCGTCGTCCCCTGCCCCATCACGTGCTCCTGTCCCACAAATTCCTCGAGGTTCCTCGGGCGGAGGCGGTAGGCCAGCGGGGCGGAATCATGTTTTGGCATTGTGAGGATAGGATAACAGGTTTTGAAACAGCTTCTTAGCCGATGAGCTGGTGAGCTTTTTAGGTCTTTGTTTCACCTCCACTCACGATTGTTCCAACGGACATTTCGATTCCTAAGAAGCTTAAGAAGCTCCAACCTAAGAAGCTACTTGTACAACACGTAGCTCAGCAAGGGGAAATATGATAGAATGAAAGGAGTCTTATGGCAGATTTCCTCCAAACCATCGGGCAACAGCAGCAGCTCTCTGAAGCGGCGCAAAAAAAGGCGGGACTGTCTCAGGGTGCGAAGATGGGCGAGGAGCACGAGACATTCATGAAAGAGATTCTGCGCATGCTGGACAGCAAAGAGATCGATGTCGCTCAGCCACAATCTTTTCTGAAGATGGAGGTCTATAACAGGCTCGATGAGGTGTGGAAAGGCAAGGTGGACCTTGCCCTCGTCAATATCGCAAACCTGCTCGGCCACATCGTCGAGTTCCGCCTGAGCAAGAATACACCCGATGAAGCGCCGGAGCTGGAATCGATGATCTCCTCTCTCTGGCAGATGAAACAACGCATCGAAGACACGCATGACGTCTTTAAGTTCTGATCCCCTCCCCCACGTATGCCGAAGCCCATGAAAAATCCCGAGCAGCCGAAAGAGAATCCCACGGATCATCCGGGAGAGAGCGAGGTCAAGCAGACGGAAACACAGCCGCCCCGTCCCGAAGATGCCCCTGAGCGCGAAGTCGTCCAGGCGCGTGTCGCGGTCATCGAAAACACACGTCGTGACCTCGAAAATCTTGCGAGACGCCTGCCCCGCATCGAGGGGGCACGTCAGGATCGCTTCGTCGCCTGAGGGGTCACCCAGCGGATCCGTCCGTCCCGTTTCCACCACGTCATCTGGCGCTTGGCGTACTGGCGCGTCTGCGCCTTAATGCTCTCTTTCAGGGCATAGAGGGATGAATTTCCTTTCTGCAGGAATGCGACGATATCCCGGTACCCTACACTCGTGAGCCCTGGATCGTGCGGGGAGTAGCCGCGCTGCAGAAGATTGCTGACCTCCTCAAGCCATCCATCCGCGAACATTGCGTGCACGCGTTGCTTGATGCGCTGATGCAGTTCCGCGCGCGGAAGATCCATCCCTATGATGCACAGGTCATACGGCGATGCATGTTTCTTCTTGGCTGCATCGAGGGTACGACCAGTCGTCAGGCAGACCTCCAGTGCGCGAAGCAGGTACACCTCGTTGCGGGAATCAATCGCAAGCGCGCCCTCGGGATCCAGCTCCTGCAGTTGCCCGTAGAGGGCTTCGGGCCCCTCGTCATCCAGACGCTGACGGAGTCGCGCGCGGAGCGACTGGTCAGTCGTCGCGACAAATGCCAGATTGTCGATGATCGCGCTCGCGTAGAGCATCGACCCTCCCACGAGAAAAGGAATATTCCCCCGGGCATGGATCTCCGCAATCACCCGCTCCGCCTCCCGTTTGTACCACGCCGCCGTCACCTCCTGCTTCGGGTCGAGCACGTCGATCAGGTGATGCGGGACGCTGCGCATTTCCGCTTTGCGAATCTTTGCCGTGCCGATATCGAGAAAGCGGTAGAGCTGCCTGGAATCAGCATTAATGATTTCCACTCCTCTTCCCTGCGCACGGAATTCCTGCGCAATCCGAAGCGAGAGACCGGTCTTTCCGCTCGCCGTCGGGCCGACGAGGACGAGGAGCCGCCTGTTGGCATCCGACAAAAACCCTGTGATGTCCGACAGTCCTGACAGCCCCATCATCTGCATGATAGGCCGATGAGACGCATTGCACAGAATTGTTTTGTTTACTTTACATTTCTCTGCACCATATTCCTTCTGTGGCGCCAACTGCCGTAAAACATGGAAAAGAAGTATAATTGTTAAGAGTTGAACAGGAACCTACACCCTCTCTCTTCTTCCTTCCCCTGCACACATGCATCCCCGTCTCTCCTCGATCGCCGACAAGATCGCGCGCGGCAACCTGACGCCGCAGAATTTCATCGTCCCGACCGTGATCGAAAAGACGCAGTTCGGCGAGCGCGTGTACGACATCTACTCGCGCCTGCTCGAGGACCGTGTGGTCTTTCTCGGGACGGCGATCAACGATGATGTGGCGAATTCCATCATCGCGCAGTTTCTGTTTTTGGAGAAAGAGAACGCCAAAAAGGACATCATTCTCTACGTGAATTCCCCCGGCGGTCAGGTGACATCCACCATGGCGATGTACGACACCATGCAGTACGTGCAGCCGGATATTTCGACGGTGTGTCTGGGCATGGCGGCCAGCGGCGGCGCGATCATCCTGATGGGAGGCGCCAAGGGAAAGCGTTTCGCGCTCGAGCACTCCGAAATCATGATTCACCAGCCGCTCGGCGGCGCGGAGGGGCAGGCCACCGATATCGCGATTCATGCCGACCACATCATTCAGACCAAGAAGATTCTGAACGAAATGATCGCGCGGCACACCGGCAAGACTCTGGAGCAGGTAACCGCCGACACCGAACGCGACAAATTTCTCTCGGCGCAGGAAGCACTCAAGTACGGTCTCATCGACCGTATCCTGACGAAGAAACCCGTCTAGGACGAGGCCGCCCAAAGCATCGCGGTGTCAGGCAGTGCTATTTCTTTACTGCAGCAGTCGGACAATTGCCGCAGTCGCAGCAGCAGCCCGTGACCTTGGTGATGACAATGAGTGCAATGAGCCAGATGAGCGCGTTGATGGCGGGAGGCATGGTCTCGGCAAGCGGCAGCCCCGAGAGGACGGACTTGAGCAGCATGCCCGCCGGAATGGAGCCGATGGCAATGCTCGATGCCCAGAGCGCGATATCGGTGAACAGGCCGAGTACCAGCAGCGCTCCCCCGATGATCATCAGGGCCGGCAGGATGTACGCCCAGAGCGTGCCCAGAAACGACAGTGCGGCAAGGTCCTCGCTGACCATACCCGCAAAGGATTCAAAGCTCATGTAGTGCACAAGCCCGACGAAGACAAGCGAAGCCCCGAAGCTCAGACGCGCGACGGTGCCGACGATGCAGAGAGGACAGTGTGGCAGTCTGATTTGCATGAATGAGAGTGGAAGGAAACGGAGTGCAGTATGGAACGGACACCGGACTTGTACAATAGATTTGTTCACAATGAGCGTAATTCTGCAAGGCAAATCTGGGATCTGAACGGTCCGCCACCCTACAATCGTCCCGATGTTCACCGTAAGAGCGCACTCCCCTCTCGGACGGCGCGGCACTCTGAAAACGGCACACGGAACGATCCAAACTCCATTCTTCTTCCCTGTCGGTACCGCAGGTGCCATGCGCGGACTCACACATAGGGATCTCAAGGATCTGGGGGCGCAGGTTCTGCTTTGCAATACCTATCACCTCCACCTCCATCCCGGCGAAGACACAGTGGCAGCCGCAGGAGGATTACATTCATACATTGGCTGGGACCGGCCGATTCTGACGGATAGCGGCGGTTATCAGGTATTCTCGCTGAAGGGACTGAGACACATCAGAGACACTGGTGTGGAGTTTCGCGCGCACACCGACGGCAGCAGACACTTTCTGGGACCGAACGAGGCGACGGAAATCCAGTGGAAACTGGGTGCGGATATCATCATGTGCTTCGACGAGTGCCCGCCTTCCACCGCTTCGCGCAGGGAAATCGAGGCAGCCGTCGATCGTACACTCCAGTGGGCAAAAGCCTGCAAGCAAACTCATGAGCGACTGAAACAAACCTCTCAGGCGTCTCTCACTTCTTCCACCTCTCACCCTCTGCTCTTCGGCATCGTGCAGGGCGGACTGCATCCGGATCTGCGCAGGAAATGCGCCGAGGAACTCATGGCAATCGGCTTCGACGGCTACGCCATCGGAGGATTGGCCGTGGGGGAATCGGAAGAAGAGATGCTTTCCATTCTGCGGGAAATCACTCCCCTTCTCCCGGCGGATGCTCCCCGCTATCTCATGGGGGTGGGCGTCCTCCGTCAGCTCAAAAAATGCGTGGAACTGGGGATCGACATGTTCGACTGTGTGCTCCCGATGCGCATTGCCCGCCACGGGACGATCATCCTCTCCGACGGATCGGAAATCCGCATCACCAACACACAGTACAAAGAGGACCACTCTCGGCTGGATGCCGATTCCCCATCCGACCTCAGCCGCACGCACTCAAAGAGTTATCTGCACCACCTCTTTAAGGTGAATGAGCGTCTGGCCGAAACCATCGCCTGCAAACAGAATCTGGGGATGACCCTGAAGATGATGCGCGAGCTACGAGCGAAAATCGAACAGTGCTCCTAGCCCGCAGAATCGATCACTTCAGCTATTTCCATGGCCCGCCTCGCCTCCTGCTGTCTCAGGGTGATTTCCGCATCGGATGCGCGACTGATGTCGGCAATCTTCAGAATAAATTCCGCCGTCCGCCGATCGAGGCCCTGACCACTCTTATCGATCACAAGTCCCATCGGATCTCCGGGCTTGCCTGTTGTGAGATACGGCTCAAGTTTCGGACGCAGGAGAGCAGTCCGTGCAATGTTGAGTGTCATTTCCAATAGTTCGATATTCTCGCTTGTAATGGGCTTTTTGCATGTACCCAATGCAATTCCTGCCAGACCCTGTTCAAGACCATCCACCCGATCCCCAGGAAACAAGGATGCGTCGAACTCCTTCACTTGTTTCATGGTTAAACCATTTGCATTGGCAATGACAGCTTCACGAAGCAAAGACTGATAAGCTTCAAAACCGCCGCAGGCTTCCAGCGGATTGATCGTCGCAGAATCTGATTGATCAGAATGTTCAATAGTACTCATGGGCATGGTATAAGCGCACAATCCGCCGAGGTCAAGACTCCATAAAACACCTGTTCGGTACCTTCAATCGCTTTGATTTCCTTAAGCAGAGATCTTCGTCACCTCGATCTCCGTAAACCCCTGACGGTGGCCGTGCAGACGGCGCTAGCGCTTGCGGCGGCGCATCTTGTAGACGCGGATTTTGTCGCCCTTGCCGTGAGCGAGCACCTCTGCCTCGACGGAAGCTCCGGACAGCACGGGCGTGCCGACACTGACATCGTCCTCGGTTTTTGCAGTGAGGAGGACATCTTTGAACGTTACAGAACTCCCCGGCTCCTGATCGAGCGAAGGCACCTTCAGTTTCATCCCCTCCTCCACTTTCTCCTGAAAGCCGGCGATCTTCACAACCGCAAACATGACCGCGGCAGTGTACGGAATGCCCGGACACAGGGCAAGAAGAATCCTCAGTCAGTCGTGATGAACCGCTCCTCCTCCTCTCTCTGGGTTTGCATGCGCATTTGGCTCAACTGAAGATACCGGGCCATCTGCTCCACGGCAGCTTCGGGGGGGATATTCTTGCGAACGAATTGTGCGCCCACGGACGCGGCGGTATCAGCGAGGCAGTCATCAGAGGAAAAAATGACGGGAGGGACTCCCGCCTTGCGGAGATCACCCTGAAGCTGCTCCAGCACTTTGTGGCCCTTTTCCGTATGACCGGCGTACTCAAAGGACGGCAGCATCTCCAGATGCTCGTCGACGATCAGCAAATGCGGCTGCGGACACCGCCGTAATCTCTGATGAAAATTTTCGGCAATTTGTTCCACTGTCTCTCCATGGTAGAAGATGCGCTCGACCCTGCGGCGTGTTGCCAGCGTAAGATCGGTGAGAAACGGCAGATAACACTGCGAGGTATCATCGAGGTAGAGCACTTTCGCCCCATAAAGTGCTTCAACCCCTTTGAGCTCTCCGAGCTTCATACGCACAGCCTTGTGCGTCGGTGGCCGCAGCGGAGGAAGAAATTTCCGCCATACAGGTCGTTGTTTATACAACTCCTTCAGAAGACTCTGCAGTTTCTGTATTTCACCCGGACTGACCCCGCTCTCCTGGGCATCACGCTCCGTGACCGGACGCCCCCGGTATGGGAGCTGTTCCATGATGAATTGACGCGATTCTCCCCTCATGGACACTGCCGTCAAGGGGAATTATGCAGTTGCGAACGCCCGGGAGAGTGCAACGGCGCTGTTGATCAGTCCAACGTGGGTAAACGCCTGCGGAAAATTGCCCAGAAAGGACTTGGATTTCGGATCAATTTCCTCCGCGAAGAGCCCGAGATGATTGGCGCTGCGGATGAGCTCCTCGAAATGCTCCCGTGCCTGATCGGAGCGGCCGGCGGCGAGCAACGCCTCCACCATCCAGAAACTGCAGAGGCCGAACGCCCCCTCCTCTCTGCGGTGCGCGCTCGAACGATAGACGAAGGGACCGTCGCTGAGTTCGCGCAGCAGAACATCGAGCGTCGAGAGCGCCTTGGGGTCATCGGGCGGGAGGAACCCCAGCAGAGGGAAGAGCAGTGCCGTGGCATCGAGCTCGTCGGAGCCGAAGGACTGTGTGAAGGCGTCGAGACGCGGATTCCATCCCTGCTCCAGCACCGTGGTCCGGACGGCATCCCGCTCCTGCCGCCAATGATCCAGATCCACCTGCCAGCCATGGGTTTCGGCCAGACGGATACCGTGATCGATGGCCACCCAGCACATGACTTTGGAGTACGTGTACTGACGGGGCGGCGTGCGCATCTCCCAGATACCATGATCGGGCTCCTTCCAGATTTCGCAGACGTACTCCACGATATCGCGCAAAACCCCGCTCAGCGACTGATCCACCTTCGGTTGCAGTTCTTCCGCCAGGAATACGGTGCGCAGAACCTCACCGTAGATATCGGCCTGCCGCTGCGTCGACGCGGCGTTGCCGATGCGCACCGGACGGGAATCCGCACAGCCGCGCAGGTGCGATAGTTCCTGTTCCGGCATCAGCGAGGCGGCATGCAACGGATAGAGCACCTGCAGATCGGCCGGGCGGCGTCCGCCTGTCAGCAGGAGTTCCGTGAGCCAGTCGAGAAATTCACGGGCATCGAAGAAGTGCCCGATCGAACAGAGAGCCTGCACCGTGAACGAGGTGTCGCGGATCCAGTTGAACCGGTAATCCCAGTTGTGCGAACCACCGATGATCTCGGGAAGCGACGTCGTGGCCGCGGCGGCAATGCCTTTTCCTCCTGCGAGAATTTTGAGCGTGACGCACGAACGGTCCACGATCTGCTGCCATGCAGGCAACAGGTGGCAGCACCGGTCCCGGCCCGTGGCGATCCAGCGCTGCCAGTACTCGCAGGTACGCTCGTAGCTGCGCATGGCAGGAGGAACATCCGAGCGCTCGACAGACCCGTACGTGCAAATGAACGTCAGGGATTGTCCGGAGCGGAGCCGGGCATGCCCGGTCATGCCCTGCGGTGAAGGCGCAAGGGGCAGTGACGTATGCAGACGCAGCTGATCGGATGCACCCGCAACGACGATGCTGCCGTCGGGCGCGGCTTCGAGCGCGGTTGCGTCGCGTCCGTAGTTCAGACGCGGGTTGAAACACACCGTCATCTCCACGGTTCCTTTCGTACAGCGCACAAAGCGATACAGAGCGGGAAACGTATGATGCTCCTCTTCCTCCGAACTGAAGCCTCCCATGTGCATCCAATCGGTCAGCTCAACGACACCCGTCTCCGTCGTAAAGGTCGTCCGCAGAATGGCAGTCAAGTCGACGTACTCCTGACGGGTGGTCGTGGCACCAGCCGGATGGATGGAAAAAAACCCGCCGCGCTCAGCGTCCAGCATTGAGGCGAACACACTGGGCGAATCGAGACGCGGCAGACAGCACCAGTCAATGGTGCCGTCGGTGCGCACGAGCGCGCAGCTGCCGAGGTTGCCGATGAATCCGTGCTGCTCGATCGAGACAAAGTCCATACGGGCACAGCCTACGAATCAGCAGCGCTTTGAGGAAAGGAAACGCATTGCACGATCGAAAAATAATGCCCCAGATGCTTCCGGAAACAGACATCCGGACTTACCATAGTCCCATCAATGCGACTCTCTCTCCGGTTTCTCATCCCGCTCGCGCTCGTCCTGGGATTGGTGGCGTATGCCGTTGTCCCGCTCGCAAACCGCATGATGGTGAGCTGGTTTGTGAATGATCTGGATCTGCGCAGTAAAATCATCGCGGAGGCAGTCGATAACTATTTACTGGAAGTCTCGCCGAACAAAAGCCAACTGGTCATCACCGCCAAGGTGCAGAATTTTTTCAAGCGGGTGATGCTTGACGAACGCGTGTACGCGCTCGGCTTCTGCGACGCGACCGGGCAGAAATTGCTCTTCAAAACGGACAAATTCCCACAGATTATCTCGTGCGAACCCGTGGGGACGGAAACGCACGTCACCGAAGTACTCGACCAGCCGCGCGGCCCGCTGCATATCGCGTACCACGTGGTGCGCGGCACGGGATCGGTGCTCGGGGAGCTTGTGCTGATTCATGATATGAGCTTCGTGCAGAGCCGCAGTGCCGCGACGCGTCTGTACATCATGTACTTCTTCGCGGCGCTCGCCGCCATCATTGCCATCATCACCGTGCTGATCGCGCAGATGAGTTTGCGGGGATGGGAATCGGGTCTGCGCTCCCTGTTGCGTGGCGAGGGGCTCTTTAAACCTTTCTCCCCCACCGGGGCCCCCCGCGAGCTGCAGCCCATCGTCAAGGATCTGCGCGATCTCATCCGCGACCTCGAAACGGACCGCAGATTGCGCGATGAGAGCCAGATTACGTGGAACGCGCGCACGCTCAAAGAGCTGCTGCACAAGGAACTTGCCGGTGACGAAGTGATCGTCGTCTCGAACCGCGAACCGTATCTGAACTATTTTGGGGAAGACGGAACCATTCAGACGCAGACGCCGGCGGCAGGTCCCGTCACCGCGCTGGAACCGATCATGCGCGCCTGTTCCGGTACGTGGATCGCCCATGGCGGCGGTGCTGCGGACCATGAAACCGTGGATGCCCGGGATCACCTGCGCATCCCCCCCGATCATCCGCGCTACACGCTGCGTCGCGTATGGCTGACACCGGAGGAGGAGAAGGGCTACTACTACGGTTTCGCGAACGAAGGACTCTGGCCGCTCTGCCACATCGCCCACGTCCGCCCGACGTTCCGCAGTGATGACTGGGAGCAGTACGTGCGCGTGAACGAAAAGTTCGCCAAGGTGGTCGCGCAGGAGGCCAAAACCCGCGATCCCGTCATCCTCGTGCAGGATTACCACTTCGCGCTGCTCCCGCGCATCCTCCGGCGCCATCTGCCGCAGGCCACCATCATCATGTTCTGGCACATTCCGTGGCCGAACCCCGAATCCTTCGGCATCTGCCCGTGGGGTCAGGAGGTGCTGGACGGATTGCTCGGCAGCAACATCGTGGGCTTTCACACGCGCTTCCACTGCTTAAACTTCATGGAGACGATGGACCGGTTCGTCGAATGCCGTGTCGACCGCGAACACTCCACGATCTCCTACCGCCGCAAACTCACGGCGGTGAATCACTACCCCATTTCGATTGAGTTCCCGGGGCGCCTGATGCGGCAGGCCACGCCGGTGCCCGAAGCGCGTGCCCAGATCCGCAACCGATACGCTCTGCCCGCGGACTGCCGCATCGGCATCGGCGTGGACCGCTTCGACTACACGAAGGGCATCATGGAAAAATTCCTCGCCGTCGAGCGCCTGCTGGAACTTTCGCCCGAATGGATCGGCCGTTTCAGTTTTATTCAGATCGCCGCCCCCACACGCACGCGTATTGAAGAGTACACGGAATTCAGCAACGAGACTTCGTCACTCGCCCAGCGCATCAACGCGAAGTTCGCCCATACGGGCGTACCGCCGATCATCCTATTGGCCGAGCATCACGAGGCCGAGGATATTCTGGATCACTACCGCGCTGCGGATCTGTGCTTCGTGAACAGTCTGCACGACGGCATGAATTTGGTTGCAAAGGAATTCGTCGCGGCGCGTGATGACGAGCGGGGCGCGCTCATCCTGAGTCAGTTCACCGGTGCCGCACGCGATCTGCCCGAAGCGCTCATTGTGAATCCCTACCACATCGATCAGTGCGCGCAGGAGTTACACCGCGCTCTCACCATGCCGGAGAGCGAGCAGCGTGACCGGCTGAGGAGCATGCGCGGTGTCCTGAAGGAATTTAACGTCTTCCGCTGGGCGGGGCGCATGCTCATCGACGCCGCGCGCGTCCGGCAGCGCAACCGCTTCCTCGCGCGGGTCGCGGCCACGCCGTGGTATTCTTCGTTCCTGCCCAAATGAAGCCACTTGCGTCCCCTGCCGGGCGCACTGCTCTCCGTTCCTTCCTCAGGCGGCGGCCGCTCATTGCACTGGATTTTGACGGAACCCTCGTCGCGCTGCGCAAGCATCCGGATCTCGTCCGCCTTTCCGCGAACATGCTGACACTCTTGCAGCAATTGAGTACGCATATGCCCGTGGCGGTGATTTCAGGTCGCAGTCTCAAGGATCTCCGCGCGCATATTCCTGAGAAAAAGATCCTGCTCATCGGAAACCACGGACTCGAGGGCCTGCCCTTCTCAATTGCCCTGCGTCGTTCACAGCGCAGGGATAATGCGTCCAATGTGCTGCAGATCCGTGCGCTCCTCCGCACACTGCACTCCTGTCCGGACTGCCGGCTCGAAAATAAAACATTCTCCGCCACGCTCCATTTTCCCCGCGAGTCACAGCGTGGTGCTCTTCTGCGCCAACTGCGGCGTATGCACTGGAAGACTGCATCCCCTCCCCGGCTGATGAACGGTCGGCTCTGCATCAACGTGCTTCCTGCACGTGCGCTGAACAAAGGCAGTGCGCTCAAGACACTCCTCACACTGACAGGAAGGAGTTGTGCCATTTTCATCGGTGACGACACGACGGATGAGGATGTGTTTGCTCTCAATGATCGGAGAATTCTGGGGATCACGATCGGCAGAAGCCCCTCACGCGCTTCCTTCGCTCTTCCCTCTCAGCGAGCTGTGCCGCAGTTTCTGCAGACATGTTTGCAATCTGCAGGCCGACAGGAACGTACGAGAAAGCCACCCCATAGAAACCGAAATCGCCGGGTGGTATGATTTCCCGCGCGTTGGGGAGTCGCCACCCTCCTTCGCCCCCCGCCTTCGCTCGGCGCTACGGAAGGGCAAGAGTGGTAAGGCACTCTGCAACGGATCGTTTCCTTCATCGTTGGGGAGTCGCCAAGTGGTAAGGCAGCGGCCTTTGGAGCCGCCATTCGAAGGTTCGAATCCTTCCTCCCCAGCCACGTCAGCTTAAGCTGACGTGGCCAGCCACTTTACTCAACAACAATGAAAATCCCGACAGTTCGAAAATAGTGACTCTTCGCAAATCATCCACCAGCCCCAGCCACGTCAGCTTAAGCTGACGTGGCCAGCCATCCGGCTTCGCCTGCGGGCTACGCCGTGATTTGCACCAATCTGATTCTCTCATTAAGCCGGATGCCACTGCGTAGTTCGAGCGAAGCGAGAACGAAGCCGGACAGTTTGAAAATCGTCATGCTCCGCAAATCATGTACCGGCCCCATTCAGCATATTTCGCGTCAAAAATCGTCCCTCATATGCATTTTCCTCAAATCGTCCAATAAGTATTGGATGTTTGTGTTATTCGGCAATCTGAGCTTTATTCAGGTGGCAGACAATTCCCGGAGCCATTGCACGGTTCGGCTGAGTATTTACTGTTCAATCAAGAAATTGACAAGAGTGTTAAATATTATTCACAGACAAAGAGAAAATGCCTTCTTTTAAATGAAATCTCTTTCATTGACTGTTGGGAGATTCGTTGACATTAAGACCCATTAAAGTAGGATTCCATCCTTTATGCTTATTGTCCACCTTCCACCACCCTCTTCCCCCCTGCCGCTATGGCAAAAATAGAGTACGCGAAGAAACCCTTTGCGGTCATTGTGCTGTCTCTGCTCCTGCTCTCGCAGCCGGGAGTTTCGTCAATGATCACTGCCATCTCCGTCAATGCGCAGAGTGCCACAAGCGGACAGAATGAACAGTACCCTCACCCATCTCAGTGCAATGGTGCCAATTGGAACATAGGAACGCCCGATGGCCTCGTATGCACCTCAAGCGTTACGACGGCAAGCGCTCTGGAAAAAGACGCGCAAGCCACAAGCATTTTCGGTTCCTCCAGCCGTCTGAAGCCTGATCTCGCATCTCTCAACCAGTTCTGCAAACAATACACGGGGGATAACACTTCCTATGCTACGTATGGCCGTGTGCATAATTATTGCAACCGTTGCGATCAGAGAATCGCCTGGTGGAGCACCAATACATGGAATGTGCAACAAGCATGCTACGGTACGTTGAATGTGCAAAATGTCCGGTGTGCGACTGGTTGTTCGTATGCTGCCTGCAACGATGGCTTGGACAACGACGGAGACGGTGCCACTGACTATCCGGCGGACTTCTCCTGCTCCGGCCCCACGGATAACGATGAAACGAACCCCAAGGCCCAATGTCAGGACGGGATCGACAATGACGGGAACGGGTACACGGACTATCCGTCAGACACGGGATGCTCGAGCAGGCAGGACAACACCGAGAGCGGCGGACAGCAGTTGTACCAGTGCAACGATGGCTTGGACAACGACGGAGACGGTGCCACTGACTATCCCAATGACTTCAGCTGTAGTTCTGCGACCGACAACGACGAAACCAATCCCAAGGCCCAATGTCAGGATGGGATCGACAATGACGGGAACGGGTACACGGACTATCCGTCAGACACGGGATGCTCGAGCAGGCAGGACAACACCGAGAGCGGCGGACAGCAGTTGTACCAGTGCAACGATGGCTTGGACAACGACG
>JAQTQU010000051.1 GCA_028712095.1 Candidatus Peribacteraceae bacterium
GACTTCTTCAGAGGATATTCAGTCGAAGATCGGGGAGAAATGTGACAATGCTTTGGCGCAACTGGCGACTTTTCAGACAGTATTTCTTGCCGATCGGTGTGGTGCGCAGGTGGTGAGCGGTAACCGGCCGCAGCAGGCACTGGAACTGCTCCGTCAGGCGCTTGCAGCCATGCAGGTAACACTTGCGGTCGGACCAGATGGTATTCTGCGTTGGCGGGATCGAGGAGGAAACGAAATCGATCTCTGCGTTCCTCCCGCAGTCACGGACAAAGATGAAATATTCCGGATCTCCAGCCGGATGCGATTTGGAGAAGAGTCGGGTCTCTCTCATTTTTGTTCGAGGATTGTGCAGCATGGTCGGCTGCTCCTCGGAGAGGGCACTGAAAAAGGGAAACAACTTCCGCTCGCGGGGCGCAGTGATTTCGTGGCAATGGTCATTGGTCCATCCCTCTATGTCGCGGACATCCGCCATATTCGGGACTTCGTTATCTTCAGAGTTCCCATTGATATGGTCGCCGGGCTGTGGAATGAACCGACGTGGTGGGACAAAACAGCGACTGTGGCAACGGGTATGGCGGAAACAGGTCTCTTTTCGTTAAGCGCCAGCGTGCTTGGCACCACCATCAAGCGACTCGCCTTCGGCGGCGGACCGATCTTCCGGTTTAATGCAGGGGAAATCATTCAGGGGAGTATTCCGGGTTGGGCGCAATGGAAGATGCTCAGAGATACCTATCGTGGCAGCAAAGATGTGAGCCTGATGAAAAATTTTGTTTCCGAATACCGGCCGGGCCCCGGCCTCCTGAACAGGTTTTCCGGTTATCGACGTGCCTGGTACAGCAGCACGGTATTAGGGAAGGCTGGTGTCAAAAATATCGCATGGGTTGGCATCATTGAGCATAGCCAGGATCTCAATGAGCTGAACATCATTGCGGGTAAGCTGGGAATGAGACACCTCATCACGCCCGGACTGACGCCCGATGCTGCACGAACTATCCTGAAAAACAGTATTTTTGACCACATAAAGAAGGTGAAGATGCGTGAGTGGTCGTTGAAAAACTGGGGGTCGCGTCTCGTTGTATCCGGGCCCGTTCGTGACTATCAGGCCATATGGAATGATGTGTTGACCTGGTACAACGCCAAGGCGGGGCTTCCGCCGCCTTTGCCCATAGCGTCCCCGCCTCTTCCTTCTGCTGCATCGGCGTCCGCGACTCCTCCGCCACTTCCCGGAGCCCCGTCCTCTCCGACGACCCCTGCTCCCGTTCCCTCTCCCAAAGCGCCGGGTCCCCATGCGCCGCCCCTTCCCGGCACTCCTCCTCCGACCGCCGCCCCTTCCGGAGCGCCCCCGCCGTTGTCGAGTGCCCCGACACCGTCCCCCGCTGCGCCATCCTCCACTCCTCAATCGCACCCCGTCACGCAGGGGACCGCTGGAACATCTGCCGCGGAAGTTCCGCTGGAAGGCGGATTGCCCACGAAGGGCGGTACCACGAAACCTCCTCCGCTCCCCGCAGCAAAATCCGCTTCCTCACCGGTGTCGAAGGGCACGGCCACCGAGGCCCCTCCTCCGAAGCTCACGCCAGCCGACCGCGGCGTGACGACGAACGTGCCGGGAACCGATGGCGCACATGCGCTGGAGGGCCAGCCGGAAGGCGTACAGAGAGCCGCGCGGCAAGGTGCGGCTGCCGAAATGGCGGAACGGGCTGTGGCAGCACTGGATGATCTCAAGAAACAGGTGCAGGCGGCCCGTCAGGCGGGCGATCACGCGGAGGTCGCGCGGCTCCTGCAATCCAACAGGACCGTCCTCAAAGCGGCGGAGGGGACCGACGAAGAGGCGAAGGCATTGCTGCGCGCACTGGAAGGAGCCGAAAAGGTCCAGCTCAAGTGGGTGAAATTCGTCGGCCCGGGGCTCGTCGGACTGGGCGTGCTCGCGGACGTGCTGCTCGTGACCCTGAATGAGTGGGAAATCTCCCGTGCACAGCAGGAGGGGAATGCCGGACTTGCCGCAGTGTTGCGCAAGAAGCGCCAGTCCCTCGTGGGCGCGGGTGCGGGGGGGCTGGTGTGGGGAACCGGGGAGTATGCGCTCACAGCCGCTGTTGGTGCGGAGGCTGCCCATGCCTCCATTCCGCTCCTCTCCGTCGGGTCCGCCGCCGCGCCGGGATGGCTTGCGGGCGGCGTACTGGCCATACCCGTCGTCTGGGCCGGTATCCACAGTGAAGCGATCTTCGATGCCGTGAAGGAGTGGAACAAGGACGAGCGGGCCTATCTGGCGGAAGACGGAGCCGCGCTCCTCAGCGTGATTCACCGGAAGGAGACGGAGCGGACGGCCGGGCAGGGTGCTGCCTACGGTGATTCCCCATTCCAGGGGCTCTGGAAGAGACTGACATGGTCAGAGCAGGCTCGCACGGATTATTACCAGAAGATGTACGAGAACTCGGAGCACATCAACCGCACCATGCGGGAGAAGATGTACGCGGCGTACTTCCTCAAGTACATGCAGCCCTCCCTGCTGCCCGGCGACATCGCGCGCGTGCAGGAGCGTGCCCGCTCGCTCATCCAGTCACACGGGGTCACAGACGCGGAACAGCAGAAAGCGCTCTTTCAGCAGGCTCTCGCGGAGATCGCCAAGCCGCGGGTGCAGGAAGCCGTGGCCGCCAAGCGGCACTTCCTCCAGAGTGTGCTCATGAGCGATTTCCGGGTCGTCTCGTCTCTGGAGCTGGCCAAGACGGACGCTTATGCGGAACTTGTGCAGCTGCGTCAGCAGCTCCAGAAGCAAGGGAAGTCCCTCTCACTGCGGTATCGCACGGCGGACGGCGAGGAGCGCACGATCGATCTTGCGGAGTTCGGTCATACGGGAGCACTCTCACCGGAAGTGCGCATGGCCATTCAGAGAGTCGTTCTGGAGTATCGCGAACAAACGCAGGTGACGGATCTGTTCCGGAAACATTTTCAGAAGAGCGCCCTCACCGATGCCGCCGACGGGCCGCAGAAGGAGATTGCGCAGGCGATGCTCCGACGCGAGGTCCGTGCGGATATCCTCCATCGCATTCGCCATTCCATCCTGCGCGCGGAGCAGCAGCTTCGGGACTCCGATTTTCCAGACGAGAAGAAAGACGTTGTGCGCATGCAGCTCAGGCATGAGTTTGAGGAGAAATTCAGCACGTTCACGGTTCTCCTCTCCAATCCGTCATGCAGCTTTGAGGATTACCGCCAGGCACTGCACAGACTGGAATCGTTCTGGGAGGGTGCGAAGAGGCCGGAGAGGCCCTACCAGCGGAACACATCTGCTCTCAAGGAGGCGATCGAACACACTCCCGCTCCGACGTTCACCCCGTTCGGCGTTGTGGATACCCGTGCTCCGGCGATTCATCATGCCAAGAGCGGGATTCCGGAACAGGAACTCGCCGGTCTCGATCACCTGCTCGATAAAGTGGATGCTCTTCCGCAGGAGGGGCAGGGAAGCTGACGGCAGTACGGGTTCCTCTGCCCATTTTCGGCTATTCTGTTGAGCGTGCCCCTCAGCTACTCCCAGCTCCGACGCTCCCACCTTCGCCCCTCTTTCGCTTTGCTCATTCGGAGCTTCCCCCTTCGCCGAGGCTTCGGGGGACGAGTCGGTGGGCAAGACCGCACTTCTTCCCGGATGTAGTGTATGTCTTTGAGCTATTCCCAACTCAGGCGCTATCGTACCTGCCCTCGGCAGTATGAGTTCCTGCATGTCAAAAAAATCCCATGGGGCATTTCGGAGGGGGAGAGTTTCGGGGCGAGCGTGCACAATGCACTGAAGAGGTGGGGCGAAGAGGAGATAAAAACCCTTGGCGTATTGGGAAGGGATTCGGGATTAGGAATTAGGGATTCGGAAAAGAAGAAGAGGGGTGCGGTGCGGGAGGATCAGTTGGGCCTCTTTATTCCGGAAGAACGACCGCAAACCGGACTTCTCACGGAGGGGAAACTTCTCGAGATCTGGCACCAGTCCTTCGTGTTCAATACGTTCCCCACGCAATTCGAGGCGGATTTCGCGCGCAGGCGCGGAGAAGAGATGATGCGGCAATTTTTTCTGTGGTGGTCCCGGTCACCGCGGTCGGTCGTGGCAGTCGAAAAAAGTTTTTCGCTGACGATCGACGGCACCGCGATCACGGGGCGGCTGGATCGTATCGAGCGGACGGAGTCGGGGGTACGCATCGTGGATTACAAGACGACGGCCCCCTGCACGCGGGAGGAAGCCGATGCGGATCTTCAACTCTCGCTGTATGCCCTCGCGTCGGAAACCCTGTTCGAAAAACCCTTCGACTCCGCCACGGTCGGTCTTGACCGACGTGGCTCCGCTCAGGGTAAACCCTGCACGGAGCTTCTCCTCCTTTTCCTTTCGGATGGTGGTGTCGTGGAACGATCCACCGTGCGGTCCGCATCTCAACTGAAGGATGCCCGTACGCAGATCCGGCTCATCCGCGAGCGCATGGAAGCGAAGGATTTTCACCCGACGCCGGGTGTCGCTGTCTGCAAGCGGTGTCCCTATCGTGGCATTTGTGATGTGGCCGCCGTTTAGGGATTGGGGATTAGTTATTCGGGATTAGGATTTTTTTTGGTTTTGTCCATTTCGTTGTCGCCCCAATCCCCAATATACCAATCCCTAATCCCTTCGTGTGACGCTATACTCTTCGCCATGACCTCTCTCTCCGACCTCCTCCGTACCTATCTGTTCCTGATCCCGCTGGTCGTTCTTCTGCTTACCGAAATCGTGAAGTATGTCGTGGAAGAGGCGAAATCCGGTAAGGGAGATCGTCATCTCTTTCAGCAGGGCGGCATGCCGAGCACGCACTCCGCGTTCGTCACGTCCCTCCTCATTGTTGTGGGGCGCAAGACGGGGACGGATTCGGTGGAGTTCGCGATGGCGGTCGTCCTCGCGTGCATCGTCTGGTACGACGCCATCGGCGTGCGGGCGGTACTCGGCGAGCAGGCGCACGTTCTCAATGTTCTGCAGCGCTTCCATCGGCTTCGCGAGACACTGGGACATTCTTTTCCAGAGGTCTTTGTCGGCATCGTCTTCGGAGCGGTGGTGACGATGATCGGCATCTGGATGAGCTGAAGGGGTATGAAGGCCGGCAATGACTGGTGTATGATACGTTTGTCCCCTTTTTCTATGCCCCGACTCGCCGATCAAAAGAAGGATTTTCCCCAGTGGTACCTCGATGTCATCGCGCAGGCGGATCTTGCCGAAAACGCCGACGTGCGCGGATGCATCATCTTCAAGCCCTATGGCTATGCCATCTGGGAGATGATGCAGCGCGATCTCGACCGGCGTATCAAGGAACTGGGTGTCGAAAACGCGTACTTTCCGCTCTTCATTCCCGAGTCGATGCTGGCCAAAGAGGCGGCACACGTGGAGGGGTTCGCGCCGCAGTGCGCGGTGGTGACGCACGGAGGAGGGAAGGAACTGACCGAGAAACTCTACGTGCGTCCCACGAGCGAGACGGTCATCTACTCGGCGTATGCCCGCTGGGTCCATTCCCACCGGGATCTTCCCATTAAGTTGAATCAGTGGGCGAACATCGTGCGCTGGGAGATGCGCACGCGGCCGTTCCTCCGCACGCTCGAATTTCTGTGGCAGGAAGGACACACCTGTCATGCGACGAAAGCGGAAGCGGATGCCATGGCGGAAGCGGCACTCAAGATGTATTCGGCGTTCGATCGCGACATGCTCGCACTCCCGGTGATGACCGGCCGCAAACCTGAGCACGAGAAATTTGCCGGCGCTCTGTATACCCTCACGACGGAGGCGCTCGCCCGTGACGGCAAGGCGATTCAGGCGGGCACATCGCATAATCTCGGCCAGGGTTTTTCGGAGGCGTATGACGTTTCCTATCTTGATGCGGAGGGAAAACAGCAGCGTCCCTGGATGACCAGCTGGGGCGTTTCGACACGTCTGATTGGCACGCTCATCGTCGTGCATGGGGATGAAAAAGGTCTGCGTATTCCGCCCTCCCTCGCGCCGGTGCAAATCGTCCTCGTGCCGATCTACAAGACGGATGCGGAGCGCAAGGACGTGCTCGCAGCCTGTCAAAAGTTATCCTCTTCTCTTTCCGTTATCCGCGTGAAGGTCGACGATCGGGATGAGAAATCCCCCGGCTTCAAATTCAATGCGTGGGAGGTGAAAGGCGTACCGGTGCGCGTAGAGATCGGTCCGAAGGATCTCGCAGCCGCGCAGGTGACCGTCGTCCGGCGTGATACGTCCGCCAAGGAGGCCTGGCCCCTCAAGCAATGCACCGCAGACTCGTTCCAGAAGCTGCTCACGTCCGTGCAGGATGGTCTCTACACGCAAGCCGAGCGTTTCCTCGCGGAGCACACCTTCGAGGCTGCTTCCTATGAGGAACTGAAGCAACGCATCGATGGCGATGGCGGATTCGTGTGGGCACCGTGGGACGGAGCACTGGCGACAGCCGAAAAAATTCAGAACGAGGCGAAGGCGTCCATTCGACTTGTGGATGACGACGCATCCAAAATCAAAGGGCGCAAGGACATTCTCTCCGGCGCTCCGGCGAAGAGCATGGCGCTCTATGCGAAGGCGTACTGAACCGGTCCACATCCCGTCGTCGCTTTCTTTTCAAGGCAGGGTATACTGCCTGTGTCCTTTCCTCCTCCTCCCATGAAAAAACTTTCTCTCCTCATCGGCACACTCGGTGGAGCCATGGCGGGGTACCTCTTCAGCAATCAGAAGTTGCGCAAAGATCTTGCCGGGGCCAAAGATGCTGAAACCGCCGCCAGGCTCCTTGGCAAGCATCTGCAGCAGGACGGCAAGAAGCTGGCCGCACAGGCGCAGGAGTTCGTTGAGAGCGAAGAGGTGCAGAAAAATCTGAAGAAAGCCAAGACCTATGCTCAGGACACATTTGAGGTTGCACGCAAAGAGCTCACGAATCTCGTGAACCGTGCCGAAAAAGCTGCATCCGATGCCGCCGGAGAAGCGGGGTCCTCTGCGCGCAAAGTCGCCAGGAAGGCTGTGCGCAAAGCGCGGAGCACGGCACGGCGCATGAAGACAAAGGTGCGCAAGCTTCTCTGAGCCCCATCGTCCGTTCAGGAATTGCCAGACACAGAGTTTGTGGCATGGTTTTTTGCGTGACGCTCAAGTCCTTCACCTTTCCGGTTGACTTGCCCTTTCCCCCCAGTACCCTGAAGGTACTTTTTCATCCTTTCCATACGATTCCTATGAAACGCATCATTGCAGTCTCCGCTTCCGTTGCCTTGTTCCTTTCGATGGCCGCGCCGGCCATGGCCATGGTCGATGCCTCCGCAGTCACCAATCGCATTTCCCGCCGTTTACTCGGAGAAAAGGTGTTGTCCGAGCAGCGCATTCCGGTCGGCGAGGTGCAGACCACCCTGCGTCTGCGCGAGCGGCAGCAGGCCATGCCCGATGCCACGGGTCTCTCGGATCTTGCACGCTCCCGCATCACCACGCGCATTCGTACGCTGCGCGGTGCGCGCATGCAGAGCACGGCGGGCAGCCGGCCGACCCGCCGCAGCATCATCAACAATGCCGAATCCATGCTCGTTCTGCCCCCCACGCTGGTGCAGACCGGCGGGACGGAAGTGATGACGCAGAAAGTGACCCGCCGCACGCTCATAGAGATGACAGAGCAGGCGAACCGTGTGCACGCACTCCGGTAATCCTTTCCTTCTAAAGAGCAAGACACCGTCCGCGAGTCACGTCGCACACGTGCGACGTGACGGGGGCGGTGTTTTTTACGCGCTGTTCTGATACGCAGTTGCATGTAAAACATTACGAATGTTGAGTCCCCTCACCCCCCTCTCCCCCTTCCCGAGGGGGAGAGGGGATAGCGGAAAAGTCCGAACTCACTCGGCTGTATAGGAGCTGTTGGATTGGTAGCGATTTGAATGCAAGTTGGTATGACGAGCCGGAAGCAGCCGATTCCTGTAGCTCCGATTTTCCTCGGGGATTTTGTAGTGATTCGCAAGGTAATCCAGCGCTTCTCTGTTCGTACGACAGACACAGAAAATGCGTTGCAGCTCCTCTTCAGTGACCATCCCATGCGTAATGCACACCTGAAGCTGTTGGAGCAGATGATCGTAAAATCCGTCGTAGTTCATGAGCAGGATTGGCACGTCCTTCACTTTGTTGTTCCCAACTTTTTCCAGTTGTTTGATGACGGAGATGACGAAGTACTCATGCATGGTTCCCAAAGCGCCGGGCAGGAAAATGAATGCCCCGTTTTCCTGTCTCGTCTGCTCAGGCCAACCTGCATCGGTGAGGGAGGCGACGCGCGGATCGAAGTGATCGCAGACCGCCACATCGTCAAACGTGT
>JAQTQU010000009.1 GCA_028712095.1 Candidatus Peribacteraceae bacterium
CTCTGGCGCAGCGCTTTCTTTAGTCCTTTCTTTGTCGCGCCTGACAAAGAAAGGACAAATATTCACATCGTAACCTTGTAGAGCACCCACTTCCCCTCATCTTCACTGACAAGTGTTAAAGGAACCTTCAGTCGCTTCACGTCCCAATCCGGATACCGTAACACATCCCACAACACATACTGCACACCGTACTTCCCGAGCGCCGCTTTGGGATCACTGTCCAGCCTCCTGCACGCCTCCTCAACCATGCGCACCTCTCTTTCGCGCACATCGGTGCCACGGTTGGCGGCGTTCGCATCGGGCCAGACAAGATGAATCTGTTCGTCGATGCGGCGCTGTTCCGGCGGGAGCGGCAGGACTGTCAAACACCATCGTTCCGCGATCTCCTCGCTCTTGTAGAACGCGCTCTCGAGATAGATGGACATCACAATGTCATGCTGGGTCGATGAGGAAATGAATGCAGATGTGGTGCTATCGGAGAGAATCCGCGTGCGTGGCAGAGCATCAAGCACCGGCAGTAACGTAGAGAAGTGCTGTTCTGAAAAACGGATGGGACGAACAGAGAACTGGGTGAGAACGGGACGGTTATCCCACGTGATAGCCGCGAGCATGAGTGTCGATGCGGCTAACGGAATAATCAGCAGCATCCTTTCCCGCATGCGGTTTCCCGCAGAAAACACTGAAGAAGATAGGAGGAAGGCGCAAACGGAGGCCAGCGCGATGGCGAAGGTGAAGTGCGAAGTGAACGCGAGCACGTGCCCGTGCACGACCTGTTGATTGATGACGACGAACACCGCCATCGGGAACAGGATGGCGTACTGCTTACTGCCCTGAAGCTCCGGCATCCTGCGACGCGCAAAAAGAAGAACCAAAGACATGAGCAGAAAGAGCGACGAGTAGATCCAGGATTCCGGAAGGTGTGTGAAATGCATCCCCTGTCGGAACGCCACCTCCGCATAGAGCGGATTTTGCATGGAATGCAGAATCGAAATGATGAACGGGCTCGCCGCGATGACGCCAACGGTCAGCAGAAGAAACATCCTTCTGGCACGCGACCTCCTGAAAGAAACGCTGCTTCGCTGGCGCCACCATGCCGCCAGCTCCCAGAGGAGCAGGAGCCCCGCATACGTCCAGGCGAACATCCATGCCCACAGGTACACGCCGAAGAGTACGCCAAGCAGAGCGCCGCCGAGGAGTGTGGCGGCAAGAGACCGACGCTCCAAAGCCCACATCATCAGAAGAATTGCGGACAGGACGAGGAGAAAGCTCTCGCGCTGATGAATGGGCCTGTTGAGCGAGTAGAGCAGCGGTAGCATGAAGAACAGCGCCCCTCCGAGGGTGCGGCGTCGCGAGAAACCGGCGAGCCTGAAAAAGAGGAGGAGTGAAAGGAAGAGCAAAACAGGAACGACCGAATCCAGAATCTGGAACACGGTAGCGGCGCGCCACCCCGTCCATCGGAAAAGCATGCCTTCCACCTGCTCGATGAGCGCGAAGTGCATGCCTGAAACGTAGGGATCACCCACGTACGGCTGCGCCGATTGTTCCGGACGGCCGGTGAGCGCCTCTTCGAGGCGCGCGAGGTACTGGTACTCGTCGGAGTTGAGATGTACCAGAACCCCTTGCGACTCCGGCTGCATCGAGTAGAGCAACTGGGGAACTTGCAGTATGGCTGCAAGCAGCAGAGCACAGCCTCCGACAATAAAAAACCACTTCGTGCGATCAGTCATACGAAGAGAATATCAGAAATCACGCCAGACCGAGACGGACCTTTACCATCATGAAAAGCCCCTTCCACGCATCGTGGAAGTTGATCTTTTTCCCCTCCTCCAACGTGCGAGGATGGTACGAAATGGGTACTTCGACGATGGGAATCCCGCGCCTGAGCAGCTTGGCGCTGATTTCCGCCTCCATTTCAAACCCGGTTGATCGGAGGGCGAGGGACCGCATGACGGAAATGGGCAGCAGTTTGTAACAGGTGTAGGAATCGGTGACTCGCCTGAAGAAGAGCAGGCTCAAAACGGCGCTCAACACCTTGTTCCCCCAGAGAAAACGCCGGTAGAGGCAGGGATTGGGCCTGAGGAAACGGGAACCAAAGACGGCGCATCCGGGAGAGGCGAGCGCGGCCGAAAGCAATGTGCGGATTTCCGCAGGATCGTACTCCATGTCCGCATCCTGAATGACCACATAGGGAGCGTGCACGTGCGAAAGGCCGGTGCGGATGGCATCGCCCTTGCCGCCGTTTTGCTTGGTGATGACCTGATCCTGCGACCGTGCGAGACGGCGCAGAATCTCGAGAGACCGGTCTCTGGACCCATCGTCCACAAAAATCACCTCCGTGGCATCGTCGCATACTGCAAAAATACGCGGCATGATCGCCTCGAGCGTGCGCTCCTCGTTGTAGACCGGGATGATGATGGTCAGACGCGGCGATTCCATACAAGAGCAGAATACGGCTTTGGTGCGCGCATCGTCCAGCATTGGCAGAATTGCCGCAAGAGATTTCAGCTGTTACGCTCACTGCATGCGTAGTCAGGTTTGGGCCAAAGATACGTGGATCCTGGCGGCAATCGTGCTGCTGGGGCTTACGCTCCGCCTGTTTTCACTCTCCTGGAATATCTTCCCCCACGCTGATGTTGGGGGCGATGTGACAGTGGGAGCACTCTTTCTGCAGACAGGCAGCCTCTGGGAAGAAGCCCCCGATCCTCTGGCCCCACGCCATCCCACCCTGTTCCCCATCGATTCCCGCACAGGCATCCCCGCCATGCAGCATGGACCCGTGTGGGTACTGCTCGGAAGCGGCCTCGCGAGCCTGTGGCACGGATATACAGAAGCAGATGTGTATTTCGCTCTTCGTCTGCTTTCTGTCGTATGCGGAACAGCGCTGATCATGATGCTGTGGGTGGTGGCACACGCGCTCAACGGAAGAGAGGGCGCGCTCGCGTGTGCACTTTGGGCCAGTATGTCGTATCTGCTGATCGACTATTCCGGTAACGGCGCGTTCTATGCTCTACAAGGCACGCTCTACCTGCTGTGGATCCTGATCGCACTTCGGAAGCCTTCGGCGAAACGGGCGGCGGCCCTCGGAGCCGTGACTGGATGCGCCTACCTCGTGAATTATCAATCCATTATTCTGCTGCCTGCCTCGATCATTCTTGAGATCTTCCAATACAAACAGGGACGCCAGTGCCTGCTCAACATGGTCGTCGTGACGGTGATGGCAGGCCTTCTCGCCTCTCCGTGTCTGATTCGTAATGCCATTCTCGTGGGGGATCCCTTCGGTCATCATCTCGTGAATTCGAATTATGTTTTTTCGAAATCCGGTATTCACGCCACCGTGGTGGACAACGTGTACCGATTCCCGAGCAAACGAGAACAACTGACTGCAATCCTCAGCATGGTCATGACCTCCTGGTTGCCGAACAATTCCTTCTACATTGCACGAAAGCTCTTCGTTCTGGCTCCCATCGCATTCATCTTCTTCAGTTACGGGCTCATCGGGCAGGTGCTCACGCGCTCCCGCCGACGCCTGCTTCTGCCGGTTTTACTGCTCTTCGCCGTCCACTTTCTCATTTCGGCCAGCTGGCCCATCACGAAGTTCCGCTTCTTAGTCCCACTGCTCCCTTTGGTTTTTCTGCTCTCGTACGACGCCATCCGCCATTTCGTGAACAATCAACGAACACGGACGCTCTGGGTGATACTCATCACAATCGCTATCTGCTCAGGCTCGGCGCTCACGTACCTCTCCGTCCCCACGCACACCTACTACTACGACGGAGCCATCACCACCGACCCCTTCAGCGGCCGCGGTGAATGGAACTACCTGCGTGACAAAGGCTACCTCCCCTCCCCATGAAAACGCTCCGCATCATCCTCTACGTACTGGTGACGGGCTGCCTGCTCTTCACGTTCGTGAACGGAGTGCTGATGCGGCTGACCATTTGATGAGCCATAAATAACAACAAACAAAACACCGACAGAAACAAACGAAATATCGGAAACCCGACTATGCGGCGGCCTAAGCGTCGGGGATCATAAGCGAAGCGTTTTCTTCACTCCATCTCCTTCACCAACCTCGCAATTAACTTTGCAAGACTATGATTTTCCATCACTCTCTTTCGCAACTCTTCGCTTAAGGCGGCTCTTTCGGACGGGGGCAGTGACAATAGTTTTTCCGCAATATTCCCCATCGTCTCATCAGTCGCACGACAGCTCTCCGGCAGAACCTCCTGCGCGACACTGCTGGATGACACGACGGGACACCCCGAAGCCATGGCTTCCAATACGGCTTTATCCAGACCTCCGACACACGCATGAAGCATCAAATCTGCCCTCCGCAGGAACCCGGGCATCTCTGCCGGATCCACCCAGTGCACCGTCACGCGTCCGATGACGCCAAGCTGCATCATCAAGGTTTGCACTCTCTCCCACTCCCCTTCGTCCGCCTGCGTCACGACCCCGCCGGCAATAACCAGGCGAGACATTTGGGGAAGCGTGGCAAACGCACGAAGAATCACATCGTACCGCTTGGAACGGGTGATGCGCCCCACCGAGACGATGAGGCCCGGTTCTCGGTTCTCCCCTCTCCCTCCGGGAGAGGGGTTGGGGGTGAGGGGCAGAGAAAAGACCTCCGCATCAATCCCGTGCCCCGTCACGACTTGCTTGCGATGGGGACGAGGCAATCCCTGCACTGTGGCCGAAAAGACTTTTCGAGCGAGGAGGAGCGCGAGACTCAGGCGCCAACTCCCGCGGCGGATTTCATACCAGAGGTAGATGCGCTTGCGCAGCAGGAACAAGGCCGGCCATCCGAGGATCACCCACACCGGCGTCATGTGGACGAACACACAGTCGTAGTTGTTTCGCTCACGACAGAGAAGCCACCAGAAACGCAGAATTTGCCACCACACCGACATGCCCTGCTCCTTGCCAAGGGAAAAAACCGCCGCATCGGCAGGAAGAGCTGCTGCTCCGACGTACTGCGCCACAACCGTAAGATGCTCAGTGCGGGACGCGAATGCCACCATCCACCGGTGAAAGAATCCCAGAATGGGATCGGAGGAATCGGCCTTCTGCGTGACAACGAGGAGTTTCATGCGCGCGGGGGCACAATGGATTTGAGGAAGTCCGCGTACTTCCGAATGAGAGTTTCGCGATCGAATCGGTCGAGGACCTTGCGCGCCTCCTTTCCCAGGCGTTCACGTGCGGCGTCGTCCTCGATGAGATGCATGATCTTGCGCCGCAGATCCCCTTTACTCCCGTCCGTGAAGATGCCGTTCACGCCCTCCTCGATCACTTCGGGCATGACACCCACCGGCGTGGCGATGACGGGCATCCCCATACCCATGGCCTCAAGCGCGCTCCGGGGACCCCCTTCACTCAGGGAATTCATCACGAACATCCGGGCCGTGAGCACGGCTCCCACCACGTCCTCGGCGGTGGGCAACCAACCGAGAAAGTTGATGCGCTTTCCCATCTTCAGCTCCTTCGCCAGTTGCTCGCAGCGCTTGCGTTCCGGTCCGTCGCCGATCACGAGCAGACGCACTTCGGGAATATCCGCGACAGCCGCGATGAGCTCGTGAAGCTGTTTGTTGCGCACGAGCCGCCCGCAGAAGGAGACATCGTACGAAACTGGCGGACGGACATCTTTGGTGAGGAGCACGCGGTCGAGGTAGAACGACGGAACGACCTGCACCTTGGAGGATTCCACGCCCCATGTTTCGAGAAGAGAGCGTGCGTGCGTATTCACCACCCGAACTTTTGCCGCGCGGCGCGCGTGTCGCGGGAGAATGAAGCGTGAGAGGATCCGGCCGATCGTCTCGCCGAGCGAGGCCGCACGCGGGTACCCCACAACATGATGAATCTCGATGGCAAATGGCATTCCGGTACGTCGTGCAAGCAGACGGGCACCCACGCCGTTATAGAAGGGAGGAAAATCGTGGACCGTCATCACATCGTGACGGTGTTCGGCGGCGAGTTCCTTTCCACGCTTGAAAATCCAGAATGGCTGGTACCAGAGCCCCTTCGGTGAAGGATGGAAATGCACTTCACCTCCCCCGTCCTGGATCGGGACTGCGGCCCTCTCGCCCGGACGGACAGAAAAGGCAGGCGCGCGCGGACAGATGATGTCGATGCGATCCCAATGCTTGCGGAGCTCCTGCAGCGTGTACCAGAAGGCACCCCGCTTGCCGTGGAGGACCGATCGATCCCCGCTGATCATAAGAAGTTTCATAGACTCAAAAAAAGTTGGAGATGTTCGCGCGCGACTGCATCCCACCCGCGCGCCGGTGGCGGCAGAGCCGCGGCTTCCGCGATCTCACTATAGCGGGAACGTACGTCCGCAACCGTCTGCGCAAGTTGTTCCGGTGTTCTGATCTCGCGGAGCACCATGCCGCGCGTGAGCGCGTCGCCGAATCCCGTCGCGCGTGTGAGGAGCACCGGCAATCCTGCGGCGCGCGCCTCGAGAGCGACATTGGGGCTCAGTTCTGTGATAGAAGGGAGGACGAGTAAGTCGGCCTCGGCCAGTGTGCGCGCCTTGGCCGCTCCGCCCTGCGACGAGAGGAATATGACACGATCACCGAGTTTGAGCTCCTCCGTGAGCGTGCGGAGCGGTTTTTCCATGGGACCGTTGCCCACGAACGTGAGCGTGCACTGAGAGAGGAACGCGAGCGACCGAAGGAGAACCGGGAGGTTCTTGAAAGCCACGAAGCGCCCCATGAAGAGCAACCGGAACGGTACATGTGCCGCGTGCGGTATCGGAATACCGGAAGGCAAGGCGTTCTCGATCACCGAGTGCATCGGAAGCCGGTACTGGGAACGGTAGAGCGTCTTCTGGAAATCGGTGGAAAAGACAATGTGATCGAATGACATGAGTATCTTCTGCATGATCCACTTGGATTGCGGCTTCGCTGCGTACCAATCCTTCAATCCTTTTGTGCCGCCGCGATCGGTGTACCGCTCCCAGAAAAAATCCCCGCCGAGGCGCAGCACTTTCTTAGGTTTACCCTGAGCCGCGCCGAAGGGTTTCTTGAGCCGCGCAAGTATGAGGGGAACGCCGACGCTCACCGACGAGAATGCTTCGACGATATCTGCGTCGGCTGCGACACTCTTGAGCACTCTCGCATACCGCCACCACCGCAGTATCGGTCCACCGCTTCGGGGAACAACAGCCACTCGCCACCCTTCTTGATTCTCTTCCCCTTCGTCCTTACCTGTCCTGAGCGAAGTCGAAGGAGTCCTTAGTCCTAAGTCCTCTGTCCTAAGTTCCAAGTCCTTCTCTCCGTATGTCACCACCCTCACCTCATGTCCCAACCTCGAAAGCTCCTCAGCCACGCTACGGACGTACGTCGCCGGCCCGCCGATGTCGGGGGGGTAAATCCCGGTAGCAAGGATGATCTTCATGCGACAGGGAGAAAGGGTGCCTGCTTGCCCTGAGCGACCCCGAGCTTTCCTGCCCTGAGCGCAGTCGAAGGGCCGAGGGGGAGCCGAAGGGTGGCGAGGACGATCTTCATAGGGGGCTGCGAATATTCTTAAGTTGTGGATTCGTCACCCGCGTATAGCGCTGGGTCGTACGGATATTGGCATGACCGAGAAGTTCCTGCACATACCGAACATCGACACCGTTCTCGAGAAGGTGCGTGGCAAAGCTGTGACGCAGAGAATGGAATGTGGCAGGGGTGGAAATTCCCGCTCGGGCGAGCGCCTTTGCAAAGATCATCTGCGCTGAACGGGCAGAGAGCCTGCCGCCCCGCTCGCTCTCGAACACAAGATCGTTGCCGGACTTTCCGGCAAGGAGATTGAGAAGATCCGTCTTGATGCTCTGCGGCAAGACTGTCATGCGGTCTTTCTTCCCTTTTCCTTCTTTGATGTGAATTGTAAGCCCCGCGAGATCCAGATGCCCCGCGCGGAGATTAATGGCTTCGCTCACGCGCAAGCCGGATCCGTATGCCACCGCGAGGAGCAGCCGGTGCTTTGCGTTTTTTACAGCACCGAGCAGCTTGTTCACATCGCCGCGAGAGAGCACCGCAGGCAGAGCACTCGCCTCCTTCGCGGGGCGGATAGAGATCGATTTTCTCAGACGAAGAACATCCCTGTAGAAAAACTTTATGGCATGGAGGAGGAGATTTCTCGTTGTCGCCGCTGCACCATCCTGCTCGCGCTTAAGCAAAAACTCCCGGATATTCTCTTCATCCAAAGACGAAAGGGCATTCTTCTTGTACAGAAAATACTGACGCAGCGCATGGAGGTACGCATCAATCGTCCTCCGGCTAAACCCCCGCAGGCGCATATCTTCCTGCGCCCTCTCAAGCGCCGGCTCCATCGTCATAGCTTTTAAGTACTGCGCAACATCCTGCATAAGTGTCATCCTATCTTCATTCGTATAAGATGCAATATTTGTTGTTAGGGAAATGACTCTTCGTATAGGAAGGAGTTATGTAACATAAATTTTTTACCTTCTTCCTGCGGCACCGGTTCCGCTTACGTTCTTTTCGCCCCCCAACGAGGGATGTTTGTTGTTTTAAAGAGGAGTTCGCCCCGCTGCGGCGGGGCTCAGTTTTTTGATAGGGGGATGTGTGTGTTTGTTGTTTGATTTACTGAGAATTTATACAATTAACTGTTTGTAATTTGGCTTACATAAGCCATTTTAAGTATTTTATTATTAAATATATACTTTCATTATTTTATTCCCCAGATTGCTCCTCTGGTATTCCCCGATTTTTTTGTGATGAACCCATTACGCTTTAGCTCTTGAAGCATGTTTGAAATATCTTGACGACTCAGTTCTGGCAATGCTGCTGCGAATTCGTCCAAATGAGCACCCTTTTCATTTTTCCGTAAATGTTCAAGTATCAACTGCTTTTTTACATCTCTGGAAAGACCCTTAAGCCTTATATATTCACCCTGCTTATTTTTTGATGTGTAATAGTTGTGAGAAAGCATATACCTAGTACCCTTTGTCCTACCGACTTGCTCCACAATCCCGATGTCCAGAAAAGACTGGACTTCTTCTTTTGCAGGAGATGCATCTCCACTTTCCATTGCCTGCAACAGTACAATATCACCAAGTGAAAGATGTACCTGTTTTTCATTAATGACACGTTCAAGATATTGCAGGAAGGCAGGGTTCTTTACCTGTGCTGAAACAGTCAGTACAACATCATGCTTATCAGTACCGGAAAAATCCGGTATGCCTTTACCTTCTTTGATAGTCTCTTCAAAAACCGTATCCATCCCCTGTCCTGCACGTTGTACAAGTCCAACATGCTGCAGCGCCTCTGCTAGAAGTCTGTTTCTTGGCGTACTCTTTCTGATGATATTTTCCGGCGTCACCCCCGGAAGGAAGCCCCCCGGACTTTGAATGGTAAACTCCTGTGGCGACTGCTTGATGATAATTGATCCTGGTTGTCTGTAATCACGATGCGTAACAGCATTGAGAATGATCTCTTTGGTCACCTTTTCGTTGAATGCGGGAATCTCCGGCGTGAAGAACCCTTCCTGCATCTGGGTAATCTGATTACGTGAGACGATCTTATCCCACAATCGATCCTGCACCCGAAAGAAAGCGGCACGATAATCCACACGATCCTGATATTCGATGGCGTCTTTGTTATTACGATACTGGAAGATGATTTCAGCATTTGGGAGATGTGTACGCAGAGATACTTCAGTGCCCAGAAGAATTAGTGCGGCATACGTTAAACCTTCCTCATTGCGAAGCTCCAGATCATTCAGAAGCTGAGACGAATCAGCCGTCGTACGATGACGACGCTCGTAGAGCGCCTGCATCACACCGAGAGCATCACTATCAACATCATCCATCGTCATGCCAGAGACA
Source organism: Candidatus Peribacteraceae bacterium (assembly GCA_028712095.1). Classification (GTDB taxonomy): domain Bacteria; phylum Patescibacteriota; class Gracilibacteria; order Peribacterales; family Peribacteraceae; genus Peribacter. Next base: position 9,830 of record JAQTQU010000009.1, read on the forward strand.
ATTTGCGCAGAATAATCCGTATCTTGCTCAAGGAGAATATTGCGCTGCGTCTGGTCATCCATTTCGTGCAGCTCTTCGCCGACCCGCATGAGTGGAATTCCGTAGAACTTAATAACTTCCCCAATTCCCCTTGGTGGAATGTGTATCACAAGCACTCGTCTTTCTTGCTCATCAAGAAACTCATCGATATCGATGCGTTTTCCCAAACAATTGAATATCTGTTCTTTTGCCTTCGTGATATTCGGAATGGCACTCGTGCCAACAATCTCCTTCTGGTTATTCACGCCCAACACTAGCAAACCACCGCCCTCATTGCCCAGAGCAACAGCATACCCATACACGGAATTCTTTTGCCGCCTCTCGTTCCTTTCACCGCTGCCAAGCAGCGAATAGTCGTTTGACGCAGTTTTGAACTCTACATGTTCATGCTCGGATGTGTTGCGCAGTAGCTGACGAAGTTCGTGAAGGTTCATATCAGTATTATGGCGCATTATGTAAAATAATCACGCTTAAGCTACAATCCCCTTTGAATTGCTTATGGAAACTATCGGAATCATATTATTGGCCGTAATAGCGTACTTTCTCTGGAAAATCTATAACCAGCGCGAAGAAGAGGAAAAACAAATTGCAGACGAAAAGTTTGATGCTGAATGGGAAGCAAAGAAAAAAGAAGAATTTAAAGACTATCCACATCTATTAGGAAATGTGGACAATTCTTGGTTAGAACTTTTTGGAAGGCATTATGTTCAAAAGAATCTTCCGTTCCTAAACGCAGCGTTTTTAATGTATTTGAAAGAAGCAAATAATACAAAATTGGATATCATGGAAGTAGATCACCTGTTTAATTCATTATGGGATCTTACAGAGGAACTTCTTGAGCATTTAGAGAAATATCACGAAAGCACCAAATATGAATACGAAATAGCAATCATTACATTCTGGCAGCTGACTGCACAAGAAGCAGAATCTTTTATGGGAAAAGATGTCGAAACCATTAAAAGAATGTTCCAGACTTCACCATTTACTGATATAGAAAAAATCCCTTCATGGTTTCCTAAAAAAGAAAATCACCCCGACAAAGAGCTAACATTCAGAGATGAAGAGGGCAATTTCCCAAGAGAATCAAAAGGCTCCAAACTTATCCATGAAAGAATAACAGTCTAGAATTGGAAATTGTTAAGTTTTTTGGGCTCCGGGCATTCACCCCTAAACCCTCTGCCCGTCGCCCAAAACGACGAGTTTGTTTGTTGTTTTTCCGCCCCGAAAAGAACGTAAGCTACAGGTGCCTTGGAATACGGTAAAAATTGACGTTACATAACAGCGGGTGTGCGGTTCGTCGCAGCGCTGTTTTTCAATAGACATGGATGGCACTGCTCCTCACCCAAATCCGGCGGTTGTAGGGCGCTATCGCGCCAAATTATACAACCGCCGTACTTCGCACGCCCGCAAACGTTGGGCGAAAGAAATGCGGCTACGAAACTGTTTAGAATGCAAATTTGGTATACTATGTCTCACTATGGAAACAGAAGTCACAATCTTCGTACGGGAATTCATTTATCCAGGACAAGAGCCGACTCTACCAGGAGCCGATGTCACAGTGCGTGAAGTTTATGGAAAAGGATCTAATGTCACCATACATCGAGAAAGTGGCATTTCACGTAGAGAAGCCGAACAGCTTTTGAGACAAGCTAGTCTTAGCCCAACCGTTTGGTAATCGCCGCATTTCCATCGCCTAACACGGGTTACCCGGTTCGCATGGCTTCTTTTCAAATCAAATTTGGTCGCAGCCATGCTTCTCCCAAATTTGACGATGATCTAACACTCCGCGTTAACATTTTATCATCATCAATCTTCGCATAGCCCGGAACGTTGGGCGAAAAACACACCACGCGGGCCGGTATTCACTTCTCAATGCTTACTTCTTCTGAGAAACCGCATCAAACGCCTGCTGCTCTTTGGCAAACTGCGCCTTGCTGAAATCTGCAAGCAGCCAGTCGGGGTGCTGCACATACCACTGCACGGTTTTTTCGAGACTCTGCTCGAATGTCTTGGGATACGCGAATCCCATTTCTTTGAGCTTGGACCCGTCAAGCGCGTACCGCAGGTCGTGTCCGGGACGGCTGGAATGAAAATCCACAAGCTCATACTTGAGCTCCTTGCCGATGACCTTGGCAATGAACTGCGCAAGCGAGAGATTATCAACCTCCTTCTCTCCGACGATATTGAATTTGTCCCCGAGAATCGGCACACCCTTCTCATGCTGACTGATCAAAAAGAGCATGGCCGCCGCCACGTTGCGCGCATGCACGTAGAAGCGGGTCCCCGCCTTCGTGCGGCTGGGATCGGAATGGACGAACAACCGCTCGCCGTGAAGAACGGCGTTGATCACTTTGGGAATGTATTTCTCGGGATGCTGCCGCTCGCCGAACACGTTCATGGTGTGGGTGACGACAACCGGGAGTCCGTAGGTATTGAAGTAGCTGTACGCCAGCTCCTCGCCGCCGGCTTTGGTGGCGGCATAGGGATTGCTCGCCTTGTAGCGATCCCATTCCTTGTAGGCCACTCCCTCCGGCGCCGGGCCGAAGACTTCGTCGGTGGAAAAGTACGAAAGCAGCTCCAGACCGTCTAATGTGCGTGCGTAATCCAGCAGATTGCACGTGCCCACCACGTTATCCTGCACAAATTCCATGGGATACTCGATCGAGCGATCGACGTGCGTGGATGCCGCAAGGTGGAAGATGTAGTTCACCGGCCCGATGCGGTTTGCGACATACGGATTCACGGGGGAACGCAGATCGTGATAGACGAACTCGACCCGTCCGGCGAATTGCTTGCTCCACAGATCGATATCCGTGAGACGGTGCAGCGTGGAGGCGGAATCAATCTTGCTCAAACCCACCAGCTTCCAGTCGGTATTTTTGAGGATCCCCTCGGCAAAGTGATGGCCGATGAAGCCGTCAATTCCTGTGAGCAGAACGCGTTTCATACCAAGGCATTCTATGCGCCCGCATACTTCTGCGAAAGAGAAATCTCCGCTAGTCTTTTGTGGATGTCACAGCCAAGAGTCGCCGTATACATGCCGGCCTACGAGGCAAAGAAAGACCACATTCGGCCTGCCGTCGCATCGGTTCTCGCTCAGTCGTACACCGATTGGACTCTATGTATTAATGATGATGCTTCTGTACGGGAAGATATCAAATCACACGTACAGAATTACCTTTCGGATCCTCGTATCACCTTCGGCAGAAATGAGAAAAATCTTGGCATCGGCGGCAACTGGAACGCATGCTGGCAGAGTTCTTTCCTCTCTCCCACTTTAACCCAAACCTCCATTCCCCGACCCCTTCCTCCCAAGGAGGAAGGGGAGGACACCCTCGGCAGGCTAACAACCACAAACAACATACATCCCCCCTCTCCACGGGAGAGGGGGCTAGGAGGAGAGGCGGAATCTGAAAAGGAGTTGAGAGTAAGGGGGGTGAGGCGCGCTGACTCACAACAGTCACAGAAAGAAACTGAAAATTCTGTCGCCAATGAGGCTTCTCCCCCTCTCCCTGCGGGCGTTGGCAGGATGGGAGAGGGGGTAAGGGGGGTGAGGCAGCAATCCTCAGAATTCATCGCCTTTTTGTTCCATGACGACCTGTGGGAACCGGCCTACCTGGAAAAAATGATCGCCGCACTGGACGCACACCCTTCCGCAGGATTCGCCGCCGCAAACCATAGCTACCTGCAGGAAGGGAACGTGTCTGCGGCTCCGTTCTATGACGAGCTCCATGATTTCGTACAAAAAAACGTACCGCCGGGATTGCACGAACACAGACGGTTCCTGCGCTGGTGGCTGGACCGCGGACTCAGGCCGAACGTGATCGGCGAACCGAGCTTCGTCGTGCTCCGCAGAAATCTGATGGAGCAGGTTGGACCGTTCAATGAAACAATGGTGCAGTTTCTGGATAGCGAGTACTGGGCACGCTGTCTGCTGAAGACGGATTTCGTGTACGTACCGGAAGATCTGGGGAAATTCCGCGTGCATTCCGCCGGCATGAGCGCGGTGAATGAAGGATTGGGACGGGGCATCTTCGAGCGGTTCCAGACGCTGCAGACGGTTGTCGCCGGTTTACCGCCGAAGGAACGCTCATCCGGAAACACGGCCATCGTGAACGCACTGAGCGGAATGATCGGCCGGTACTTCGCGCGCAGAAAAGAGGGAAAATCCGTCAGTGGACATGGGAGCGGCGGACTGAAAAAATTCGTCTTCCGCCATCCATTCCTCCTGTTTCGGGCTTGGGTGCGGTGGTTACAGAATCTCCACGCTCAGAGCAGTGACCGATAGATTTCTTCATACCGCGAAACGATTCCCTGCCAATCGTAGGAGCGCGCGCTCATCATCCCGGCCTGTGCCAGCTCCTGCCACTGCCTGGGATCGGGCGAGAGAAGTTTCTGCATGGCCTGCGCAGCCCCCTCCGCATCATCCGGCGCAACGAGGAGCCCCGTGCGGCCATCCTCCACGATATCGGGGATGCCACCCGTGCGCGTTGCGATGACGGCACAACCGGCCGCCTGCGCCTCAAGAAACACATTTCCCAGTGCTTCGCTGCGCGAGAGTCCGCAGAAGATTTGAGCCTGCGCGAATTCGTCGAAGACACGCGGAATCGGAATAAAGCCGGTAAAGGTGACATGTTCGAGAAGACGCAAATCCGCCGCCAGCTTCTTCAGCTCTTTCTCCTCTGATCCTTGTCCCACGATACGCAGATGTACCTGTGGCCCTCCGGTGAAGTCTTGGCGCATTTCCAGCAATCGCGCCAGTGAGCGCAAAAGCACATCAACCCCCTTCATCGGTTCCAGCCTGCCAACGAACAGGATGCGCCCGGGAATCTTTTTCATATCGGCACATGCGCGCTCGATCGCCGGAACATCGATGCCGTTGGGAATGAGCAGTGCATCCGTACGGCCGAAACTCTGTGCCCGCGTGAGAAGCGCACGACTGATCACCGTCACCCGATCGGCTTTCCGATGCATCAGCCCGATAAAAAGAGAGGTATTGGTGCTCTGACAGGTCAGGATGGTTTTGGCGTGCGGCATGAGCCATTTGGTACACACCATTGCCAGGCCGGCGAACGATTCGAGCACGGCATGCACGATCTGGGGCTGCGCGCGGCGAACGGCGAATGGTGCGAGGAACGGAAAGAGCCATTTATCGATACCGTGGCCGACCCCCACGCGCACCACGCGCGCCTGATTATGGAAGGGATCATCCTCCGGAATACTCAGCGTGAGGCGCGCAGTGACGATCGTGATGTCGAAGCGCTCACACAGACGATGAGCGATTTCTTCGGGACACGCTTCAGCTCCGCTTCGCAGCGGCGTGAGGAAAGTCGAGAGGAGAACGAGCTTGGGCTTCATGGAGGAGCGATCATCATACAGCGAATGTGGGGCTCCCGCAGTGCATTTCCTCATACATTACGCATCCTTCTCATGAGAGAAGCCCGAAGACCGCCCGGTACTGCTCCCCCACCACCTTCCAATCAAAGACGTCCTCGATACGTTTGCGGGCGGCTTCTCCAATGGATCTGCGCTTGGCAGGATCCTCGAGCAGACGGCGGAGATGGCTCCTCAGCGCCTCGCGGTCACCCGCAGGAAAAAGCAGCCCCGACACGCCATTCTGAATGAGAAAACGATTGCCACCGACATCGCTCGCAACGCACGCGCATCCGCTCGCCATCGCCTCCTGCAGGGCATTGCTTAAGCCCTCACTGTAACTGGGAAGCACGAAGATATCGGTGGTACGCAGAATATCGGGAATGTCGTGACGCAGACCGGTGAAGGTCGCCTGTTTTTGATATTGATTTACCAGAGGATGGTTTACCTGCCCTGAGCTTGTCGAAGGGTACCAGCCGACGACCTGCACCTGCGTCTGTGGAAAATCCCGGAGAACGGAAACCGCCGCCGCGAGGTAGTCTGCAACACCCTTTACGGATTCAAGACGGCCGACATAGGTCATTGTGACTCGTTGGAGCGTTGCTTGTTGCTCGTTTTCTTCTCCCCTCATCGAGAAACGAGTAACATCCACTCCAGTGGGAATCACCAGCGTCTTCCCAGAGATACAGAGCCGCTTGAGAAGTGATGCCGGTTGCGGATGGAAGAGCACGACGCGTCGCGCGCAGAGCAGAATGAGCCATCCGAATGTCCATGCGTACATTGCGGCGCCGATGCGGGGGAGCAATCCCCGCGGCCACCACGTGATGCCGACGAAGGTATCGGTGAGCACCAGCGGCCGCCTGCCCGAGAGCGCCAGCGGAATCGCCGCAAGCGATGTCCAGAAGAGAATCTTATTGATGACGACGAGATCAGGGCGCTCCTCCCGGATAATACGTCGGACCAGGCCGGTGAAACCGAACGCGATCCCGTAGTTCCACGGATCTTTGAGAAAGAAATCCTTCTTGCGGTAAATCGTAAGAGTATCGGAAACACGCTCAACATGCCCCCCTCTCCCTTCGGGAGAGGGGCTGGGGGAGAGGGGCTTCCCCATACAGGCAACGACGACACGGTATCCCAAACGCTGCCACAACTCCGCCAGCTTCACCGAACTCACCATCCAGCGGTGCTCTTCTTTCCAATACGGCGATATCAGGAGAATGGTCTTCATAGATCAGACGAACAAATTGCGGCGAAGCGCGGGTCTCGCGGGTTCCCGCGCTGGAGCCGCACCTCTAAGGGAAAGGATGGTCAATGGAAGGAAAACCGCAGGTTTGCCTTCCATGCAAGAACTCACCATCCAGCGGTGCTCTTCTTTCCAATACGGACTGATGAGGAGAATCGTACGCACCGCTCAAGTATGACGCAGCCACGACGAAGACCCAAGCCTTGAGGGCGTCAATTCGATGAGTTTTTTGCGTCATCCTTCCCCTCTCCATCCAAGCCCGCATCCCGGAGCGCCATGGACCGCGTGAGCTTGGTCTGGCGCTGCTCCAGCTCCTCCAGCCGGACAATGAGTCCGAAAATGATGAACGAAAGAATGCCGAGAAAGGTGATGAGAAGCGCGTTCTGCCGGTCCTTGAACCCTGTGGCAAACGTGAGGTAATCCAGCACGTACGGAAAGACCGCGATGAGGGCAATGGCCGTCCAGAATCCCGTCCACAGCGCCCCCTCCCAGATCGTCTTCTTCTGACGGAAAACCAGCCCCCACGCATACACGATGGCAACGAGCGAGATCAAGGGCGCGATGATCTGATACGGCGTGATGGACATGATGAGACGGGAAGATTAGCGCAAAAACGAACGAAGGAGAATCCGGAGTGCCGTTCTGATGCCATTGGCAAACGACTGCCCCTTGGCCAGCGTGTACTGCGAGTACAGCACCTTGATGGGCACTTCCGCAATGCGCCATTTATGCTGCACAGCTTCGCGAACAAGCTCCGTACAGAATTCATAGCCGCTCATGCGGATATGGACCTCGCGCGCGGCGCGCGGACCGAACACCTTGAAGCCGCACTGACTGTCATTCACCCAGCGTCCGGTCGTGGCGAATGTCACCAGATTCCCGATGGCGTTGAAGAATCGCCGGATGAAGGGGATGCGATTTTTCTGACGGAAGCGGTTGGCAAAAATGATGTCGGCCCGATCCGCCAGAATCGGCTGCAGCAGAGAAGGGATATCGCGGGGATCGTGCTGTTCGTCTGCATCGAGCGTGACGATCACGTCCGCCTGCAGCGCCCGCGCCGCATCAATGCCGGTCATTGTCGCCGCCCCCGCACCGCAATTCTGCTGATGTGAGACAACCGTGGCCCCGGCCTGACGGGCCACGCTCGCGGTGCCATCGGCAGAGCCGTCATTCACCACCACCACGCGATCGACGAATTGCTGCGTGTGCTCCACAACGCCTGCGATACGCTTTGCTTCGTTGTACGCCGGAATGACGGCAATCACGCGCATACGCAGGTCACTAGGGAAGGAGAATGTAGGCAATACCGCCGTCCGTGTCGTTCACCTGTGGCACGATGCCCAGTGATCGGGAATTGGCGAACTCGATGAAAGCACTGACCTTCTGATGCAGCGAGCCGTTCTGGTCCCGCTCAATGGTCGCCGTATTCGTATCGAAGACGATAGAGTTGAACCCCAGTGCCTGCAGCCGCTTCAGGGTGAGGGCGGCATCGCGTTCCGCGTAAATACAATTGAAGAAATCCAGCTGATGGTCAGAGACGCCGATGACCTCAAGATTGCGGGGAATGAAGTAGGGAATGAATGTACCGATGCGGTACAGGTACGGCCGGTCCGGCGTGGACTTGGCACGCTCGATCGCCATCGCTGCAATGTCATCGTAGTGCGAGACCGTACGTTCCTGCAGCGCTGCCGCAGAAATCTTTCCAAAGGCATACTCCAGCATGTTGCGCTGGGTTTCAAACTGCCAGAACCGCTGGCCGAAGGAGCACACCAAAGCGGTGACAATGAGCATCCCTGCGGCCGTACGGCTGAAGAGATCGGGCGCATGCACAAACAGTGCTTCCACGCACACCACAAGACCGAGGAACATGCCAATGCCGTACCACGGCACGCCGTTGGCGAGAAACACCCATTCCACAATCAGGAACACCGTGGCGATCCACAGCCACCGCAGCCACCTGCCCCGCCGCATCCAGAAGAACGGCAGCAGGAGCAGGAGCGGGAACAGAAAGAGCACAGGGGACGTGGTGACGTAGTACCCTGCGGAATCCAGATTGAGCACTCCTCTCCACGGAAGCGAGAGATAGTGGCTCCATCCGTTGCTATACCCCCAGTAACGATCGAGCTCCTCCGTGCTTCCGGTCGCCTTGCAGGCGGGAACATTTTTATCCACTTGTATCTCTTTGGGCAGCTCCCGATAGGGGCGGTCTTCTCCGCCACCGCCTCCTGTACCGTCGATATTGAAGTCCGGGCTGCTGGAATTGGGCACCCCGAGTTCAAGGGTAGTGGGAATGAGACGGCCCCGCAGGAAATTATTGTGATAGACCCAGGGGGAAATGGAAATGAGGAAGAATGCCACGAAGAGAAGAACTGAAAGAAACATCGTCTTCAGGCGCGCAGGTCGCAGTACGGAAGCGATCACGATAAGCACACACCCCAGAATGACGGCCACGATGAGAGCAGGAGTGGACGACGTGACGGAAACACCGGCCACACGCTGGGCGATATCAGGAATATCCAAGGCATGCTGGGCAATGAAGGCGGCAATCGCAAGGCTGACGGTCCCAAGGAACCCGACCCAGAACAACGAAGCGCCAACCAGAACGGAAATAGTGGCCATGAGCACCATGACCGCAGTCGGCTTCATCGAAAATGCAAAACCGGCGAACACACCGGAAAGGGCGATCAGGCGCCACTGTGCCCGAAGGGACGATGGTGTCTCATCCTCCGGACGGGGAAAGAGCGCAAAAAACATGACGGACATAGCCAGTGCCCCCATCGCGAAAATCGCATTGTCGATCTTCATGTCGGCAAACGAGAAATGCCCGACGAGCGGCAGCGTGTAGTACAGCAGAGCGGAAAGGATGCCGGCGTGCCGCCCAAGAAAGTGCCGCGCGAAACTGACAACCGCCAGAATCGCCAGCACGCCTGCAGTCCAGTTCACCGCCATTGATGCGGTTGCGCCGAAAATGCTGTTGAAACCGAAGAGCGCGAACCCGAGCGACGTCAGATATTCCCACTGAAAGGGAGCCATCGAGAAAATGAAATGTCCGTAACTCACCATGAGCCGCGGACGGTTCAGATAGCTCCCCAGATCATCCCACCCGATGGGGAACGGCCGGACGATCGTCAGAAAATTGAGCGCGAGATAACTCAGCAGGAGCCATGTCAGAAACATCTCCACGCTCAGCCAGGGGACATCGCGCGTCTCGCGCGGCCGGATGAACGTGCGCAACCAGTAGAGCGCATCTTTGTACGCCAGAACAGGAACGAGAAGCACAAGTATCCATACTGCAGGAGCGATGATGAAATTCATCACAGCCAGAAACCAGAGCATCGCCATCCATGCGCAGGCGCCGGTCCCCGCGCTCACGGCGACATCGGCGAGCAGGGAACGCGCGGGAAACCGCAGGAGCCGCAGGAGCATTTTTCCCAAGACGAGAAACTCGAAAAGTAAAACCGCGACGAAGAGAAACACGGGCAGCACACGCGTGATGAAAGACTGCTGTATGCAACGTATTGTGATGTTATAGGCCTTGACCCCGTTGTTGTACGTGCCGATCTGCTGCAGACACCCTCGCCCATTCAGATCATCAAAATTATGTTTGAGCTCCTGAAGAACAGAAGGCGACACATCGGTGTACACCAGAGGACTGGGTTCGGCCAGCTGCCGGACGGATGCTCCTCCGGACTGTGACTGGCTGAGTGCGGTAAAGAGCAGCCAGACCATGACGAGAAACCCAAGGATAAGACTGACCGGCCTGCCCTGCGTACGGAAGGTGCGCCAGTTCCCCGTCCTGAGAGAAAGCACTATCCAGCTGATGAGTAACAACCCGGCACAGGCGAGCACGTACCCGACAAAACTGCCCGCCCGTTCGAACGTGAAGAATACCGTGGAAAACAGACTCTCCAACCCGCAGAAAAACAGGTGATTCGCGCAGTCCTGCGAACGGAGCATATCCTTGGTTGCACTATCGAGCAGGACGGCACCGTGTACGGGAATGCCCAGATAGACGAGGGTGCTGTACCCCCCCCAGAGCACGAGGCCGAGCAACAGTAAAACGGAGAGAATCTGAATTGTGCGCTTCTGCATACAGGAACCGAGCCTACCAGAAAAGAAGAGGAAAGGCAGCGTAAAGCTCCGGATTATTCGCCTTGGCTGCTATGCTGCCCCTCTGCATGGCTCTGGATTCTGCGGTGATCCGTCGGCAATTTCCTTTCCTGCAAGAGCGGAAACATCCGGTCTATCTGGATAGCGCAGCTTCCGCCCAGAAACCCGACTGTGTGCTGCAGGCGATGGATACGTTCACGCGCACGCGGTACGCCAACGTGCACCGTGGACTCTATGCCCTCTCGGAGCAGGCAACCGACCTCTTCGAGCAGAGCCGCAACACCGTGCGGACTTTTTTGCGCGCACGGCATGCAGACGAGATTGTGTTCACCAAGAGCACAACGGAAGCACTCAACCTCATCGCGCGCAGCTGGGGACATGCGACCCTGCGCAAGGGGGATGCCGTGGCACTGACGATTCTGGAACATCACAGCGCGATCGTCCCGTGGCTTCAACTCAAAGAGGAAAAGGGGATAGAAATCGTCTGGATCGGCATCGATGATCAGGGAAACGTGCAGCGGGAGGAGCTCACCCGCGCCCTCGGGAAGGGTAATGTCCGTCTCGTGAGTGTGACGGGGCTGAGCAATGTTCTTGGCGTCCGTCCTCCGGTGGGTGAGATCGCGGCGGAAGCGCGACGTGCGGGGGCGCTCGTCGCGGTGGACGCGGCGCAGTGGATCGGTCATCATCCGATCTCCGTGCGGGAACTGGATTGCGACTTCCTCGCCTTCTCCGGTCATAAACCCTACGGACCCACCGGCATCGGCGCGCTGTATGCAAAACGGGAGTTACTGCGTTCCATGCCGCCATTCCTCGGCGGGGGCATGATGATCCGCGAGGTGCACCGGAACGGATTCACTCCCGCCGATGCCCCGCAGAAATTCGAGGCCGGCACGCCGCCGGTCACGGAAGCGGTGGGACTCAAGGCCGCACTGGAATGGCTTGAAGCGATCGGATGGAACGACATCGAATCGCACGAGGCACACCTGATGCGTGTGGCGTTCGACACCCTCAGAACAATTCCGGGCCTGCGCATCCTCGGCCCCAAAACGCCGGATGGGGCTTCGGGGTGCGTGAGCTTCGTGGTGGAGGGAACACATCCCCACGACCTCACGGACCTGCTGGGACAGCAGGGTTTCTGTCTGCGCGCAGGCCACCATTGCGCCCAGCCCCTCCACGAACGCCTGGGTATTCCGGCTTCCGTCCGGCTCTCGGTCGCCCTCTACAACACGGAGGAGGAGATCCGCGCCCTCGGCCCCGCAATCGCTCGCGCTCGTTCAGTCCTTTCCAAATAAATAACTCACCGTTACCTTCCTTACCTACCTGACCTTCCTTACCTTCCTGCCTTTCCTTACCTTCCTGCCTTTCCTTACCTACCTTACCTCCCGTCATGGACCTCTACGCCGAACACATCCTCGAGCACCACCGGCACCCACGGCACAAATCGCCAATCGCCAATCGGACAATCGAACATGCAGAGAATAATCCCGCCTGCGGCGATACGCTCGCGCTCGAGCTCAAAATCAAAAAGGGCAAAATCGAAGCGGCGGGCTGGAACGGCAGCGGATGCGCGCTCAGTCAGGCAGGCATTTCGATGCTGCTGGAAAAAATCACCGGCATGAGCGTGAGCGATGTCGAAAAGTTCTCACCGAAGGACATGCGTTCCCTTCTCGGCGTCCCCCTGACCACCCGCAGACTCCAGTGTGCGTTCCTGCCGCTGCTTGCCCTGCATAACGCACTCCGAAAATCGAAAGGTGGGCAAACCGAAACTTGGCCCGAGCTGCTCGACCAAGATCAGGAGTAAGAGGCTTGTCCATCTCCGCACAATCCTTATAGACTCCTCCTACATTCGATAAAGCCGCCCTAGCTCAGTGGTAGAGCACCTCCATGGTAAGGAGGGGGTCACGAGTTCAATCCTCGTGGGCGGCTCCAGTTAAAGAAGAACCCGCTTGACCTACCCTTCGCCTGACCCCTACAGTCTCCCCGCGATTTCCGCGTACCCCTCGGTACCCGGTTTTACCCACAAGTCGTATGACATCCCTCGTGCCCACATCGGCCTTCGCCAAGGCTTCGGCCGACCAGTCGGAAGACACCGTGATCTACGAATGTTGTGTCCTCTACCCCGCCAATCTCTCCCAGAAGGAAGAGCAGACTCTTCTGAAAGGCATCGAAGAGATTTTTGCGGAGGCGGAAGGCAGGCAGATCGCCAAAGACGCCTGGGGACGACGCGGTCTCGCGTATCCCATCAAGAAGCAGACGGAAGGCAATTTCCTCGTCCTCTACTACGAGATGGATCCGACGAAGATGCGAGAAGTGGACCGGCAGCTCCGCATCCTGCCGAACGTGCTCCGGCACCTCATGGTCAAGCCGCCCAAGGGGTATGAGCTGGTGAAGTACTCGGAGGCCTTTGAACAGTGGCAGAAAGACAAGGTGACAGCCGTTGAGACGAAGCGCAAAGAGGAAGAGACAAAGCTGCAGCGCAAAGTGGTGGAGAAAGCCAAGCGTGATGCCAAACGCACGGAGGTGAAGAAAGCCGAGGTGAAGAAGAAGGAAATCCCCAGTACGCTCGAAGAGGCCGACCTGAGCAAGAAGCTGGATGAGCTGATTTCCGACGACACCCTCGGTCTCTGATCCTACGCCCTATCCCCTACGCCCTGCCACCATGGACCACCGAAAGCAGCAGCAACAGCAACAGCGCTCTGACCCGCGCCTGAAGAAGTGCCCCTTCTGTCTGAAGGAGACGAAGTATATCGATTACAAAGATTACCCCACGATCAAACCCTTCATGGATTACTTCGGCAACATCATGAAGCGCTACTACACGGGGCTCTGCTTAAAGCACCAGAAAATGCTCAAGAACGCCATCGAGCGCGCGCGGTTCATGGGGATGGTGTCTTATCGAAAGTGAAAAACCTGCGGTTTTTCCCTTTTGAAAACCCTTTTCCCTCAGTGGGGTCGCTCCGGGCAGGCAAAGCCCGCCTTCGCATGGAAAATTATTGGTCCACATGCAATAACGGACAAGGCGACTACATCGCGGCGCTTTCTCCTGAGGAACTCAGACAGTATCGCATCGATCGGAAACAGATCGATTGTTTCTCACGGCTTGCATACGCGGATCTCGGTCCGCACGACCTCCTGTCGGAAGATGGTGTTCGCGAAGTACGAGCGAGAGTCCTCAGTGTGCTCCGCCAACAACGGACTGACCTTGCCGGTCAAATTCTGCTCGCAGCACTGATTCACCGTTCAGCGCATGTGTGGACGGCAAAAGAAGTGGAACATGCGCAAAAGATCATCACCGAGAAGCTCTCGCCATAGGTAACCGGTTACTTTCTCAGGGATTCGTTCTCGAAGCCCTAGTATTCGAGTATTCCAGTATTCTACTATTCTCCCATGTCCGGTCACTCCAAATGGGCCAACATCAAGGTGCGCAAGACCGCGCAGGATCAAAAGCGCGGCAAGATCTACACGCGCCATGCGCGCCTGGTCGAGATGGCGGCGCGCGGCGGGCCGGATCCGGTGATGAACCCGTCCCTGCGAACCGCGATCGATAACGCAAAGGCCGACGGCGTGCCGAACGCGAACATCGACCGGGCGATCAAGAAGGGATCAGGTGAGTTGAAAGGGGAACAGATGGCAGTGGAGGTGTATGCGGCGTACGGCCCGGGGAATGTCGCCATGGTCATCGAATGCCTCACGGATAACAAGAACCGGACACTCAGCAGCGTGCGGTCGATTCTGGAGCGGCGCGGAGGACGGTGGACGGAGTCGGGCTCCGTGCTCTGGATGTTCCAGCAGAAAGGTGTCGTCATTGGCAGGGGTAGAGACGTTCCGATGGAACGTCTTCATACGGAAGACATGGAATTGCGACTGATCGACGCCGGAGCCGAGGATATCGAGTGGTCCGCCGACACGGTCGAGGTGGTCACGAATGCCGCAGGGTGGCCGAAAGTACGTGACCTGCTCAAAGTGCAGGGCTGCGAGGTGACGACGGCCGGACTCAAATTCATTCCCACGCAGAAAACGGCCGTGACCGATCTCGCCACGGCGCAGCAGCTCATGAACCTCATCGAGGCCATTGAGGAGGATGAGGACGTTTCCGAGGTGCACACGAACGCTGACATTGCGGATGAGATCGCTGCTCAGCTTTGATCAATTTATCGGGTTAATGACGCCCGCAGCAGCAGGCGCTGCGTCAGCGACTGTTGTGCAGAAGCTGCCGCATAGCGTGCGCATACTTCCCGGATCTCATCATCCGGCTCGACGAGCATCACCCACGCGGCATCCGGAGCAGTGGCGGCGCAGCGTTCAAGAGGAATCAGTCTCTGAATGAGCGGGAGATCCGCCGCCGTCTCTTTGGAAGTGTAGAGCACGACAAGTTTGCGACCGTTGCGTGCCGCCAAATCCTTCAGATACGTAATGCGCCCCTCACCCCGCAGTCCCCACTCAAAGAGAACGCTCTTCTGGGAAGAGCCAAAAAGACCTGAGTAGTAAAACATGCCCCAATCGACAACAAGAACCATTGTCCGGCCCGGAATTGTTCCCGTGTTAATGATGGTATGAACGATGAATTTCTCAGGATCGTCATGAAAGAGATACCTCTGCGTGGGGACTTTGATGAACAGCACAGTATTGACGAACAGATACGCCGTAAGCCATGCGATGAAAAACAGGCGCAGCCATACACGGGAAGATTGGGCGCCGGCAATCAGAAGACAGCGAATGGTCGCAAGCGATGCCAGAATGAGAAACGGATAGCTCAGAATGGCATGATGCATGAGCCCTGCCCCTCTGGTACGTGCGATCATGATTACCGTGAGAAAAAAGGCAATGGTCAGCGCTGACGGTAAAATGAGATTCTTTCTGGAAAAACCCTTTCCGCCAGCACAAAAGAGCAGGAGAAGAGTGAAGGGGGCAAAAAGATAAACGATGATCGAATACAAAAATGAAATGGAAATTTCCGGAACGACCTCAAAGACTCTCTGTGTCGCTTCCAGAGGATGAAGGAGCGTTGTAACAACCTCGGAGTGCCACCATACCCCACGGAGAACTTCAGAAAGCGACAGTGCATCGCTGTGAATGAGAGGATCAAGATAGGGTCTTACAGCAGAATTATCCGGAGCTGTCGAAAATACGAGTGAGCCGACGAGGATGACAAGAACAAAAAGAGCCCCCGCGGATTGAAGGAAAAGAGTGTGCAGATTCTTTTTGGAAGAGAGGAAATGACGATGGTGGATAATATGTATGAGAAAGAAAATGGCAAACCCCGGTGCGAACCAAAAGTACGAAAATTTTGTCCAGATCCCGCAGAATATTATCAGTGTAATTGCGCTGATAATACGTATCTTCAAAGTTGCACACCAACGATCCAGAAGGAGATAAACAAGAAAGACACTGAGAACCTGAAATCCGATGGGCCCCGTATCCACGAGATGTTGGAAGAGATACGGAAATAGGGCCACAAGGCCAAAAAGAACGTAGATAGTTTTAAATTTAAAAATGCGTGCAGCGATGAATCCACCGAGGAGCAAAAAAACCATTCCGAGGCAGCGTGCAGCAAGCGGGCTGCTCCAGAGTAAAACAATGGGCAGAAAGTAAAGCGACGGAAAACTGCCCGAGTAGAAGTAGGCCCGAAGCGGGAGAATGAGACCGGTGTTGAGAAAATTAAGTTTGAAAGGATCGCAGGTTCCGTGAAGATCGTTTCCGGGATAGAGATAACAAAGGATGGTGTCATAGTGGATGAATTCATCCATGTTATAAGGCACAATCGCAGAAAAAATTATGACAAAGAGCACCGCGAGCAGAAGGATATTCACGATATCGATACTCTGGAGAAGATGCCGTCTGATGCCGTTAAACCGCGAAAAAGTAATTTCGATATTGATGTGAGAAAATCTCAACAGTATAGCACATTTCCGCTCTCCGGGAAAACACTCTCCTGAGTGCGGTGATTACTGCATTCAGGAACCTGCTCCCGGAGTAACTGCCGCTATTCCGTCACGGTCAGCGATACCGAATCCTCGGTGGTTTTGCCCGTGAGATCCGTCGCCACCGCGCGTAGCCGGTATGTCCCCGGACTGACCGTGACGGCGTAGGTCAGTGAAAAAGGTTCTTTGGGCTTGGTTGTGAGCAGCAGATCATCCAGATAGAACTGGACGTACTTGAGCGCGCCATCCGGATCCTGCACCTCCGCGCGCATCGTCACCGAACCCCCTGCTGCCACAGATATGTCCCCGCCGGGTTCGATGAATGAAACGGAAAGACCCGATCCTCCTTCGCCGAACCGGAAGCGCACGGTCCCGGTGACCGTGTTGAAGTACGCATCCGTGAGTGTCACTTCGAGTCGGTGCAGACCGTCGCGGGTCACCGAGCGCGGCACGCGCAGAGGTTCGTCGAAGGGCTCGTCTGTGCGGACGGCAACGCGTTTGCCGTCGATGGCAAAGCGGATCTCGCGGACGGTCGAGCCGACGCGGTAACTCAGTTTCGGCCGGAACGCCGGGTACGTGACGGATCCGTTCTCATCCGGAGAGAGAATGGTGAGTGTCGGCTGGTCGAGGCGGCCCGGCGTGAGCGAGGGATCGCACTTCTCGGTGGGCGCAACGGGCAGCGGCAGAATGGATCCGGAGTGATCCGGCGTGGCATACCAGAGCGTCATCTGCTCCTGCACCCACTGCTGCACGCCCTCCTCCCACGTCGGCCAGCGATCGGCCAGGATGCTTTTCGCCACGAGAAAACTTCCGGATTCCTGCGCCGCCTGCGGACACGCATCCGAAGCGAGCAGGTGCGTGACTTGATCCACCATCAGTTGCGCGCAGGCGGGATCCTGCAACGTCGGTGGACGCTCTTCGAGGAACACATCGGCCCGTCTATACGCAATGGGCGTACAGGCCGTGGGCATCTCGCCCGAGAGCGTGGAAATCTGCGGCTGGATAATGCCCGGCGGCGGCGTGAATGCCGTTTTGGGCGCCGTGAGCACGCGATGCGCGCGCTCCATGAATTCCTTCCAGAGGGGACTTGATGTGTTGAGTCCGTCGCCCTTGTCGTACATCGAGGAGCTGTCTGCATTGCCGGACCACACACCCGTCACCAGATTGGGGGTGTACCCCAGCACCCAGGCGTTATCCGGCTTGCGCAGCTTGCAGGTGTTCTTGTCCTTCCATTCGAGGCACTTGTTGCTCGTTCCGGTCTTGGCCGCCGCTTCGTATCCGGATACCGTGAGCTGTGTCTTCCAGTAGTCCGTGGGCCGCACGGAGGCATCGCTTAAAATAGACGTAATCTGGTACGCGATGCGCGGATCCAGCACCTGTCGCTCATCCTTGCCGCGCTCCGGCGCAAACAGCAGCGCCCCCTTGCGATCCTCCACTCTGAGCACACTGACAACGGGTTTGTAGGTACCCCCGTCATCGAGCGATGCGTATGCCTGCACCATTTCGAGGAGCGGCGTCTCGGCGGCACCGAGGGCAAGCGGCCATCCGTACTCGTACTGGTTCGCCGCCGACAGATCCGACTGTCCTCCGGAACCCGTGGACGGTCGCAGAGAGGCGCGCCCGGCAAGCGGGGTCGGCGCCCCAAGATCGCGCGCAAGATCCAGAATGGGCTGCTCCCCTCCCGCGAGGAAGAATGCCTTGGCCGCGGGAATGTTGCGTGAGGCACCCAACGCCTGACGGATGGTCATGAGACCCATTTCTTTGCCGTCAAAATCCTGCGGCTGGTCATCGCCGATCCTGGTCGTCACGTCATAGAGAATCGTCGCCGGCGTGTACCCCTGCTCAAACGCAGCCGCGTACACGATCGGCTTGAAGCTCGAGCCGGGCTGGCGCGGGGCCTGTACCATATCGATCTTGCCGCCGTGTTCCTCATCGGAATAATCGCTGTTGCCGACGTACGCCAGCACATCGCGCGCGGCCGGATCGAGAGCAACGAGAGCGATGTTGTGCGCTCCGAAACGGTTGAGAATGTCTTCACGGTGGTTGGCCACCACTTTCTCGGCAATCTCCTGAAGCCGCCAATCGAGTGTGGTGGTCACTTTCAGGCCGCCACGCTCCAGAATGTCTTTCTCCGCCGATTGCCCGCCGAGAAGTTTCTCGACCTGATCGCGCACCCAGAGCACGAAGTGCGGGGCACGGATGGTATCGCGCATGGGTTGGAACGTCAGTGTTTCCAGTTCATCCAGCGCCTGCAGCTGCTGCTGCTCCGTGATCATCTTGAGCTCCTGCATGCGCTTGAGCACGGCATCCGCACGCCCGCCCACATAGACTGTTGTCGCGCCCGTACCGATCTGTGCGCCCAAGAGTCCGATGGTGACCTCTTCGTCAGGGATGCCGGACGCGGATGTAATCACACCCTGAAGAACCTTGCGGGTGATCCCGTCACTCACCGTTGTGTGTACATGGTATCCGTACGGATTGAAGTACGAGGGACGCTGTGGCAACGCCGCCAACACGGCGGACTGCGCCAGTGTGAGCCCCGAAGCGGAACGTGCGAAGTAGGTGCGGCTGGCCTGCTCAATGCCATACGCGTTCTGTCCGAAAGGAATCCAGTTCAAGTAGAGCTCCAGAAGATCGTCCTTGCTGAACTTCGATTCCATCTGGCAGCCGAGGATGATTTCTTTGACTTTGCGGCTGACAAGATTCTCACGCTTGAGATCGAGTGCATTGCGCGCGAGCTGTCTTGTGAGCGTGGAGCCTCCGCCTGCCTGACCGAAATTGGCGACAACGCGGACCATGGCGCGGATATCGAGACAGCCGCGGTCGTAGAAGCGCTGATCTTCGATGGCGATGATCGCCTGCTTCATGGAGTCGGGAATCTGCGCACCGGGAACGAAGGTGCGGTCCTGCTCGTTGAACAGCCGGTAGAGCTCGATACCGTTGCGATCGGTGATGACCGTGCTCTGCGGGGCGAACAGGCTTTTGGGATCACTGATATCCGGCAGCGTCATCCAGAGAACACCGACGTACAACCCGCCCAGCACCACGACCAGCCCCCCCGTGCGCAGCAGAAACTTCTTCAGGCGCCTCTCGACACCCTGCGGCGGAAGAACGATGCGTACGCCACCCAGCAGCAAACGAAAGAGGAAGGAGAACACTCCCGTCTTTTTGCCGGCTCCTCCCCGTACCGCTGTACCTCGGCGGGAAGGAGGCCTGCCATTGGAAAGCGGCCGTAGTGCAAACGCGGGACCCATGAGAGAATGCAGTGTAGGGCTCTGTTCCGCTCCCTGCAAATGAGTCTGCAGAAGAACGGATTCTATGCTATAATGAACCGATGTCCCTCTGCAGAGCTGTTGTGGGATGGCTGATCCCGGCCGTGCATGCCCAAGAGCAGGCATTCGGATCGTTTACCGTAACATCCTGGGTCTACGGGGATCGTACGTGGCAGAGCATTCTCGGGAGTATCGTGAACATGCTCAAGAGCACCATCACCGTGGCCGCCGTGGCGGTCTTCGTCACGGGCGCCTTTATGTTCGCCATCTCCGCGGGGGATGAGAAACGCAAATCCAACGGTAAGAACATGATGATCGGCGCGCTCTGGGCTCTGGGCATCGTCCTCGGGGCACAGGCGATCCTGCGGACAGCATCGTATTTCATCTGGGGTTAAGACCGGGGTCCCGCACCACCGTTCAGCGAAACAGGAACCAGCCGGTGTAGGCAAAAGAACCACAACGGGAAATAAACCGGACAGTTTTTCCGTCATTCTTCAAAAAAAACTCGGGAAAAATTGAGCAGTGACACTCGACATGTACAATGAGGACCCTTATGCATGCACCCCATTCTTCCGACACCCTGGAACGACTTGAGTGCGCAGAGCAGTTGAAGCTCACAGGGAAACATGATGAGGCTCTGAAAATTCTGGAGGAGCTGCTCATCGAAGATCCCGAGAACGTACCCGCACTGGAGGAGGTGGCGGACAACGAATTGAGTCTGGGGCATTTCGCGCGCGCGGAACGTGCCGCAAAGCGCGCCGTGACGATCGGAAAGAAGAGCTACACCGGTCACTATATTTTGGGTTTCGTCCGGTCTCATGAGGAGAAATGGGATCATTCCCTCAAAGAGCTCAAGGTAGCCAACGCACTGAGTCCGAACAACGCCGAAATATTGCGATGCCTGGGATGGGCGCTCTTCAATGCGGGCCAGTGCGCACAGGGCATCGTCACGCTGGAGCGGGCGCTGAATCTGGATCAGGAAAATCCGCTCACGCTCTGCGATCTGGGTTCCGCGTACCTGCAGGTACAGAATCTGCGCAAGGCGCGCACGCTCTTCCAGCGGGCGCTGGAAATGGATCCGGAAAACGAACGGGCGAAAGAATGTGTGCTCATGGCAGAGCGGCTGCTCAAAGCAGTGGAGAAAACATAGGGAACGCCGTATACTCACAGACAGTCTTTCGCCAATTTGCATGCATCTGGTTGTCCTGCGACGCAGTTTCCGCCGCGCACTGTTCACACTCTGGCGTGAGGGGGAATGGCGCACCGGCTTCGGTTCCCTGCTCGGCATCTGCACGCTGTTCCAGTTTCTACTGCTGGGCCTTTTGGCTGCTGCAGCCTTGCAGTCCTTGCTCCTGTCGCATTCCGACCTGAAGCTCGAAATACGATCCGGGGCGTCGCGCGGAGAAGTGCAACAATTTCAGTCGGCCCTGCAGCAGCTGCCCTACATCGAACGGGCCGTGTACATCACCCGCGAACAGGCCCTCGCCCGCATCAAGGCGGAAGATCCCTCCCTGGCAACGTTCTTCGAAAAATTTCAGGTGGATAATCCCTTCCCCGATTCCATCGGTGTCACGCTCAGGTCGCTCAATGATTATCCGGCGTTTTCCGTGTTCCTCTCTGATGCCCGCTGGCAGCAGCTGGTGGATCCCGCCCTCCTCTTAGACCTCACCCATCAGGAGGAACGGGTGCACGAGCTCCTGCGCGTGGCCAATGGCGGGCAGCATCTGGCCGCAATGCTGCTACTGCTCGCTTGCGGTATCCTGCTCTTCACCATTGTCGAATTTACCCGCAAAAGCGCCATGAGCCGTTCCGCGGAAGTGCTGGTGGAGCGGCTGGTGGGGGCGGACAGTTCGCTGCTCATGCTGCCGTTCATCTGGGAAGCAACTCTGCTGCTCTGGGGCAGCGTCGTGATGAGCGCCTGCGTGCTCTCGCTGTTTCTGCTCTTGCTGCCCACACTCGTGCCCTCCCTGAGCAACGGCGGTGCCCTGGCGCCGTTGTGTTCGGCTGCCCTGCCGATCCTGTCATTTGCGCTGCCTCTCTCGCTTATCCTCGAACTGTGCTGCGCCCCGCTGCTGGCCATCGCCGGCGTCCGGCTGGGCATTCGCCCGTCCCTGAGAGAGGCGTCACTCGGACCCCGGTGATCCTTGTATTCTTGAACTCCTGTCATCCTGTATTCTTTTCCCATGCCCTACGCCCGGACCTTCGACTGCATCGTGCTCGCCTCGTACGACGTGGGGGAGGCCGACCGTTTCGTGATCCTGCTCACCCGTGAGGCGGGACGGCTGGCCGCCAGAGTCCCCGGAGCCCGACGCCTGCAGAGCCGCCTGGCTTCACTCCTCCCGCTCACCCGCTGCTCCGTGGAATTGAAGGAATCGCGCAGCAATTATCTGGTCAGCGGCATTGTCGTGCGATCCCGCGCACCTGACACCGCACGCCTGCAGAATTTTCTCGCGCGCACGCAGATGAGCGAACTCCTGCTCGCACTCCTCTCGGATGGCGAGCCTGTGCCGGAGATCTTTGATGCGCTGTCTCAGCTGCTGCACCAGGAACGATGTTCCTCTGCAGACCTCCTCGCTTTCACCCTCCGCGTGCTGGCCCTGCTGGGCGTCCTGCCCGAGACGACACACCACCTCTTCGCCCCGCTCTCCCCGGAAGAACGCTCGTTTGTTCTGGCAAGCACGCACGGCGTGCCGGTGAAAGAAGAAATTTCCTGCGCCCGCCTCAAAGCCCTCTGCGCTCGACTCGTTCAGGAACACTGTACGCGGCCGTTGCGCTCCGCAGATGTGGCCGCCGCCTGCTCCGCCACCTAACGGGTAGACGAGATACCCGCGGATGAAGCGCTGCCGGAAGGAGTCGTGAGGAACGGCGATGTCGCCTCGACCCCGATCTGATCGAACCGCGGGCGCGCCTCGTAGACGGAAACAACCGGTTCCTCGGTTTCCGCCCCTTTCCACGAGACAATGCGCCACCACATGGCTTTGATCCCCGGCACGCGCTCCCCCACCTTGCGCGTCGTCCCCGCGGGAATCTCGGTCGTGTATTCGATCTTGTCGGGTGGCGGCGGGGTGGAACCCCACGTGTAGGGACCGATCACTTCGCTCGAGCGGTCATCGCGGGTACCGTAGAAAACGAAAAACGCATGATCGTTCTCAACGAACGTCTGCAGGAGGAGAGCACCGGGCGAATCATTGCGGAACTTGATATCCGTGTACGGCGGATAGATGGTGGCATCCGTCCCCTGCGGACTGTAGTAGTGCACGGCAAAGCTGTGGTTCCTGCGCGCAAGGATGGGGAATCCGTACTCCCATACGCCGCGGTAGAACGTCGTGCCCACCTGACAGAGCCCTCCGCCGTAATCGGGGAGCGTCTTATCCCCCATGATCACAAGCTCCTTGAGGTACCCGGTGGCCCCGTTCACCGGCCCCAGTGTCTCATTGAAGGAAAAGATGGCCCCCTGCGGGATGAGCGTGCCATTGAACTTTGAAAGGCCGACCACGATATTGTGACGGCGGGCCTTGGGCGATCCGGAGAAGTCTGATTCCCCGACACTCACCACCTCACGGATGCCCTGCGCGCTGAGTGCGGGATCCTCCACGGTGATCGCAGGCTGCGTCTCGATGACCGGCAGCGTGATATCCGTGATGCCCGCTTCGAGCGCGCTCACGGTGAGCGTGACGGCGCGTTCCAGATCCAGCCGGCGCCCCGGCATGCCCACGCCTTCGAAGGTGATCGCACCGGTACCCCCGCGAATGACCACCGATCCTGCGCTGCGATCGAACACCGTGGCAATCTGGCGCTTGAGCGCGGCACGGATGGCATCGTGATTCCAGGCAACCTGCTCCATCCGCGCAAACCCGACGGGCAGGGCGGGAACATGGTCGCCGTCCACGCGGAATGCCGCAGGCACTTTCACGGATTGCCCCTCATACATCCACACTTCTTTTTGCTCCTGCCACTCTTTGCCGACAGCGATGGTGAAGAGATGGTGCTGGTAGCGGTACGTCAGCGCAGCGGCCGAGACGCCCGACGGCAGAACCCAGATGAGGATACTGAAGCCGATGAGAGAAAGATGCCGGCGCACGGACGAATGGTAACGACTGGTCGGGCAATAGGGAAATCGGGGCGAAAAAATGAAGTTGATTATCCAAATACGATTTCCCTACTTCCCCACTTCCCGAGTTCCCGTATCTCGTTCCCTCACTCTAGTTCCCTATCCCCCGAAACTTCGGAGAAGGATGTTCATCCAGCGCCTTGTTCACCAGTGCATCGGCACGGAAGTTATCGGAACGGGGGATATGCTTGAATGTAATGGAGTGGAAAGCACGTGCGAGCTCCTGGATCTCCTCCACGAAGGGCTTTAAGTGCGCCATGCGCACCTGATAGTCGCCATTGAGCTGCCGCACGATGAGTTCGGAATCGAGATGGCAGATCAGGCGGTTGGGCTGGTAACGCTTCGCGATTTTGAGTCCCTCAATCAGCGCCCTGTACTCCGCAACGTTATTGGTCTCGATGCCGATGCGCTCCGCATGTTCCCGCAGCGTGATACCGCGCGCCGGATCTTCGAGAATGCAGCCGATGGCCGCCTGACCGGGGTTCCCGCGCGAGCCGCCGTCGGTGAACAGGTGGAGCGTCCCTCCGACGGACTCCGGCTGATCTTCCGGCGGCAGCTTGAGAGGACCATCAAGCTCGCGCGCAATGAGGTCCGCCACAAACTGTTCTCTCTCCCGTACGCGGGGGAAGAGTTGCTGGAGCCTGCGCTCGAGAGCGGCGGGAATCCGGGTCACGGCAGACATGGTACAAGATGTAAGCCCGCCATGCATGGCGGGCCTGCTCAGCCTTCAACATCGGGCAACGCGCAAAACAGCTGCAAAACAGCTTTCGTACTCATCCCGAAGATACTAATCCCCAATCCCCAAATCGTGTATCATGCTCCCGCATATGAAACGCGCCTTCCGCATCGGCATCGTCGTTCTGCTGCCCCTCATCACGCTCTCGCTGGGATGGGGACTCGGCACCCGCTATGCCCGGCAACAGGTCGCCGACATGATGAGTCAGCTGGAATTTCTCTATCAGGGAAAAACATCGAGCGGAACACTGGTGCACGATCCGGAAAAGGAGGTGAATCTGGCACTGCTCTGGGGGGTGTGGAGACTGCTCCAGCAGCACTATATCGCCCCCGAAAAACTGGAAACCACCAACATGCTCTTTGGTGCCACTGCGGGACTCGTGCGTGCGCTCGACGACCCATACACCACTTTCATGACTCCGCGCGAGAATACGGATTTCAAGGAGG
>JAQTQU010000052.1 GCA_028712095.1 Candidatus Peribacteraceae bacterium
CCGCCTGCACCAGCCTCTCCGCAGCGGCCTTCGCCTCGGCCACCGCCGCGAGTGCGCGTTCCTGCCAGGACGTTTTCGCACCGGTGAAGAAGACACGACTCTGATCGGCACAGTACCCTGCGAAACGCGCACCGACATCGATCTGCACGATGTCTCCTCTCTTCAATGCGCGCGTCGTGGGGTGGTGATGAGGACGACTGGTGTGCGATCCGAACGCAACAATGGGATCGAACGCGAGACCGTCGGCCTGCAGAGCGCGCGCCCATTCCTGCAGTTTCCACGCAATTTCCCGTTCCGTGATGCTGTCGCGCAATGCAGCAGGCACACGCTGCAGAAGTTCGCGCGTGATCCGCTGTGCACGACGAAAACGCCTGAGTTCGTCCGGATCTTTTGAGCGACGGAAGTGCGCGACCACACCGTGCTTGGGCAGGAAACGCGTTGCACGGAAGGATGTCCTCCACCGGCGCTTCTGGGCGAGCGTAACGTGTTCGGCTTCGCAACCGCAGACAGGGATGCGACTGAGTGCACGTGCCAGCACATCCAGCGGACGGACCGCGCATCTTTGTGCGCTGCCGACGGCCACTTCGCGATAGCGGGGATCCACGAACAGCCACACGTTGCGTGGCGTGACCAACACCGCACCGGCACTCACATGCGCACCCGTGAGGTAACGGATATTGGTCAGATCCGTCACGAGAAACGCGGGAGTTTTGGCGTGGTTCAGCAGAATGCGGGACGACGTAGGACGCATGAAGGGCGGGTGGCAAATGGACCGGAAGTATGCTATCATAACCATGAAAACGAAGATCCTCACTCCACACCTATGAGCACCCGTCTCTGGCTCTGCGCCGCACTCCTTGGCTGTTCCATTGCCGCGATACACATGGCGATGCCGGAGGGACATGCCCTCGCACAGTCACGTCTCACAAGTGAGACAGTGGCTCAGGTCTACAACGGATCCGGCCTGCAGCAGGGGGCGAACAGTCTGGGCGTTTCGGGCATTCACGGGGGGAGCCTGCGGACAACGATCGCGAACATCGTGAACAAGATCCTCACGTACGTCTCGCTCATTGCCGTCATCATGATCATCATTGCCGGCCTCTACCTGATCTTAAGTCTCGGCAACGATTCGGCGAAAGAGACGGCAAAGAAGATCGTGATCTACACCATGATCGGATTGATCCTCATTCTGATCGCCAAAGCACTCGTCATGTTCTTCATCGGCCTCGCCGGCTAAATCGTATGACATTCCTCCGATCCTGCTACTACGCTCTGGCTCTCCTGGCGCTCCCGCGGGTCACGGCTGCGCAGGCACTCGGCGATGCCAATGAAATCAATGTGGGCGGAGGCGGAGAAAACCTGCAAGGAACCATCATCAATATTACCATGAAAGTTTTGGGTTTCGTCTCGCTCATTGCCGTCGTGGTCATCATCATTGCCGGTATCTGGCTCATCGTGGGATTGGGGAGCGATGCGTCGAAGGAAACAGCAAAGAAAATTGTCATCTACACCATCATCGGTTTGATTCTCATCCTCGCAGCCCGCGCCATTGTCATGTTCGTGCTCGATTTCGGCTGATCATGCGCATCCGATCCCTCCCTCACCGGCTCGGCATCGGCGTGCTGCTCTCGCTTCTCTGCGCAGCAGGCTCCGCATCTGCCATTGAGCAGGATCAGCCGTTCCTCATGGAATCATGGACGCTCGCTCCAGGCAGCGTGCTCGAAATCCTCGCCATCTCCAACGCTGCAGACCGCCAAATCACCTGGTCGCTCACCAAGGCGGACGGCTCTTTCGTACAGGCGGACCTCGGACCGCTGTTCCGCGAACGATTCGTGGAGGCGGGGGATTTTCTGCTGCGCGGGGAAGTGACGGCAGCCGACCGGACGCCGGTTTCACAGCGCACCTTCGCCATTCACATCGTTCCGGGTGCACCGGCTCTCACACCGGGCACCGGAACAAATGCATTTGTCATGACCGATCCTCCGTCCGACGAAAACGGTATTGCCGTCGCAGGGGTCAATCTGCAAACCATCCTCGTGCAGGCGAATCCGGGAACAGTACAACCCGGCGTCGACGTGGACAGCAGCGTGGATACCAACGGCGACGGCGATCCCACGAATGATGATGACAGCCGCGGCACGTTCTTCGCGGCGGACGGATCCGCACTGCGCCTGTGGTTCACCGATGGCATGACGGAGCGCACGCTGACCGTACGGGGGAATGGCACTGCCGGCCCTGTAACGCAGACCATCCGGCTCTATGTGGGCAACGTCCCCGCTCCGGCGCAAACACCGGAGCAGCAGCCCGTTCCGTCACCGAGCGGACTGGAGAACGTACGCATCGAAAATCGCGGCAGTGGAACGTATGCGTTCTCCATCGACTCCGCCGCACTCTCCACGGAGGGCCGCGCGATTCTTCTCTACTGGGATTTCGGGGACGGACGGCAGAGCATGCTCGACCGTCCCGTGCACACGTATGCGCAGAACGGTCAGTACACGGTGAGCCTGCAGGCACGGGATCTTGCGACAACGGAGGAGGTTCTGCGCATCACCGGCTTGCTCCCCGTACAGAGCGTGGAGCCGCCCCCGCAGTCATCCAGTGCACAGGATAGCTCCGCACTCTCTGCAGGATCCTCTTCATCCGCTTCATCGACTTCCGGCTTCTCTCTGCGCTCGATTGCAACGATCGGAGGCGGACTGCTGCTCGCCATTCTGGTGGGATTTGCTGTGGTGACGCTTGTAGGCAAGATCGTGCAACGCAAGCTGGACCAGGAACCCCCCTCGCCTCTCGGCGGCACACCGACCAAGAAGACGCCTCCTCCGGCCGGACTCCCCTCGCTCGACCAGCCGCCTCCCATGTCCGTGATCGATGTTGCTCCCGTACCGCACGCGGAAGGGACACGGGAATCACCGGAGCGGGAAACTGCGGTACCCGATGAGACCGCCGAAGAAGGATCATCCAAATTAAGCGAGCTTTCCTTTACGGAAGAGGAGGCCCCGAGCTGGCTCAAGCAGGGACACGACGAGGCCGAAAAACGCGGACATACCGTGGAAACCGCTCTCCCGTCTCCTGCTGCGGAGGAACCCAGGCAGGAATCCACCCCGCCTCCGCAGGCCGATACGAAGCGGGACCGCCCCCTTCCCCCGTGGCTGGAACCGGCCGCTCAGACTCCCGTCGAAACACCTGACGTACCTGCGACGCCCGCTCCGGCTCCCGTGCCCGCTCCGGCTCTCGCCCCGCCGGCTCCCGTCACTCCCGTTCCCGAGCCCGCTGTCCTCTCCGCTCCGCCCCCTGTCCCCGCTGTGACACCGACTCCCGCTCCCGCTCCTTCCCCTCCGGCACCGGCACAACCGGCCGCAGTGACGGCCCACCCGCCTCCGGCAGAGGAGCATTCTGAGCTTTCCGAAGCCGAACGGGAACGCCGCCGCAAGAAGCGCGCCCGCTATCGTGCCAACAAGAAGAAGCGCGAGGAGGAAACGAAAGAGGATCAAACGCAGGAACCGTCTTTGACAATGGAACCGGAGCGACCGTCACCGGCCACGACGTCGGAACCGGTGCAGCCCAAGCCCTCCGCCTCTGAACCGGTGCAGCGGGAACCCGTCCCCACGCCGGCGCAGACATCCACGCCTGCAACGAATGGCCCATCCACCACCAAGGCTTCCTCCGTCACGCAAGCTCCAAAGGAAAAGACGGAGGACAAGGAGGAAACAGATGAGCCCATAGCGATCATTCGAGCCGAGAATATTTCGCAGGATCAGACGGACAAAAAGAAGCCCTGAAGAGGCTGGAAAGATCAACAATGTTTGGTATTATACGTATGCTAGCGGGTCATTATTCTCGCGAGCAGTATTCACCGGTCTTTCGTTCTTGGTCTGCGATCTGCCATCTCAACCGCCCCGTGGCGGGCCACGGCAGTCGCGACCGCTGTGGCGGGCGTAGCTCAGTTGGTTAGAGCGCCAGGTTGTGGGGCCAAAGGCCGCCCTTCGGGCCCCTGGAGGTTTTTGGTTGCAAAGATTATAGTCATCTGCCATGGCAACGGTCTATTTTCTTTACTCCGAAAACGATCATCAATGGTACGTCGGTCAAACGACACGATCGATTGAAGAACGTTTTCAAGAACATTGCGCTGGCTACGTAAAGGCAACTAAGGCAAGACGCCCTCTACTGCTTGCCTACTATGAACTTCACCAACATTCAATAGATGCCAAAAGACGCGAATGGCATTTGAAACATCTATCTGGTTACAAAGAAAAACTGCAAATAATTGCTCAATTATTACTGAAAAAATCCTCGTGGCCTGTGCAGGAATGTATTGTCCATTCAGTCTAATATCCTTACACTTGCTCTATCGTGGCGGGCGTAGCTCAGTTGGTTAGAGCGCCAGGTTGTGGCCCTGGAGGTCGTGGGTTCGACACCCATCGCTCGCCCCAGTTTGACTCGGCTATCGCGCAGCGAAAGCCTCGCTCATGCTTTCTCATGCACAAGGAGAACGTATCCTTCTGTGGTGCTCGGATCCTCCCGCCACTCGAAACCTGCCGTCTCAAAACAACGTGTACTGGCAACGTTGTCTTGCTCAATTTCTGCCTTTAGTTCCCGGAGACCTGCCACCACTGGATGCCGTAGGAACGCCTTGAGGACGGCCTTTCCGAGTCCTTGTCCGCGCTGAGAGGGCTCGATGAACAAACTCATCCATGCCGTCCCGTCATCGTTGACCTCCAGATCGACGATCCCTCGGGGAACATTACCATGTAGCGCGACAAAGCAGTGACGGTTTGGAAAGCGTTGCTGCAGGTCCATAAGGTTCTTGATGTAGTCCCAGCCGCCGAGATGCTTCTCACAGTCGTCTTCGCGGTACCAAGACTGCAAATGGACTATGTGATCTCCGGTAAGTGGCACAAACTGCACGTCCATATATTAATGGGAGCACGAAATAGATGAAGGATCGGTCCATCGTGAGCAGCCGAAACGATCTTCACTTTTCCGCATCTCCTCGCCACGCTTGCGGGGAGAGGGTAGGGTGAGGGGCCGTGAGGGTAATGTAAGGTATTTCACGCTCCGGTTAATATCTCTATCATATCGAACTTTTGAAAATTTGATCTGTATGCGTGTGACCTACGTGGGACCGGAGGGGTGGGATTACAAAAGGGCGATATACCCATCTCTGAGGGGATGGGGCATGTTCGATGAGTCAAAGATTGATCAGAAATCACATTTTAAAACAATCTAGCCATACCCCTTGAGATGATTTCATCAATTTTGTACAATATTGACATACCTTTGAAAAGAGATGTATTTCTCTTTTAGGTCCGCGCCAAAAGCGCGGGCTTTTTGTGATACGATTCGTTCGATGAAATCCATATTCTTTGTGGACGGCTTCAATCTGTATCATGCAATCTGTGATGCCTTCGATCATGCAAAATACAAATGGCTCAATCTTAAACAACTGGCATTGAATTTAATCGACCATGAAGATGAATTGAGAAGCGTGCATTACTTCACAGCATATTGTGGCTGGAATAAGCAAAAAGAAAGAAAACATCGGACTTACGTTGAAGCGCTGACAAAATACGGCGTTCAAACTGTTGAAGGTAAATTCATGCCTGTCGGAAAACGATTCAAAAAAAGATATATGCGCATCTTTGATATGGCGCCCTACATACTGGAAGACTGGATGATCCCCGAGGAAATTGCCTATGTGACAAACGAAGAGAAGCGAACCGACGTGAATAACAATTACTTCCCTGCTCTCTCCACCATAAACCGTACGGCCTCGTTCATGTTGATGGGAATAATTCGAATATCCGGGTACTTATTCTGAAAGACTCTGAATATTTCATCGGCAAATGCCTGACCTACATTCGGAACCCGGTCAAAATCCAGCACAATAGATCTGAATTTTTCCAGCCCTGCCAGCACTCGCCGAGCCTGAGAGCGGGATATATGAATGGTACCCATCGTGTAGAGACGAATTTGTATCTCAGTTTTGTCAAACGCGTATTCCTCCGGATCACTCTGATACTCTTTGAAAACATCATTAAGATGCCTCTCCGCGCTGTCCGCAATCTGAAAAAATACTTTTGTTCCTCTTTTGGCAGGTTTGACCTCCTCGAAGAAAACATCATGAATGGTGTTGTCAAAGGTAAGCTTGAAACCAAAGCTTTCCAAACTGAAAATATCCGCAACTTTTGAAGTGAAAAAAATCCCTTCGCCCGAATGTGCCTTTGGTTGTGTTGTTGTCTTGCCTTTGAGCAAATCCTGTACCGCCTCCAGTTCAGATTTTAGCCCCCTTTTTTTCATGACATTGCGAAACACACCAACGCCAAAATCATTCACGCAAAAGGCAAGGCAATGCTCTTTCTTTTCTGTTTCCACATGAACGTTTTTCGATTGAGAATGTTCGATGGCGTTGTTGAGCATTTCAGAAAACCCATACTCAAAGATACTGCGAATATTTTCTGGCAGGGACTCGCGGAACTGCGCCCTTCCTTCAATATCCTCCATCACTTCATGCTCGACTAAGTTCTGCCTCTTGAATCTCTTGCTGAACTTCCACTGCACTTTACCGGCATGTTTTGGCAAAACGTAGGAAGCTGCTTTCGTGGAACCTAATTTGATGAGAAATCCTTCATGTACCAAGGATCGCAATATTCTTTGTGCATACTGTCTACTGATCTTCATTGCATGCGCGACCTGTCCAGAACTGATCTGGCCCTCTTTCAATGCCAAAGAAAGAACTTGCCCCTTGGTATCCATACCAGAATTGTAAACCATGTTTTTTTATTTGTAAACATATTTGTAAACAAAGATTTGATTATTGTAAACTAATGTAGGTCCTTTAATCTGAGCCTATGGATAGAACATCCAATGGTACTTTTGTTTTGTGCTGATGATTCCCCCGAAACCTAAGCCTCATCCTCACCCCGAATCAATAGTAACCCTGCTGCGTCCACTCCCCATTCGACTCGCCCCGCAGATGCGGGGCTCGCTCATGGTCTCCGCTCCTCACGCTATTCGGAGCTATGACCAGAATTTGTTTGACACAAGCCAAACTCGTCTTACACTTGCACCGTGAGTTTACGGCCTTCCGCCCTCGGCACCTGTGGTGAGTGTCATCGAACCATGATGCACATGATGATGCACCCGCTGCGAGGGCGTGAGTTGGCGTAAGAAGACTTCCCCAACTTGCGAATCAGCCCTCGCCACCTGCGAGGGTTTTTTCTTTCTATTCTTTCCCCCCTTTATCCCATGGTAGTTCTTCTCCCCGTTGAAGCTCCGGATGGCACTCCTGTCTTCGTAAACCCTGTCGAGAGCCCGCGAACCCCCGAGCAACTCACCCAGCAGGCCGAAGACGCACGTAATGCCCGCGTGATCGTCAACAACAGGACAGGCGAAGTCCGACGTCAATGCGACGGCCTCTTGCTGCCGCGTTTCACATCGGCAGCCCAAAACACGCAGGAATAAGATTCCTTCGCCCGGCGTTCCGTAGCCGGGATACGCGTATCCCGGCTACGGAGGAACAGGCGCCACTCGTCTTCATCCTCAAAGACTTCTCAGACGACCTTAATCCTGATAAGCTTCCGCAACGTACTATGGCCGAACCACAATTCCGCACTCCGAAAGGCACACACGACGTCCTTCCCGAGGAACAGCGCTTTATGACCTACATCAAGAAGGCCGTGCGGCACCGCGCCCGCCAGGCCGGCTACCGCCGCATGGACCCTCCCATGTTCGAGGACCGGCGCATCTTCGAACGCGGCATCGGCGAGCATACCGACATCGTCGAAAAAGAGCTGTTTGCGGTCTCGGGCAAGCGCAATGATGAGATGGCGGAGACATCCGAATTCGCCCTGCGACCGGAGTTCACCGCCGGCATGTGCCGCTCCTATATCGAACACGAGATCGGAAGAGCGT
>JAQTQU010000010.1 GCA_028712095.1 Candidatus Peribacteraceae bacterium
CTGCTGCCTCCCGTAGGAGTATGGACCGTGTCGCAGTTCCATTCTGGCTGGTCGTCCTCTCAGACCAGCTACCCGTCATCGACTTGGTAGGCCGTTACCCCACCAACTATCTGATAGGCCGCAGGCCCCTCCCGAACCGAAAAATCTTTCCCCTTGCGGGGGTATCCGGTATTAGTCCCGCTTTCGCGGGGGTATCCCTGAGTTCGGGGCAGGTACCAACGTGTTACGCAGCCGTTTGCCGTGTCCCGCCCATTCTATTGCCATGTTCCAAGACTGTTCTTCAGTCTTTGCTTGAGACGTCCTAATCCACTTCCGTAAGCCTTCAATTTTCTTTCACGCGACACTGCGTCGTGTTCATCTTTAAAGGCTTCGTAGTAGATGAGCTCCCAAGGTCCCTTATCATGTGTAGACGTTGTTTTGCCATCATTGTGTTCCGCGAGTCTTCGCTCGAGATTATCCGTACGACCGATGTAGATCCATCGGCTTTTCGTGCTTTGGAGGAAGTACACGTAGTGCATAAGGGGGATATGGTAGCAGCAGAATGGGCGGGGCACTCGACTTGCATGTGTTAGGCGCACCGCTAGCGTTCACTCTGAGCCAGGATCAAACTCTTCAAAAAGAAGACTTATTGACCTGGTTGTTCAAAGAAAAACAACTAGTTATTTACATTGTCATCCATGCATCGTCCCCGGGGACGGGGAGATGATGGTTACTACTTCTCTACTCTGCGATGGTGTGAATGAGCTGCGCTCATTCACCCTGAGCGAGTCCCGCAGGTGCGGGACGAGTCGAAGGGTGAAGGACCTTACCTTTCCCACTTACGGCTCCACGATGGAAACGGCCGCGCTCCCGCGGCCGCGGGACGCGAGCCAACAAGGGAGCAGAAGGAAAGGTCTCTCCCGTCCTGTTATTGGCAGGACAGGAAGCAGGGGCATTGTAAGCTCCCAACGAAAGGCGTCAAGGAATTTTGGCGGAGAAGAGGCCGCTCTTCTCTCAGGCTTCGGTTTGAGCAGTCCGTGCAGCCGCAAGCGCCGCCTGGAATCGTTCATGCGCTATCTGAGTCTGGTCAATGAGTGTGAGCCCAATCTGCGCTTCGCAGAGCGCGCGATCCGAGGGCTGCATTGCCGCGACCGCCTGCGCACAGGCTTCGGGATCCTGCGCAAGAAGGTTGGTGATTCCACCCCGTTCCGTCATGGCTTCCATTGCGCGGGTTTGGATGTATGCCTGGTGCGTGATGGGTGTTGCCGCCACGTCGCAATCAATGTGTGCAGCCCTGTTGCAGGCAGCAAGTAATGTTTCTTGAAGAGCGTTCAAGCAGGAGGGGGGAAACAGTTTTATTATAGCATACATGGTTTGTATGTCAAAAAACTTTCCTAAGTTTCTATCCATGTCCGCTTGAGTGGATCCGGCGGATGCCCTTTGCCCGGGATACCCTTATACGCGGGTTGATGAAAGATTTGGGCAAAGGGTGGTGGGTCGAAGTTCCCGGGGACGAGGGGGGCTAAGACGAAGAACGCGTTCACGCCGCAGGGGTCGGTGGCGACGAGGGTGTATCCCTTCTCCCGTCCCAATTTCTCGAGCGCCTTCAGGCTCGCTCCCTGATAGTCCGAACCATCCCATCGGAATGCGGGGTCGTAGGGGATCGTCACGCTTAAGTTCGGTCCCTTGTTCGCGTTGTATTCCATGATCACCACGCGGGGATGGAAATTTTGGATCGCCTTCCACACCCAGTAGTCGTTACCGTCGATGTCGATCGAGAGGAGATCGAACTCCGGTGGCACACTGTACTTCTCGAAGAGCGTCTCAATGTTTTCTGCGGTGATGAATTCTTGATGGACCCCGAGGGAATGATTATTTCCACCTTTGTCCGGCGACAAAGGTGGAGCCAAAGCGCCGGCGCGCCAATCCCCACTCCGCCCGGCCCCGTGCCTCCTCGCCGACTCCTCCAAGGCTTCGGAGTCGCCTCGTCGGCGCGCGCTGCTCTCATGCAGCGCGGGGCCTTCCTCTTCACCCCCCGTGGCGCGCCACCCTCCCTGTTGGCTGTTGGCTGTTTGTTCATGTATGTGTTTGTTGTTTTGTTTGTGGATGGTCGTCGGCCACTCTCCGCCATCCATCAGGAGGCCGGTCCATCCTCGATGTTTCAAAAGATAACGGCAGTTACACTGCAGCCCATCTTCCACGCCGAACTCCACGCACACACGGTTGGTCGTGCCGATCTTTGCGAAGACCGCCGCGATGATCCCGTCCTCCCCATTTTGCGAATACTCCCGGCGTTCGATGAAGGGAATGCGCCGGGCGAAGACGGAGAGATCGCAGATGGGCTTTTTCATCCAGCAGAGCCACGGGAGCACGACGTGTGCCCGGAACCATCCACGGAACCAATCCAAGGACTTCTTGCTACGTTTGCGGATGCGGGTGAGGAGGGGCACGGGAGCAGTATGCAGTATGCGTACAGTACGCTGCATACCGATTTGCTGTTGGTGTCTTCATATTGACATGCCCGATGGTAAGGATAGATTAACCACCCATTTCTCCAGCATTTATGCTGATCCCGCGAGAAAAACTGCGCATTCCTGTTTATGGGAATGCAACAGATCAGAAGACTCCCAAACTTGTGCTTGGCAATGATCTCTGTCCACTCTTCTTAGAAGAATTTGGCGCAAAAATGAGAAGATTGCTTCTGGATATAGAGGATCAACCACCCGATACGACGTATGCGGATACATTCGATGACACAACAGGTAAGGCCACCGGAGTCCTACAGACTAAAGATGATCTTCTGAGTGTTTTTCCCTATCAGGCCTGTCAGGCCGAATGGCTCGTGGAAGCAAGGAGCGACGACAACGCTGATATGTTCATTACATCATCTGCCATGAGACCAAAGACCAGATATCAGTATGCGCCATGGTTGGTTGCCAGAGTTCTGAGGGGTCTTGGAGAAGATAGAACTCCGGTTCTTCAGCATGCGATTGCCAATACTGTTGCCAAGCTCATGAATCTAATGATGAGAGGGGCGGCAAGCCTCGAAGCTACAGGAGCGGATACCCAAATACTCCTTCGGATTTATGATGGAATCCGAAGTGGCGGGGTTGACGCCGTTCATGCGGGTTCAGAGAAGATTCCTCTGCGAGACCGGTGAAGCTCTCCGGGTTCACCTTGCTCCGTCATAGCGGCTACGCGAAGGCGAGTGCCTGAAGCATCCATTAGATATGCCTTCGACGAACCTTTGCGCCTGCCTGCCGGTAGGCGGGGAACTCGGCGTAGCAGGAGTTAGCTGCGGAATTAATTCCGCAGCTAACTGACGCAGCTAACTCGTATTTTCTCCTGCATACTGCATACTACATACCATCATGCGCGTCTGCGTCCTCACGACCGTGCTCGATGTCTTCAAAGGAGGGAATCATCTCCCGCTCTTTGCGGCGCTGCCAGATGTTCAGTTCACCGTGGTCACCGGCAGAATCCTCCCCGAAGGAGCAGCGCTCCCCGCGAATGTGCGGGTCATCGATCTCAAGTTGAAGCTTGGCTCGTACTACTTCGGCTTTGCCGACTGGCGGTTCGCGCGTGCGGTGCTCAGGACCTATCCGGTCAGTCATCCCTTCTGGAAGGAATTTGACATCCTCCATTTGAATCAGGTTCTCGGTTCACAGTTTGCCGTTCTTCGGAAGGCGGGAGTTCCCGTGCTCTACGCCATCCACCATCCGGTCACGGCAGATCGTGAAGTTGCGATCGCGGAGACATCCTCCTGCGAACGGATACTGTGGAGGCTCAAATATTTCTTCCTCGTGCACCGGCAGCGCCGGCTCTGCCACTCACTGCCACATGTCATGACGGTGTCACATACGGTTCGTGATCGGCTGGTGCGCGAGTGCGGCATTCCGTCCGAAAAAATCTCCGTTGTGCCGAACGGGGTGGATGGAGAGCGGTTTGGATTCGCCGGCGATCAAACGCCGGATTTCGATGTGGTCGCTGTCGGGTCTTTCCTGCATCCTCGTAAAGGGTTTCGTTATCTGCTCGAAACATACTCGGCACTGGCCAAAGAGGGCATTCGCATTGCCGATGTCGGGAAACGCTCCCATGAGCAGCGGGCGATGCTCCGGGGCATCCCCGGCCTGACCGCATTCGAAACTGTTTCGGATGTAAAGATCGTTTCGATCATTCAGCGCTCTGCAACTCTCCTCTCCACGTCCCTCTACGAGGGGTTCGGCCTCTCGCTCATCGAGGCGCTCGCCTGCGGCCGTCCGGCATTTGCCTTCGATGCCGGTGCGGTGAAAGAAGTCCTTTCACCCATTGATCCTTCACTGGTGGTTCCTCTCCGCGATAGTGCGGCACTCGTACGGCGTGTACGGGAGTTTCTCGCGTTCGCTCCCGAGGAACGTCTGAAGCGAGGCAACCGGTATAGGGAAGAAGTGTTGCAGCGCTATTCCCTCCGGGCGTCGGCCGATGCGCTGCGGGCGGTATATGAACGGCTCTGCAGCCGGGGTTCACCTGTGGTGAGCGAAGTCGAACCATGAACCCCGGCTACGGGGTTTTCTCCCATACGTTTCTTGTGATCCTGCCGCCCTTCCGGTAGCTTTAAAGGGATGCCAAAGAGCGAACGCACGAATATGGGGAAGACTTTCTCTCTGCTCAGGAAGATTCACATCCATCCGGCGTACCTGCTGATTCCGCTCTTCTTTACTATTCTCGCTGCCGCGTTTGAGGGAGTTGGGATGGGATTACTGGTCCCGATGCTCAACGGGTTTCTAAACAAGAGCTTCTCGTTCGCGGCAACCACTCCCGTGCTCGGCAAAGCCGTCCGTCTGCTGCCGCAGTCTTTCCTCACCAATGACCGTTTACTTTTCGTCGTCTTCCTTGGTGGTTTCATCGCCGTGTACGTCACGAAGAATATTCTGCGGTTCCTTGCCAATGCCACGATGGGGTACTTTTCGGAACGCAGTCTGCACCATCTGCGCAAGGCGCTGTTCGCGAAGTACTTGAGCTTCGGCAAACTCTTCTTCGATACCACAAACGTGGGGCACCACTCCACACTGCTCCTGAATTTTTCGCAGAACGCGCTCTACCCGCTGTCGGCACTGGATGGTTTTGTGGGGTCGCTCCTTTCGCTTGTGGTGTACATGGTGGTGCTCGTCGGTATTTCGTGGAAGCTTACGCTGGTCGCCTTTCCTCTCTTTTTCATTCTTCATCTGGCGATCAAGTTCACGATCACCCGCATCAAACGATTATCCCGTTCCATTGCGGAACAGGGGAGCGCACTGGGCAAAAAGTCCATCGAGATCCTCTCGACGATTCCCCTCGTGAAGTCCTACCAGACGGAAGCGCGTGAGCGGGATCACTACACGCGTATCAGCGACCAGAAGGCCGTGTACGATTTTCGCGTCCGGCTGCTGCTTGGCATGATTCTGCCGGTACAGGAGATCGTCACGCTCCTCGTGGTTTCCATCATCATGTTCGGCTCGCTGTACCTCTTTGGGCGCGAACAGATCGCCTCCGCTCCGGCGCTGCTGGTGTATTTCTACATCATCATGAATGCGTCGAGTAAGTTTGGAACAGTCTCGGGGTTTCGCGGGGTGATCGCGAATGCCAGCGGTCCACTGGATGCCGTGCTCGAAATCTTCGACGAGAAGGGAAAGTACTTCGTGCGGGGTGGTGACCGGGTCTTTTCCGGTCTTCAGCGCACCATTGAGTTTAAGGATCTGACCTTCAGTTACTTGCCGGATCGCGAGGTACTGCACAACGTTTCCTTTACAGTGGAAAAAGGGCGCATGACGGCTGTCGTCGGTCCCACGGGCGGTGGCAAGTCGACGCTCATCAGTCTGCTGATGCGGTACTACGACTGCCCTCCATCCTCGCTCTTCGTCGACGGAACGGATATCCGGGAATTCACCCTCGCTTCGTACCTGCACAGGGTTGCGCTCGTGAGTCAGGAAACACTCTTGCTCCATGACTCACTGCGGCACAACATCACCTACGGCCTCACCGATGTTCCAGAAGAGCGCCTTACGGAGGTGATCAGGCGCGCGCGTCTGGAGGATTTCATCGGCAAGCTCCCCTTGGGGATTGAAACGCTGATCGGGGATCGGGGCGTGCGGCTGTCGGGCGGCGAGAAGCAGCGCGTGTCGATTGCCCGGGCGCTCCTCAAAGATGCCGAGATCCTCATCCTCGATGAGGCGACGAGTTCACTGGATAGCAGGACCGAATCACTCATTCAGGAGGCGATCGACGACGCCGTGACCGGGCGTACCAGCATCGTCATCGCGCACAGGCTCTCTACCATCAAACATGCCGACAAGATCGTGGTGATTGAAGAGGGGCGCGTTGTCGAAGAGGGCACGCTTGAGAACCTGCTACAGCAGAAAGGAGCGTTCTACGCACTGTGGGAGCAGCAGAGGTTTTAGAGTCGTTGCAGGGGCTTCCTTTGGCGCGTTCTATTTGGTATAATGAACTAAATTGACAAATAACACAAAAATGAGTAATAATAACAATATTCCGATCACGGGGGTCGGGAGGAACGAGGGAACGCAGACTCCGAATTCCATTGGGATCGGAAGTCTGCTCATTCACAGGAGACGATTATGTCCAAACAGGCTCTTGCCGCGCTAGAGGCGGCAGTCACGGCCGTCCTACAGGCGGTCGGCGGGGACCTGAAGGTTCTCGTGGAAAAGCTGAGGACGGTCGATGCAGCCTTCGATGCTGCGGTGGCGGAGGCGGGTGTCGGTGCCGTCCGGGCAGCACTCAGGACTTCCGTTCTTCCACACGTCAAAGTGCCGGAAATTCTGGCCAAGGTGGACTTCGCAAGCTCATTAGTCTCGGATCATCGGCCATTCTTCCGTACGACCATGGAAGTCATTGCGGAAGATGCTGACAGCATGGATCTCCAGCAGCTCCTCTCGGCGGTTGGTGCGTGCCGCAGGAACCTGGGCTACATGTCCATGATGGCTTTCGCCGAGCTTCTCCGCAGCAAGCTTGCAGGAGACCAGTTGCCTGCAGCTTCCAACCTGCGGTGCAAGGCGCTCTACGAACTCCACATGGCTGCCTATCAGCAAGCAGAGGCTGCCTCGGGAGAGACCGCACAGGCTCTGTATCAGAGGTCTAAGGAGCTCGCCGAGCAGTCCGCCGAAGAGGCGCGCAAAGCTGGCGACCCGTGTGGTGCGCTCTTTGCACTCATGAACGTCAGCGGCCTCCTACTCCCCAAGATGGGACAGTGGGAGGAGGGTTACGGGCTCTCCGAGCAGGTTAGCTTCGAAGCCGAAGTACTGGCCGTGGAAGCGCCCGACGATGAGGCGCGCAAGCGCCCCCTTCGTGTCGCGATGAACGCCTATCTGCACCGTGTCGACATGCTGACACGGAACGGCGGACGAAAGGGTGCGGTCGAGGCGTTGCTCGCGCAGCTCAACGGCAACCCGATCTACCAGGCATGCCGCGAGCATGCCGACGTGGCGGCTCTCGTGCAGAGGGCGCAGCGGTATGTGAAGGTTTGAATGAGCAGAACCTTGGGGCCATCGACAGGATGTCGATGGCCCCATTCAAAAATCACACGAAGACTTCCTTGTTGCCGCTGCGATTTCTCGCCATACTTTTTTCGATGCCAACTCCCATCCGGGCCATCGTGGGGCGGTTCTCCGCAGGATTTTCCTTTCGGATGATCGAGCAGGTACTCCGCGATTACCCGTTCGAGCACTGCGGCATTATTTCAAGCGGTACTACACCACGGTATTTCCATGCAATTCCACCGGAGCATCAGCACTGGTTCGCCTCGAGTCAGATCAGAGGCTGCGAGTATCCCGGCGTCGCATGGGAAAAATTGTTGCCGCTCGATGAAGAGCTGATCGAGAACATGCGGGAGTGCGAAGCAACCTTCATGGAGATGGTGACGCGGCTCGAATGGAAAAAGCGCGTTTCGTACGACACCCGCAAGCAGTGGTACTTCCGACACCTCAGGTTCTGGAATGACTACATCACCCGAAACCGCATCAACCTCTACCTCTCGGCGTGGATCCCGCACGAGATCCCCGACATCGTCATCTACTATCTCTGCAAACTGAAGAAGATTCCGGTGGTGTATTTCGGCATCTCCTCCATTCGCGACACTTCGTTCATCGAACATGATTGGCAGGAATCCAACATCCAGACGGGGGAACGGTATGCCGAGTTCCTCGCTCGTACCCCTGACACGACGGATCCCCTTACCATTCCATTGCACGAGCGATTCGATCAGCGCTATCGGGCGCTCATCCGCTCTTCGGGCGAGATCCCGCCACTGGAGCAACAGGAGGTGGATGTGTCCTACACCAAGTCCGTGTACCGGGTACTTCTGCGAACACCCCTGAAATTGCTTCGTTTCGCGCTGCTCTACCTCACCCCTTCCGGGATCAGCCGCGCATGCAGTGCCTGGCAGTGGAGGAAAGCACGGCGGAAAGTGGATGCCTTCTATGACGCGCATGCGGTCGAGCCCGATTTGAACCACTCATTCGTCTACATGCCGCTCCACTTTCAGCCTGAAGCGACCACGGTGCCTCAGGCAGGAGGCTACGAAGATCAGCTTCTGGTCGCGCAGATGATGGATGCGTACCTCCCGGATGATGTGTTGATCTATGTGAAGGAACATCCGCGGTCGAGTGGGACACAGAAGCGCGGCATTGAGTTCTACAACAAATTCCTTGAGCTCAAAAAAGTGCGGTTCATGCCGCGTACATTCAATACATTCGTCCTGCGCGAACATTGCAGAGCCACGGTGACCTCTGCGGGGACAGCCGGATTCGAGGGGCTCTTTCGGGGCAAACCGGTCCTCCTTTTCGGCCACTGCTATTACCAGTATGCCCCCGGGATCTATCGTATTCACACGAGTGGTGATTGCCGCGAGGCCGTCCGCGCGGTGTTTACAGAAGGTCGCTCTCCCACCCGGTTGCAGTGCAGACTGTTCATGAAGGCTATGGAGGAAACGGGCGTGCACGGCGTGACGGATCCTTTTTGCTTCAATGTGTCGCGCCTTACCGAAGAACAGAATGCCGATGCCTGTAGTGCGGCGATCATGGAAGAACTCCGGGCCCTCTTCGGCCGGGCGGCCTAAGCTCCGGAACGCTCGGACACCGCTGCGAGGATTTTTTTCTCAAAGAGCGCGCCCACCAGTTCGGATTTCTGTTCCTGTGTGTACTCTTCAAACGGACTGTCGGGCGGGCCAGGGAAAGGAGTGGAGCATCTCTCGAGTGCTTTGAGGAACATGCGGACGTCGTGGATCGAATGTGATTCTTTCTGACTCATGATTTGCTTGATGGCTTGCTCGCAGTCGGCGGCAGTGCGGATGCGGTGGACGCCGGGCGCGTACTGATAGACGAAATGTCCGAACATCAGCACAGGTTTTTGGCGCATCACCGCCTCGAAGCCGACGGAACCCGTTGCGGTGGCGACCGCCAGGCAGCGATCGACCAGCTCGTACGTATCGGTTGTCCTGGGGATGAATGTCACGGATGGAATGGCGAGAAGGGATTGGTAGAACGCTTCACTGCGCCACCGTTCGCTCTGCGCGGGGTGCTCTTTCACGTAGATGGCCACGCGCGGGGGGAGGTAGTGGGCCAGAAGCTGGATGATGCGTTCCTGTTCCGCATATGCTCCTGCAAGTGGAAGCGTCGTAGCCTCGGGTTGGTAGTGTAAAGCGATGTAAATGAAGGGCTTGCTGAGGTCCGGCACCCGGATGTGCTGGTCGTAAAATCCGATCGCCTTGTGCTGGCGAAGCTTGCGGGACCAGAACTCCTGCGAAAACATGGAGGTGAGGAACCTCCGTGGATCCCTGCGGATGATCTTGAGTGCCTGTTTCCACCATCGCGAGACGAAACTCTGCGGGGTCAGATTCACCTTCTTCGGCTTGTACCAGGGGTTCGGCTGCTTGTTCCTGAACAGATTGAAGTTCGCTTCGTAGTTTTTCGAGAGCTCCACAGGCTTGTTCGGGTCCCGGTACTCCTCGCGGAGCCTCAAGAGCGCCTCGCGCAGTTCCGGTGCGGGATCTTCCCAGTCCGTCACGACGAATGACGTATCAATGGTGAAGATTCTCGCGAGGTAGAGGATGGGAATGTTCTTCACCTTGCAGAGCCCGTAGAGCACGTAGTCGTAGCACTGGTGCGGTTCATGGTTCATGAGGACCACGTCGATTTTTTTTGAGTCGAGCACGTGGTTCCAGTACCGCAGGTTGGCGTAGTAGATGCGTTTGCGCTCGGCGTAGGGCACGTCGCCTGACACGAGGAATTTCTCCATTTTGTTCGCGTAGCGATCCACCATATCCATGAACACCGCTTCGTAATGCCGCATTTTTTCGATCAATGCTTCATCAATCGGTGCGCAGGCATTCAATTCCTCATCGCTGTACCGTCCCTCACGGAATGGGGGCGCCGGTAGCCAGATGTGCTCTTCGGCATTGAGGACGGGCAATCCTTCCTTTTTATCGCACACGGAGATGCAGGTTCCCAACGGAATGTTCTTAAACGCCCGCTCGAGTGGATACTTCTTATCCAATGGGTCGCCGTCAAAAGCCTTCAGGATGACATTCAACTTCTCCATCTGCGCGATCATACCGAACAGTCGCACGCATTCAATCATTTCCTGCCGTTCCTTCATTCCCTTCAATCATTGTCCACGAGAGAGGGGTTCCCCGCTCAATGTCGCTTTTGGTGTGCTTGCTCAGAACATTCGGGAGTTCTTTTGGTGGCAAACCGTTTGCAGGGCGGATGGAGCGGATATTTTTCTCTGTGAAGACTTCTCCTTTCGCGATCGGTTCAACGGCATAGAGCGAACGCCTGAATTTTTTGCTCGTTTTCTCTTTCTCACTCGGTTCGTATGACACTGTGCCAAGTGCGCGTTCCGTTATGCGCACGGCATCCACCATGGCACGGAATTCCTGCGGCTCCAGTGAGAAAGCAGTATCGGGTCCCGGTTCCTTTCTCGAAAGGCAGAAGTGTTTTTCGATGGCGCAAGTACCCAATGCCACTGCAGCTATGGGAATGGCGAGTTCGAGTGAGTGATCCGAGAGGCCGACAGGAACTTTGAAGCGTTCGCGCATATCCGGAATCGTGCGCAGGTTCATCTCCTCGGGCGGGGCGGGGTAGGTGCTTGTGCACTTCAGCAAAATGATCTGGTCATTACCGACTGATTGTGAGCACGCAACGGCTTCCTGAATCTCCTGCTCGCTTGCCATGCCCGTCGAAATGATCATTGGCTTGCCTTTGCGCGCTGCAAACGCGATGAGGGGGAGATCAGTGATCTCAAACGAGGCGATCTTGTAAGCGGGCACGTTCATCTTTTCCAGAAATTCGATGGCCGTGGCGTCGAAAGGACTTGAAAAGCAGTCGAGCCCCAGACGTTCTGCTTCTGCCTTGAGCTTGGGCTGCCACTCCCATGGTGTCATGGCCTCGCCGTAGAGCTGGTGCAGTGTTTTGCCCTCCCACATCGTTCCTTTGATTCTGAATTCTTCACGATCACTCTCAATCGTCATTGTATCAGCGGTGTAGGTTTGCAGCTTCACAGCATCCGCCCCTGAT
This sequence comes from Candidatus Peribacteraceae bacterium, assembly GCA_028712095.1. Classification (GTDB taxonomy): domain Bacteria; phylum Patescibacteriota; class Gracilibacteria; order Peribacterales; family Peribacteraceae; genus Peribacter. Next base: position 11,526 of record JAQTQU010000010.1, read on the forward strand.
TCCTTCATGGCGCAGATTGTTTCGATGGCGCGATCGAAATTTCCTCCATGGTTCGCCGAGAGTTCTGCGATGATGTAGGCGGGATGTCCCTCTCCCACAGCGCGGCCGTTGATGGAAATTATATCTTTCATCGGGAGCGCCAAACCCAGAGTTTCGTCTGGCCGAAACCTTCCACCAATGCCGGCAGCTTCAGTGCCAATGCATTGATGGGATCGTCGTATTTCGGTTCCTCGCCTTTCAAAGTGGCAATGTGTGCATTGATGATCCGACTAAGGAAGTAATACGTGCCGCTAAAATCCTCCACGTCTTCCAGTGTGAGTCCTGGTAGAGAAAGTTTTTCCATGACGTCATCATCGATGTAACAGTTATGCCAGGGGATCGGTATTTCGCTCAATCCGATATGTGCGCGCAGTTCATTGATGCTTTGTATGCCCCGCATGCTGTTCTCGCACATGAGATAGCAGCCGCCGGGAGCGAGAAGCTTTGTGATGTTTTTAATCGCCTCTTGCTGTGCGCTCGTGTCAGAGAGATTGATCAATGTGCGTTCGGTGTAGATGACGTCAAATTTTCCCATGTCCGTTGGCAGTTGCGTGGCGTCTCCCACCAGGAATTCGGTACTTCCCTTCAGCGTTTCCTTTGCAGCAAGCTCTTGGGCTGCGGCCACCATTTTTTCTGCGTTGTCGATGCCTGTCACAGTCACAGCGTATCGTCGTGCCAGCTCTATTGCGGTAATGCCGTTTCCACACCCAATATCCAAAACCGTCATGCCGTCTTTCACATGCGTGGCAATGGCTTCAATTTCCAGTTTTTTGGCGATGACATCCTGCGTGCCTGCCTGTAGGCCGAGGTGGGCCCTGTTGTTCCAGAAATCTTTTCTGGCCTGCGGGTCATTGGCGTGATTCATGCGTGAGGTGTTGCATGACCGAGAGTACACGAGAGCATCCCAGCCCATCTACTATTCCTTGGCCTTTCATGCTCGTCGAGCGACGTAGAGATGGATCTGACAGAACGGATATCAGCAGGGAAATCAGAGATCGGTCATTCGCTTTCGTATTCCATCCGGCGTTCACGATCGCATGAGCCTGCTCAAGGGCGTGCACATTACGTTCCTGATTATCAGCCGTGATGAACACGATGGCCGGCAGTCCCATATACAGCAATTCATAGCACGTTGAGCCTCCTGCCGTGATGCCAATATCAGCTTCCGCCATCAGCGCAGCCATATTCGTGACATTGAAAAGAAGATGTGTGGGGTGGCGCGATATTACTGCCGCTTTTTCCAGCAGTTTCTTGTGCGGGTTGGCGGCACCACTGACGATGGTGATTTCCAACCCTGTCCGGTCAAGGTTCTGCAGACACTGCAGTATCCTTCCCGTTGTATTTTCAGAATCGGCTCCACCCATACTGATCAGGATCTTGGTGGCTTCTTCGGTAATAAGTCGGTCATGCCTCTTCCACTGCACAAATTCCTGGCGCAGTAGCGCGTACTCCTGTCCTAGCAGCAGTTGTGGCGATACTCCGTCGCTTTGATACTCCATTTCCTCGGCATAAAAATTCTGGTTAAGGATGATGTCGGCTGCGTATTGCTTAGCATGTTCATAGTCATCGATAAACAGAAGGTGAACGCCTCCTTCCCGAATAGTTTTTTGATAATCGCCGTCGAATTGGTAGCCGTCCACGATAATCCAGTCCGCCCCGTGCTCGCGGGCAAGGTTTGCTGTTTCAGTCGCATCCTCTCTGCTTCCCGGTCTCGCCTTCATCGAGATCACCGCGCAATGTTCCTCTTGTAAGCGGTCTGAGATTTTTTCTTCGTTCGGTGTCATGACGAATGTTGATGAGTGCCCGGCTTCACGCGCCGCTTGCGCCAGTGCCAGACAGCGCATTACGTGCCCGAGGCCGATTGCGGCATTGCCGTCGGCACGAAAGAGAAGTTTCATGACTGCGCAAGAGGAAGGAATGCCGCATCTTTCTCCAATGACTGGCGGTATCCTTCATTGGGATCGATGCCTTCGTTCAGCTTTTGTATTTCCGGATGAGTTTTGAGCAAAGACAGAATCTCCTCCTGACTGAAAACACCGTCGCCGAGTTCCTTATATACCGCCCGGACGAAATCCAAGTCACGCTGTTCATCCACTGTCCAGCGCAGAGTGGAGCGATCTGTCTGCTGTGTAATTTCTTTGACACGGAAAAGAGTGGGGTTTTTGTAGATGAAGGGCGTGACGTGCTCACGTTCCGAAGGAAGACGAGCCTGCTCCCACACGCGGGCGAGGGTTTGCAGAGAAAAGGCTTCGGTATCGAGACCTTTAGGATACGTTCTGTGCAACGCATTGCTCACATAGTCATAGTGCTCATCGAGCGCATCGATCACCATGCGGATGACGACGGGATCCAGCAGGGGACAATCGGCAGTCAGACGCACGATATGATCCGCGCCAGAGGATTTTGCTGTCTGATAGTAGCGATCCAGCACGTCATCGAGACTTCCCCGGAAGCAGGGTACGTCTTGTGCCTTACAGAAGGCCTGGACGGGATCATCCGTCTTTTCGGTTGATGTTGCGACGATCACTGCGTCGAACACGCCCGCGGCTTTGGCCCGGCGAACCACATGGGTGAGCAGGGGAGCACCTGCAACGTCTGCCAAAATTTTGCCCGGCAGCCGCCGGGAGCTCATGCGCGCCTGAATGATGGCTATGGTCTTCATGCGTGTGAGCTCAGTGTTTCGCGGCGTAGTGGGCGAGGACTTTTTGCAGTGCCTCGATGACATCCTGAACATCCCGGTCGGTCATTCCTGCGAACATCGGCAGCGAAATGATGCGCTCGTATGCGTGTTCCGCGATGGGGCAGAGGCCGGGCTTGGTACCGAAGGTCTGCCGGTAGTACGGGTGCAGGTGCACCGGGACGTAGTGCACGTTCACGCCGATGTTCTCCGCACGCAGCGCCCGGAAGATCTCGTTGCGGTTCGCGGAGAGGCGCTCCAACTGCAGTTGAATAACATAGAGGTGGTAGGCATGTTCCACATTCTTTCGTACCTGAAGTGGTGCAACCCCTGTTATCGTTTGGAACGCGGCATCGTACTTCTTTGCAATTTCCCGACGACGAAGGGTCCACGCGGGCACACGCTTGAGCTGGCTTAAGCCCAGTGCGCACTGAATGTCGGTCAGGCGGTAGTTGTACCCCAGATCCGTGACCTCGTAGAACCACGATCCCTTCTCCTGGCGTTCGCGGTGGTCGGTGGTCATGCAGTGGTTGCGGAATCGACGCATGCGTTCGGCGATGTGCGCATCGTTCGTGGTCACCATGCCGCCTTCGCCCGTGGCGAGAGGCTTCACCGGGTGGAAGCTGAAGGTACTGATGTCCGCGAGCGAGCCGACGGGCTTTCCTTCATCGGTGCCGCCGAGAGCATGGCAGGCATCTGCCACGAGGATCAGGTTGTGTTTCTGCGCGACCTTGCGAAGAGCGGCGTAGTCACACGGCTGGCCGGCGTAATCCACCGCGATAATCGCTTTCGTCTTCGGCGTGATGCACGCTTCAACCGTCGGTGGGTCCAAGAGCAGTGTTTCGGGATCGCAGTCCGCGAAGACGGGCCTGGCTCCGAGAAAGGCAGCCGCGTTCGCCGTCGCGGCGAAGGTCATGGGCGGCACGATCACCTCATCACCAGATTGTATCCCCGCGCCATAGAGCGCCACATGCAGCGCGGCGGTGCCGTTACTGACAGCAACGGCTTCTTTTGTATGTGTCACTGCGGCGAATGCCTGTTCAAACTCCGCGACCTTGGGTCCCGTGGTCCACCAGTCCGATCGCAGCACCGCATTCACGGCCGCGATATCTTCCTCGCTTACGGATTGATGTGCGTAGGGGAGGAGCGTTGTGCGTACGGGGGAGCCGCCGTGGAGGGCGAGAGGTTGCATGGGTTTAGCACGCAGCGGACGGTTCTGATGTCTGCAAAAGCTTCAGCAATTGCTGCTGGGTGAGCCACTCGGTATTCGTATCGCTGTTGTAGCGCCAGTTCTCCTTCGGGTGGGAACCTTTCCAGTGGTCGAAACCCCACGAGTCCTCTTCGGGTTCGATCACGAACATATCGGGAAGCTCCACCGTATGGCGCGCTTCGTCCTCCGAGAGCAGACACTCATGCAATTTTTCGCCGGCACGGATGCCCGTGATTGTTTTTTTGCATCCGGGGGCGATGGCATCCACCAGGTCGGTGAGACGGGCACTGGGGATCTTGGGCACAAAAATCTCGCCGCCGTGCATGTCCGTGAGGCAGCGGAGGACAAAATTCACGCCCTGCTCAAGGGTGAGCCAGAAACGCGTCATGCGTTCATCAGTGATCGTAATCGTTCCTGTGCGGCTTTGTTTGCGAAATATCGGCACCACGCTGCCGCGGCTTCCCATGACGTTGCCGTATCGTACACAGCTGAAGAGTGTTCCTCCTGATCCGGAGTAGGCGTTGCCCTGCACGAACAACTTTTCCGCGCAGAGCTTGCTGGCGCCGTACAGGTTCACCGGATTTACTGCCTTGTCGGTACTGAGGGCGAGTACTTTCTTCACGCCAGCATCGATGGCGGCATTGATGATGTTCTGTGCACCGATGATGTTCGTCTGGATCGCCTCGATGGGGTTATATTCACAGACGGACACGTGCTTGAGGGCAGCGGCATGAATGACAATGTCCACGCCGTTCATGGCGCGGCGCAGTCGGTCACGATCACGCACATCCCCGATGAAGTAGCGCATGCATTTGTCGTTGAAACCCTCCGCGCGCATTTCGTGCTGCTTCAGTTCATCCCGGCTGAAGACGATCAATTTGCGGGGATGTGTTCCCTTCAACACCATTTCGACAAATTTCTTGCCGAACGACCCCGTGGCGCCCGTCACCAAAATGGAGAGATTTGGATCGATAGTCACAAGGGCGATCTTACCATAAGTCTGTTTTATTCCGCCTGAAATCCTCTCTTTTACTGAATGGTATTCCGGGAGGGATTTCTGATTTCATCGGTTATTGGCAGGCGGTAAGGAATCCTGTCTCTCAGCAGGGAATCTTTGTGATCAATCCATTGCGATGAAACTGATCGAGGTAGTTCAAGACAAGGTCGAAATCCAAATCCAGCTCGTCAGAGATTTCAAAAACACTTTGCCGACCTTCAAGGCGCAACATTATCTGTTCGATATTCCGATTGAGTGCCAGATCCGTCTCTGGATTGACGAAGAGGCCGTAGCCTGAAAGAAAAACAGGACCCTTGAATGTTCTTTTCGGCATGTAATCACGATCTAGGATGGAGAGCAATTTCAAGATCAGATCCCTCGATTCGAACAATCTTTTTTCCGAAATAACGCCAAGATTATCGTCGCTGGAATGATATTCCGGATAGGGGAATCTACTGAGAGATATTGTTGGAATATCCACCCCCGGGCCGTTCCAAACCATTTCGTCGTTACAGACAATTTTTCTAAATGCCCCCTCTCTAAAGGTATCCGTGTTGTTTTTTAGGATGGAACGTGCCATGCGATCGAGTTTCGAATCATCCTGCCTTGTTCGTTGTAGCGCGTGCGTGTTGTCGTTGCCCAGCATTTCGAGGAACAGACCGTATTTTACATGGGGAATGATTTTCTCATTTTGACTCAGATAGGCAATGGAGCCGATGGTCTCGGGAACGAATAAGGCCTTATAGGTATAGTAATTTTTTGTTTTTTGAAGCGTCTGAATCACATCTGCAACGACAGCGACACCGCTCAGATCATCGTTGACCATCGCAGGGTGACAGAGATGTGCCAGGATGACGATGGTTTCGTCCGTTTCTCCCGGGACGGTGCAGTCACCGACTTTGAGGGTTCCCTTTTCAAATGAGGATCTGATGACAACTCGGTATTTTTCTCCTTTCAGCTTTTCGAGCTTGCTGTGCGGCATGCAAAATCCCCAGTCACGGTCATAGTATTTGTAGCCAAATGGAATGGCATCAGGACGTTGGGGATTTGTTTTTATGTGTGAAAGCAATTCATGTCTTGAGACAATAGAGTCTATTGGAAGGGAGTAGGAGATGACATGCAGAGGGTGATTGGCCAAATCCAGGATGCGCTGACCGGTCTCCGCGTCTTCGATAAACGCTTCATTAATTTCCCATTTCTCCGGGACCGTCCATGTCCAGCATTTCGTCCCGGAGGAGATTTCATGAATTTTTAGCGGGAGATGGTTTTGCAGGTACTTTAACGACTCATCGAACCCGCTGGAAACAATGTCCCTCCGGCGGTACCAGAGGTTTTCGATACAGTGCATCATGTCAAACTCATGGTTTTCGGGCATAGCATTCGAGAAGATTGCGAGGGAAGGCGAAACGGATGTCCTTTTTGATTCTCAGGAGTTTCAGGAAGAAGGCAAACAGATCTTTTGTAGGTTTTGCGTACGGAGTTTCACGATAGGGATATTCAAATCCGAGTATTTCAAAACCGAAATTTGTCAGGATTTGCTCTAATATGAGATCCGAGGGGAGCAGGAAGTTGTACTCCTTTGCGATCATCGGTAGATCATTGAAAAGCTTGTAGTAGATACTATTGATGTTTGGGGTTGCCAAAAAAACGATGCCTCCCCCGCGCTTGAGCCAATAGAAACATTCTCCGATTTTTGCAATTGGGTCTGGCAAGTGCTGAATCGTCCCACGGAAAATAATGAGATCAAAAAAATCATCCATCATGTCCATCTCTGTTATTACCCCTCTTTTTTCCGCCTCTGCGCGTGCAAAATCCGATAGTTCGATGCCGAATTTTTTCCAGTTTGGAGGGAACTTCGCGAGGAAATTTCCTGTTCCGCATCCGATGTCTAATACGTTTCCGCCCGCGGAGAGATCGAAGTATTTACGGAGATGGGCGAACTCAATTTCCTGCATACGCTCGCGTTTTCGCATTAACTCCTCGCTTTCAAAGTACGGTTTTCCGTACAAATTCTTCAATCGTTCGATGGTTTCTTGCCGCACACCATACCGCTTGCGGATATACGCGTCGTCTTTCGTGGTTGCAATCATGGAAGGATAGTAATCGATCCTCTTGGTTGCCGGTAGTGTGCCATGATAGAAAGTCGTTGACCACCAGTTGAATAATACCGGCAGGAGCAGGACAATCCCGCTATGGATTCCCTTCTCATCACCCTCTGCGCACGTGGCGGCTCCAAGGGCATTCCGGGCAAGAATATCCGGCCGATCAACGGTGTGCCGCTCATGGCCTATACCATCCGTCATGCGCAGGCATATGCCAAAAAGACGGGAGCGGACATCGCACTCTCCACGGACAGTGATGAGATTCGAAACGTTGCGGCGCAGCATGGCCTCAAGAGCGATTACATCCGTCCCGCGGATCTTGCTTCGGACACGGCGGGCAAACTCCCCGCGTTGCAGCATCTGCTGCTGCATGAGGAGCAGCGCCTGAAAAAGCGGTACGATTATCTGCTCGATCTCGATGTCACTTCACCACTCCGTACCGTCGCGGATTTGGAACAGGGGTTCGCACTCCTCGAGAAGGATCCGAAGGCGCTCAACCTCTTCTCTGTCAGTTCCGCCCGCAGAAATCCATACTTCAATATGGTGGAGCAGAGTCCTGATGGATATTTCCATCTATGCAAGAAGACGGCTGATATAGCTCTTTCACGGCAGGGGGCTCCGAAGGTTTACGATATGAATGCATCCTTCTACATTTATCGCCGTTCATATTTCGATACAGACCCTCAGAGCGCTCTTTCGGAACGCTCACTGATCTACGTGATGCCGCACCCGTGTTTTGACCTGGATACACAGGAGGATTTTGCGTTTCTCGAGTATCTGGTCGCTCAAGGCCAACTCAACTTCTTCTCATGAATATTCTCATTCTCGGTCTCGGCTCCATTGCCAAGAAGCATATTGCGGCGCTGCGCGCGATTGGAGTAGACGCGAGGATCTCTGCTTTGCGCTCCTCACGGGATGCCGAAAAGTTCGAAGATATTCAGAACATCTATTCACTCGATGAGCTCCCTTCATCTCCGGATTGCGTGATCATTTCGAATCCAACCAACCTGCATTTCGCCTCCATCAAACAGGTTCTGCCATTCCAGTGTCCGCTCTTCATCGAAAAGCCAGTGGTACTGACAGAAGAGGAGGCAAAGAAGCTCGTGACACTCCTTCCCGGAGATGCGGTGACGTACGTGGCGTGCGTGCTCAGGCACCATCCCTGCCTGCAGTTTGTCCGCGATCACCTGAATGGTGCCCACAAGCAGATCAACGAGGTGAATGCGTACTGCGGTTCCTTCATGCCCGAGTGGGTGAAAGGGAAAGACTGGCGGCAGAGCTTCCGCTTCGATCCTGCTCAGAGCGGGGGCGTGCACCTGGAGCTCATTCATGAGATGGATTATGTCTCCTGGCTCTTCGGCAAGCCGTCTTTCGTTGCACACACGCTTCGCAATGTCTCTTCTCTCAAGATGCCGGCGCCGGATTACGCACACTACGTGCTGGGTTTTGACTCGTTCACTGCCACGATCACTCTCAATTACTTTCGCAGGGATGCCAAACGGACACTCGAAATCGTCTTTGAAGATGAAACATGGTCGGTGGATCTGCTGAAGTACACGATTGATGCGGGGGGAAAGCGGATATTTTCCTCCCCGCTCACCATGCCGGATCTATACTGCGCGCAGATGCGCTACCTCCTCGACTGTCTGAAGACCGGTAAAAAGCCGATGAATGCGGCCGAGGAAGCCTGCGACGTTTTACGCTTAAGCCTCCATGAGTAATCTGCAGAAGCACATCATCGTCGTCACGGGAGGGGAGGGACTTCTCGGAAAAGAACTGGTTGCCCAGTGCGGAGCGGCCGGTGCCACGGCCATTTCCGCCGATATTCACTGCGAGACGGACATTGCGAAGGGCACCGTGCGCATGGATATCACGGACAGCGATTCCATCCGTTCCTGCGTTGCGGAAATCCAGAAGAAATTCGGTGCCCTGCACGGCTGGATTAACAACGCCTACCCCCGCACGGCGGATTGGGGACTTCCGTTTGAAAAAATTCCTCCCGCTTCGTGGGATGAGAACGTAGCGATGCACCTTGGCGGATACTTTCGCTGCTGCCAGGTCGTATTGGAGCACATGAAAAAGGCGAAAGGGGGATCGCTGATCAATATCGGATCGATCTACGGGTTCGAAGCGCCGGATTTTTCCGTGTATGAAGGAACAACCATGACGATGCCCGCCGCCTACAGCGCGATCAAGGGCGGTATCATCAACCTCACGCGGTATCTGGCGGCCTACTACGGTCCGCAGGGCGTGCGCGTGAATGCCCTCTCGCCCGGAGGCATCTTCGATCGGCAGCCGGATTCTTTCGTGAAACGCTACGAGGCGCACACTCCTCTTGGGCGCATGGCTACTCCGCAGGACATCGCTCCTGCGGCGGTTTTTCTGCTCTCCGATGATGCCCGTTATGTAACGGGGCAAAATTTGGTCGTGGACGGTGGGTGGTCGCTCTGATCACTGCACGATGTAGCGCAGCTTCCAGCCTGTGTCCGTTTTTTTCCACAGGCTGGGATCACGGTACGCATCAATGGTCTCCCAGAATTTTTTCTCATCAATATCGATGTACTGAAGGAAATCCTTGAAATAGCGCTGCGGGAACTCTTCGCCGAACCGCTGCACCAGCGCCACCCCTTCTTCCCGTGTGATTTCTCTGTTCCGGATTTCCTGTGCGGCGTCCTGCGTCGCGCGTCCGTAACCGAACTTGGTGAGCGTCGTGTAGTAGAAGAAGTCGTCCGTGCGGTCATCCAGACTGTTGTATTTGCTATAGGTTCCCGGTGTGCGCTCGGGAGCGGTCTCGAACCCGCAGTGCTTTACGGCGTAGTAGAAGGCTTCCTGCGGGTGCCAGTTCAAGTAGTAGCCCAGATAGTGAAATTCAATCTTCTGCTTCTCGATTTCGAACGGATCTGCCGGAAAGTAGGGGGCCAGATCTCCTTTCGGAACTCCTTTTTCCAAATACTCGGCGACCGAAACGCCGCCCAGATAAATCTCGTCGAGGTTTTTGCCCAGTAGAAAATCGAAACGGAAGCCGGCATTGTTCTTGTCGTCGCTGGAGAATTTTTTCTGGTGGATCGACACGTTGGCGCCATACTCCCCCGGACTCTCGCCGTAGAAGATCAGAGGGATGTTGTATTTGATAGCCATTTTCACGGCGAATGTCTTTTGCCCCAGGATGAACGGCTGAAACGGGTGCAGCAGATGGAGGAAGGCGTTACGGGTGAGGAGGCGGTGCGTTTTGCCATTGGGGGTGAAGAGGAAGTTGTCGAATCCCCCGGTGTGAATCCAGTTCTGAAAATTGCGGAAGCCGATGTCCGTGTACAGGTGCGGTGCCCATGTGACGGTGAGCGGGTGCATGCCGTACTTGTATTTGAGGACATGAGAGGCGTAGCAGCTGTCTTTTCCACCGCTCCCCGGCACGAGCACGTCGTATGAACCGTCTTTGCTCCTGTACTGCGTAAGCAAATCGATCAGCTCCTTTTCACGCTCTTGCCAATTGATCGTTCCATCGTATTTGGCTTCGCAGAACCGGCAGGCGCTGCACACACCCTCTGCATCGAAGTCGATGTACCGGTGCTTGAGGCGGATATTGTGTTGATATTCGTTGCAGGAAGACGGCCGCGTATTGGGCATGACACACTTCTTGCAGAATTGTACGGTGGACGGAAGTCCGTACTGGCGTTCGCTCTTCGTTTCCGGAACGGAGTGATGGTCAGTGGGGATTTTGGGGCCATCCATTGTGCGTCGGGGTGACGGGGAGAGACCGACGTGCGGCATTCTGTGCTCCGCGTGCCGATTTATCAATGCTTCGGCTCTCCATTTCGTGCCTTTTCGAACCGTCTATCCGCGGAGGAAGATCACGAACGAGGTGCCCGGGACGTGGTACAGTGGCAATTCCCGCCCGAGTTCGTTCAAGAAGCGGCTCACGCTCTCGTAGGTCAGGTAATCGTGCCAGAGGATCATGCCTTTCTCTTTGATCAAACGTCTCGCATGGAGGGTGTCGTTTTTGACGTAATCGTAATCATGGCACCCGTCCACGAACACGCAGTCCATGCTTTGCTCGAACGGGGAGTAATCGAAGGTCGCGGAGTCGCCGGTGAGTTGCGTGATGCGCTCTTGTTCCGGGGTACCGAGAAACTTGGCACCGATAACAGGTTTCTCGACATAGCGGCGTTCTCCCGCAGAAATCGGGATCGATGTTTTGTCGACTTCTGACGCGGGCAGGTCGAGCGTGTGGATGCGAAGCAATGGGAAATTTTTCGCGAGCAGGTACGATGTTTGGCCAAGGTAGGTGCCGAATTCAAAGAACGACTGCACGCCGCACGATCGGATGAGACTCAGGAGCACATATTCCTCTAAGAGGGAGGTGTTGCCTTTCTTCGCTTCGTAGGTGAGCGTGAACGGGGTGCCAAGACCGAGACGAGGGTCCGTGAGCGGGAGAGATGCGACGGGGGAGCGCCTCCGCAAATTGGCCGTCGCGGAGTACTCGAGGACATGGACCGTCAGCGCTTTCAGAAACGATGGTCGCCATGCATTGCCGATCAGTGCACGAAGGCCTTTCCAGACATTGTTACGCGTGATTTTCATGGGTGGCGGCAAGTATAGCAGTCGCGCGCCACTCAGCGAGCGAGGGCGACGAAATTTTTCAGAATCCTCAGGCCGGCTTCTCCGCTTTTCTCCGGATGGAACTGGCAACCGATGATCGGGCCTTTCCCGATGACCGATGCAAACGTCAGCCCGCCGTACGTCGTTTCGGCCAGGATATGCGCGGGGTCGTTGGGTTTTAGAAAATACGAGTGGATGAAGTACATGTCCGCGCCGGGCACCACTTCTTTCAGTACAGTTCCTTCCCATGTGTGCCCTGCCGGAGGAATGATGGAATTCCAACCCATGTGCGGTGTTTTGGCCCCCTGTTCCAATACTGGAAAATGCACCACTTCTCCAGGTAACAGACCAAGGCCTTTCCACTCGCCGAATTCATATCCCTTTTCAAGCAGGAGTTGTGCACCGAGACAGATACCAAGAATAGGTTTCCCTTTGGATGCCGCGGCTTTTACTTCATCGAGCAGGCCGCGTACCCGCAGCCCTTCCATCCCTGCCTCAAACGCTCCCTGCCCCGGGAGCACGAGGGCGGCTGCGTCGCCTATCTCCTTCGGGTCCTCGCTCAGGATGACATCCTGCGTGAAGCGCCTGAGCGCCTTCATGGCGCTAAAGATGTTCCCGATGCCGTAGTCAACGATGCAGATGTGAGCCATGGGCGTTATGCGTGACGAATGGGAATTTTTTTGGTCATCAATTGTTCCTTGAGGGCGCCAATCGTCCATTCGTCATAGTGAAGAATGGAGGCAAGGCACACCGCATCGGCGTGACCTTCTTGAATTGCTTCCGTCAGCGACGCGGCATCCATCGCACCGCCATGGATGATCACCGGAACATCGGCGAATGCCGTCACTGCGGCGAGCAGCCCCCGGTCATATCCTTTCTTTGTTCCATCGAAGTCCACTGAGGTGAGCAGAATTTCCCCCACGCCCATCGCAAGCGCGCGCTTGATCCACTCGATCGCGTCCAATCCCGAGTGCTCGCGGCCGCCGTCGGTATACGCTTCCCAGCGGCCCGGAGCGCTTCGCTTCGCTTCGACCGATAGCACGATGCACTGCGCGCCGAACTGGTGCACGGCCTCGGAGAGGAGGGCAGGATTGAGAGTCGCGTACGTATTGATCGCAACCTTGTCCGCTCCCGCGCGCAGAAAGTTATTGATGTCGTGCAGCGATTGGATTCCTCCGCCCATGGTCAGCGGGATGAAGAGCTCGTTGGCAATAGAGCGCATCAGGTCGAAATCGGGGCTCCGCTGGTAGAGCGAGGCGACGATATCCATGGCGATGAGTTCGTCGGCTCCCTGTTCAAAGTACTTGCGGGCAAGCTTCACAGGATTTCCGATGACGCGCAGACCCTCGAGGTGGATGCCCTTCACCACGTTCGGTCCTTTGATGTCGAGCCGGGGGATGATGCGCACGCTATGCATCGGGCATAGTGTACTAATGCATGGAGGACAAACCTACGGTTTTTCCTCCATGATCCACTTTTTCCCTCATTAGGGTGCGGCTCCAGCGCCGGGTCCCGGCGGAGCCACCCAGCGCTTCGCCGCATTATTTTCAATATTACAGGATGTAGTATAGATTTACCTTCTCTTTGGCTCCTCCTCATATGACCAAGGAATCGTCTCCCCGCCTATCCGTGTTTGTCATCGCCGAAGCCGGCGTGAACCATAATGGCAAGGAGGATCTGGCCATGCGTCTGGTGGAGGCCGCCAGCGATGCCGGGGCGGATGCCGTTAAATTCCAGCTGTTTGATCCGGACGAGCTGGCTGGCAAAGCGTCGTTGGCTACGTATCAGGAGGGCAAGGATGCCTGGCGCGACCAGAAGGAGATGCTCACGTCTCTCATGCTGCCGAAGGAGGCATACCGGCGGCTCGCCGCCCATACAAAGGAACGAAAGATCGAACTGATCGTGACGCCGTTCGACGTCGTGTCTGCCAGATTTCTGCTCTCTCTTGGTCTCAAGACGCTGAAAATCCCCTCCGGCGAGGTCACGAATCTTCCGTTCCTGAAAGACGTAGCCGACCTCGGTGTCGATATCATCCTCTCTACGGGTATGTGTTCCCTCGAAGAGGTGAAGGAAGCCGTCGAAATTTTCCGCGCGACGAAAGTCCCACTTACCCTGCTCCACTGCGTCAGCGCCTATCCCGCGCCCACCGACCAAATCAATCTGCGGGCCATGGAAACTCTGCGTCAGGAATTCCATGTTCCCGTCGGCTATTCCGATCACACGGAGGGTGTTGCCGTGGCTTTGACGGCTGCAGCGCTTGGCGCACAGGTCCTCGAAAAGCATTTCACCCTCGACCGGTCTCTGCCCGGCCCCGATCACGCGGCATCGTTGGAACCCGGGGAACTCACGCAGATGATTCGCATCATCAAGGATGCAGAGGCGCTGAAGGATGTGCCCATCCTTCAGGAGGCCCTGGGGAACGGCGAGAAAAAATGTCAGCCGTGTGAAGAGAACGTGCGTTCAGTCGCGCGACGGAGCATCGTCGCCTGTCGCGATCTTAAGAAGGGCCAGTCTCTCACAGCGGAAATGATCGCCATTCGCAGGCCGGGCACGGGTATCGCACCGAAATTCGTGCAGGATGTCATCGGCAAGAAGGCCAAAAAGGATATTCTGTCCGGGACGCCGCTCACCTGGGACATGTTTGTATGAAGAAGATTCTCGCCATCACCGGCACGCGCGCGGATTACGGGATCTACGTTCCGGTCTTTCGGGCAATCAAGGCCCGTAAGGAATTGCGTCTCGAAGTGGCGGTGGTCGGCATGCACCTGAAGCCGGAATTTGGTTCAACGGTCGAGCAGATCCGCCGAGATGGATTCAATGTCGTTGCCGAAGTCGATACACTCACGCTCGCGGATACCCCTGCGTCCATGGCGGAGTTCGTGGGCAAGACGACGACTGAGTGCGCGCGCATTTTCGTTGAACGCAAACCTTCCCTTGTGCTGGTGCTTGGGGATCGCGGCGAACAACTTGCGGCGACCGTTGCGGCAACGTACTGCGGTATTCCCGTCGCGCAATTGCATGCGGGCGAGCTCTCCGGGTCCGTGGATGATCCCGTGCGTCATGCCATTTCGGAGCTCGCCACTATTCACTGCACCTCCACGGAGGAGGATGCTGAGCGCGTGCGCCGCATGCTTGGTGGCCGTGGACGACAGGTGCACTGCACTGGTGCTCCGGCGATCGATACCATCATCTCGTTCTCGCCGGTTCCGAAACCGGAATTGCTCGGCGGGGTCGGGTTGCCGCCCGCTTCACCGTTACTTCTTTTTCTTCAGCATCCTGACACACTCGATGCGCTGTCTCCCGAGGAGCAACTAAAGCCCTCGCTCAAGGCACTGGAATCCTTTGAGGGCAGTATCATGATCGTCGGATCGAATGCCGATGCCGGCGGTGTGGCGATGAACGAGATGCTCCGGGGATTCGTGCAGAAGAGGAAGAACGCGCGTTTCGTGCAGAGCCTTCCTCATGCCGTTTACCTTTCGTGGATGGCTGCTGCGGACGTATTCGTCGGCAACAGCAGCAGCGGTATCATTGAAGCGGCGTCTTTCCATCTTCCCGTTGTGAATGTCGGCGGCCGCCAGCAGGGTCGAACCCGTTCAGGGAATGTCCTCGATGTTCCGTATGATGCCAAATACATTCAGCATGCCATTCAGACTGCGATAAGCGATACGTCTTTCCGTGCGAAACTCAAACAGTGCAAGAATCTCTACGGCGATGGAAAGGCTGGCGGGCGGATCGCAGATATTCTGCGTACCTTCCTCATGGAGCATCCGGCGTCTTCTGGCTATACTGCATGACCATGGCATCTCTTCCACTCATTCTGTTCGGCGCCGGAGGACACGGAAAGGTCGTCGTCGATGCCGCGGCAAGCAGCTGGCGCGTCCTCGGTTTCATTGATGATGTCCGCACGGGGGAGCATGGCGGGTACCCGATTCTCGGTAACCAGAAAGCACTGGAGAAATTGCAGAAGGAAGGAGCGTACTGTTTAGTCTCGATCGGCGATTGCGCGGCACGGGCAAAGGTGCAGCAGATGCTCGAAGGCATGGGATTCCCCATGGCGACGGTCATCCATCCTTCCGCAGCAGTTTCTAAAAGTGCGCGTATCGCTCCGGGCAGCGCCATTCTTGCGCAGGTCAGCGTCGGACCGGATGCTGTACTGGGCAAAGGATGCATCGTGAATACGGGTGCTTCCGTTGACCATGACTGCTCTGTCGGTGACTACACGCACATCGCTCCGGGCGCCCGCGTCGCAGGCGGTGTCAAAATCGGGACGCAGACATTCATCGGAATCGGAAGCTGTATCCGGGAATATTGTTCCATCGGGAGCCAAGTTGTCATTGGCGCGGGTGCCGCGGTTATTTCGGATTTCGGCGACGGAGTGACGGCTCTGGGCGTACCGGCGGTGAAGCGGGTCGCCTCCTGAAACAGCGGTAAACGTTCGCATCTGTATGTGGATTTGGGCTATCGTATCCGGTGATGCAGCAGACAATTTCCCTCTCCATGCCCGATATCAGCGAGGAGGATATTCAAGCGGTGGTCGCTGTCTTGCGTACAACCTCTCTCTCGCTCGGACCAAAACTCCGCGAGTTCGAGCAGAAGTTTGCGCAGTACGTCGGCACGAAAGAGGCTGTGGCGGTGAGCAACGGAACATGTGCGCTCCATCTGGCCATGCATGCACTGGATATTCATGACGGAGACGAGGTCATCACCACGCCTTTCAGCTTTATCGCTTCGGCGAATTGCATTCTCTTCGAGCGGGCAAAACCGGTCTTCGTGGATATCCTCCCGGACACACTGTGCATCGATCCTGCGCAGGTGGAAGCGGCGATCACGCCGCGCACGAAGGCGATCCTCGCAGTGGACGTGTTCGGTTACCTCGCGGAGTGGAAGGAGCTCAGAGCGATCGCAGACAAACACTCTCTGCTCCTGATCGAGGACAGTTGCGAGGCGATGGGATCGGAGCGCGAGGGAAAACGAGCGGGTTCTTTCGGCGATTGTGCGGTGTTCGCCTTCTATCCCAACAAGCAGATGACGACGGGGGAGGGAGGGATGTTCGTCACCGATCGTCCGGATCTCGCCCGGATGGTGCGCTCCCTCAGAAACCAGGGTCGTGACGATGAGGACGCATTTCTGGTTCATCATCGTCTTGGTTTCAACTATCGCATCAGTGATATCAACTGTGCTCTCGGCTTGAGTCAGCTCCGCAAGCTCCCCGTCATGATCCAGAAGAGATCGCAGGTTGCACTTTGGTACAGAGAGGGCCTTGCCGATGTCTCAGAGCATGTCCATGGTCCCGCGGACCAAGAGGGGGTTCAGGTGAGCTGGTTCGTCTACGTTGTCCGGCTCGGTGATCAGCACGGTCCCAAGGATCGTGATTTCCTGATCCGATTTTTGAAGGAGCAGGGCATCGGCTGCAATATGTATTTTCCCTGCATCCACCTGCAGCCGTTCTACCGCGAAAAATTCGGCTTTCGGGAGGGGGCGTTTCCCATGACGGAACACATCGCGGAGCGGACGCTCGCCCTTCCCTTTTCGTCCCGAATGTCGGCGAAGCACGTTGCACAAGTCTGCGAAACGTTGAAAGATGGGCTCTTGCATCTCCCCTCGTAAATCCATGTCTTTCTTTACAGATAAAACCATCCTTGTCACCGGCGGCACCGGATCCATCGGATCGGAGGTGGTGCGGCAGCTTTTGGCGTTCAAGCCGAAGGCGATCAGAGTGCTTTCACGCGATGAACATAAGCAGTACCTTCTGGAGCGGGAACTGGGGACGCAAGTGCAGGAACATGTTCGCTATTTGTTGGGGGATGTTCGCGACTATCAAAGGATGTTGCGTGCCATGGAAGGAGTGGATTTCGTGTTTCATTGTGCGGCGTACAAGCATGTGCCCTTTTGCGAATACAATTCCTTCGAGGCAGTGAAGACGAATGTCATTGGCACGCAGAATGTGATTGACGCGGCCATCGCGCAGGGTGTTGGCAGAGTACTCCTCATTTCCACTGACAAGGCAGCTAGTCCGTCGAACGTCATGGGTGCCACGAAACTACTTGCGGAGAAGATGATGACGTCGGCCATGCACTTCGCTGGTCCGCGGCCCATTCGTTTCGCCTCTGTGCGCTTTGGCAATGTTCTTGCATCCCGCGGATCGGTACTTCCCCTCTTCTGCAAGCAAATTGAACAGGGTGGCCCTGTCACGGTCACCGATCCCAAGATGATCCGGTTCTTCATGTCCATTCCCCAAGCCGTCTCTCTCCTCTTTCGTGCCATGGAGCGCATGGAAGGAGGGGAGCTTTTCATCCTCAAGATGCCGGTACTGCGTCTGGGTGATATGATCGACGTACTCATCGAGGAACTTGCTCCGCGCTATGGCCGGCAGAGCACCGTGATCAGGCAGCAGGTGATCGGCGCGCGGCCCGGTGAAAAGATGGAGGAAATTCTGATGACCGCCGAAGAGGCGCAGCATGCGACTGAAGAGCAGGACATGTTTGTCGTTCATTCTCAAATTGTCATTCCCGGCGAGCAGCAGATTAAGCGGAAATTGGGCGTTTCGAGCAATGCCTGCGATTCCTCCAAGATTCAGCCGCTCACAAAGGAGCAAATTCGCACGCTGCTCTCCGATGTTCTTATAGAGTACTTCCGCCTGGCTAGGCTCCCTTCCTAAAGATCCTGTCGTCCCATGCCCAAGAAGCGCGCCCTCATCACCGGCATCACCGGACAGGACGGTTCCTACCTCGCGGAGTTCCTGTTGTCGAAGGGGTACGAAGTGCACGGCATCGTTCGCCGATCTTCCACGTTCAACCGCGGGCGTATCGAGCACCTGTTCAAAGATATCGCGCGTGATGCCCCGGATTTCCAGCTGCACTACGGTGATCTGGGCGATTCGAATTCTCTCATCCGCATTCTCTCGACTGCAAAGCCGGATGAGGTCTACAACCTCGCCGCGCAGAGCCACGTCGGCGTGAGCTTCGACATGCCGGAGTACACGGGGGACATCACGGCGCTCGGCACGACGCGCCTGCTTGAGGCCCTGCGCACGAGCGGACTGCCCGCTCACTTCTACCAGGCGAGCTCGAGCGAGCTCTTCGGCAAAGCCGTTATCTCACCTCAGACCGAGGAAACCCCGTTCTACCCGCGCAGTCCCTACGGCTGTGCCAAGGCCTACGCGTTCTACCTCACGCGCAACTACCGCGAGAGCTACGGTATGTTCGCGGTGAACGGCATCCTCTTCAATCACGAGTCTCCGCGCCGGAGCGAGAACTTCGTCACGCGCAAGATCACTCTGAGTATCGCCAACATCCTTGCCGGCAAGCAGGAGTGCCTGTATCTCGGCAATCTGGAGGCAAAGCGTGACTGGGGGTACGCCAAAGAGTTCGTCGAAGGCATGTGGATGATGCTGCAGCAGCCGGAGCCGGATGACTACGTGCTCGCCACAGGCAGGACGGCGACCGTGCGCGAATTCCTGGAACTGTCCCTTGCAAAAGCGGGTATTGCCTTTGATCGCTCCGGATCGGGAACGGACGAGACGTACCGTGATACGAAGTCCGGCAAGGTCATCGTACGCCTCGACCCCCGCTACTGCCGACCAGCGGAAGTGGATTGTCTGCTCGGCGACGCCACCAAGGCGAAACAGCAATTGGGTTGGCAACCCAAAACCACGCTGGCCGAGCTCGTGGGGCTCATGATGGAGGCCGATCTGAAAGCCATGGGCGTGAAGGTGTAGGCCGGATCTCTCGTGTTTTTTGTGGCTCCGTGACCGTTTTTGTGGCAAGATGGCCCCTACGCGCCTATGGCATTCGTCCATCCCCGATCACGGCAGTCGTTCTTCTCCGGTTCCTCCGTTCACAAGGAGAAGAAGCAGTGGGGCGAGGAACATTGGATCGTGAACAAGGAGTACTGCGGCAAGAAGCTCCTCCTCAAGAAAGACCGCCGATGCAGCCTGCACACGCACAAGGAGAAGGATGAAGTCTTCTACGTGCAGCAGGGCCGTGTGCTTCTGGAGCTGGGCAAGGAAAAACGTGAGCTCAACCCCGGCGATTTCGTTCACATTCCCGCCGATACTCCGCACCGCTTCACGGGTATGGAAGACAGCGAGATGTTCGAGTTCTCCACCACGCACCGCGAGGACGACAGCTTTCGCACGGAGTACTCTGGCCACGTGGAGCAGGAACGCTATGACCGGCAGTCCGCCCTCATCCGTTCGTTCAAGAAGTGCTCGGTGCTCGTCGTGGGTGACGTGATGCTCGATACGTACTTCTCCGGTTCCGTGGACCGCATCTCGCCCGAAGCCCCGATTCCTGTGGTTCACTTTCGGGAGAAGGCGTCATTTCCCGGCGGCGCGGCGAATGCGGCGCGCAATATCGTGGCACTCGGCGCCCGAGCGACGCTCATCGGCCTCAAGGGCAAGGATGCGCCGGGGGCGGAACTTGAAGCGCTCCTCCGCAAGGGCAAGGTGCGGTCGCGTCTGCTCGTGGATGCGCAGCGCTTCACGACGCAGAAGCAGCGTATCGTCGCGGGGTCCTCGCACCAGATCGTCCGTCTCGATTTTGAGGAACAATCTTCTCCCTCGCCAGCACAGGTGCGCGCTCTTCTTCAGTACGTCGAGCGGGAGTTACCCAAGCACGATGTCCTGCTCCTCTCGGATTACGCCAAAGGCGTGTTCTCGCCCGCTGTTCTGCGGGCATGCATCGCCCTCGCGCGGCGGAAGAAGAAGCCCGTGGTGCTCGACCCCAAGCCCCTCGATGCCTCGTACCTCGTCGCCGCCCGCGGCGTGACGCTCATCACACCCAACCGCCGGGAGGCCTTGCTCCTCACGGGGCGGGCGGATCTTTCGGCCGAGGAGGCGGGCAAGCTACTGGCGGGCGCGCTCAAGACCGACGTGCTGCTCACCCTGGGGGCCGATGGCATGCTCCTCGCGCATCCCCGCAAGGCTCCGGAACGCTTCTCCACGTTCGTGCGCGAAGTGGCCGACGTGTCGGGAGCGGGGGATACGGTAGTCGCCGTTCTGGCGGTCGCTCTCGGGCTCAAAGGCAAGCTCCTCGATGCCGTGGATCTCAGCAACCGCGCCGCCGGCATCGCCGTCGGCAAGGCGGGCACGGCAACGGTCACTCCCGCGGAACTTCTGGATGTCTTATGACATCGAATCTCCCATGACACTTTTCTTTTTCTCCTGCCCCCTCACCCTACCCTCTCCCCCCTTCGGGTGGAGAGGAGATCAGGAAATGTATCGGAGAGGGGAGCCGTTTGTGGATGGTCGAAGGTTTTAGATGTTTCTGATTTTTTATGAAATTTCTCCTCCTCGATTTCGATGGAACGCTGATCGAAGATAACGGGGGAGTGGCTTACGATCCGCCGCGCGTCACTCTGCTTCCGGGTGTCGCGGAGGGGCTGAAGAAGCTGCAAGACGCCGGATGGCGGTTTTTCATCGTCACGAATCAGTCCAAGATCGCCCGCGGCATCGCGACGGAGGAGAACGTCGATGCCTGCATCAGCCGCGTGATCCAATTATTGCAGGAAGAGGGCGTCCGCATTGACGCCGCCGAGAAGTGTCCGCACCGCGTGGAAGATGCGTGTGTCTGCCGCAAGCCCAAAGCCGGCATGTGGGAGGCGCTCCGCAAGCGCTTTCCAGGCCTCACAGCGAAGGAAACCATTCTCGCGGGAGACATGGATCGGGACATGCAGATGGGCCAGGCGATCGGCTGCCGGACCGCGCGTATCTTCGTCTCCCGGCATCCGAGAAAGTTCTCTTCCACATACCTCGTTCGCTCCCTTTCCGAGCTCGCCGATCTTCTGCTGGCACCTGCGGAACGCATTCGCTCTCTCACTGATGTCGCGCGATGGGCGGAGGAGGAGCGTGTGCAGGGAAAGACGGTTGTCACCACGAACGGCGCGTTTGATTTTTTCCACGACGGGCACCGGTTCCTCCTTGAGGAGGCGCGCAAGCATGGGGATGTGCTCATCGTGGGCGTGAACAGCGATGCTTCCGTGCGGAGAGCGAAGGGCGAAGGGCGCCCCTTGCAGAATGCGGAGACCCGCGCGCTCTCCGTGGCCCGGTTCGCGGATGCCGTCTTCATCTTCGATGACGATGACCCGCGTTCATGGTTGCCCACGATCAAGCCGCAGATGCACGTGAATGCCGCGACGTACGGCGAGCAGTGCGTCGAGCGCCCGATCCTCGACCAGATCGGAGCGAAGCTCGTCCTCGTCCCCGTGAAGCAGGAATTGGGCTCCACGTCGCAGTTCCTCTCCGATGTTCATCCTCCCGCCTGATGTTCCGAACCCTCCTGCTCGGCACGCTCACGACACTCGCGCTCCCCTGGCTGCTCCTCAAGGCGCGCAACCGCGCTCGGCGGAAACCCGAACGGCGCCGCGTCCTCGTCGTGCAGGCGGCGAAGATCGGGGACATGGTCTGCATGACGCCGCTCTTCCGCGCTCTGCGTGAGCACGGGGATCACGTTACGGTTCTCTGTCTTCAGCGCACGGGCGATATACTCGTGGGAAATCCGAATGTCGACGCGATGATCCACATTGACGATCCACAGTACCGCGGATCGGCGGGTGCCTTGCGGCTCTGGAGTACGTTCATGCGCGGGCAGTTCGACGTGAGCATGGTTGTCTTTCCCGCGTCGTTCCTCAGCATGATGGGGCTGTGGTCGGCCGCTCCCGTCCGCATCTACACGCGGGGGAGGGTGTTGAGTTTGCTTGAACGGTGGTTCAGGATCTTCTACACCCATCGGGCGCACTACGGGCGGCATACGCGGACGTACGATCACTACATGTCTCTGGCCGGACTCCTCGGCGCTGCGCCCGTGCCGTACCGTCATGAGATGTTCCTGAGTGATGCCGAGGAGCAGTTCGCCTCAGATTGGTTGCAGCGTCACGGCATCGGCTCCGGTCAGCTTTTCGCTGCCATCTCCCTGCGTGCGGGCAACGCGCTCAAGGAATGGCCGATCGAGCGGTTCGTCGCGGTGGCGCGGCACGTCATCGATCATCATGGCATGTCCGTCGTTTTCCTCGATACCGATATGCGCGTGACGAGGCAGGCGCTCAGCCTCCTCCGCGATCCTTCTCGCGTGACGGAGGCGCACGACCTCTCGCTCCGGCATCTTGCGGCGGTGATCAAGCGAGCCTCTCTCTTCGTCGCGGTCGATACGGGCCCGCTCTACATGGCGCATGTGTTCGGTGTGCCGCTCGTGGATATCATCGGCCCCG